>JBDKRX010000011.1:0-8364 GCA_039683175.1 Phycisphaerales bacterium
GTGGGCCTTGGTCACGGCGCGGTGCAAGTATTATCAACGGCGAAATCATGCCTCGTATGAAAGTCGGAAACGCACTCAGCGTCGAGCCAACAAACAGATGGATTCGTCATAGCGCTGTCGTACTAAAGACCGACAAGGATTCACTGGTACAGGAACTCGACAGGGTGCGAGCGAGAGAAGCGGAGTTACATCGAGAGAACCTCCACCAAAAGGCATTGCTCGATCCCATCCGCCGGAAGTCAGAACAGCTATATCCATCGCTTGAGACGGATGCCGCCGTGGCAAAGTTGGCCGAGGACATCAACGAGGTCCGCGAACTTGCTACTCGGGATCTCTACAGACCACTCGCCACCCATATATGTGAAAGGGCAATAGCCGATCTACGCGCGTTCCGAGAACAGCATTTGGAAATGAACTTGAGCGTGAGCGTTGTCCCCGAACAAGGAAGTCATCTTCGCATTCTGGTTGCTGAGGAACTTACGAGTCTATTCAAGCAAGCTGGAATCAATGCATCTGCGGGCAAGCCTGTCCTCACATTCACAAACGAGTACTCACCGATCCGAATCACGATGAATCCAGAAGATGTCACACTTGCCCAAGAAATCGTCAGGACGATCGCCAATTTCGTTCATGCCAAGTTCTCTGGCAACAAGAACGAGGACTGCCGTAGGGGTGCCTTCACGATTCGGATCGCCGGTGATCCTCTATTCTCTCCTGATGGCGTCGTCACGTTCAAGTAGGGAATATCTACTGGGGCCAGTTGTCGTCGGACAGTGTTGCCCATCCGATGCGGAAGTGGCGATGGGTGGTCGATCGAGTATGCGGCGGAATCGTGGAAGACGTGTGGCCGGGCCGCTCGCTTGTGTCCGGGTTACGGTGCGTGCTTTCGAGCCAGCAGGTTGGCGTGGACCCAGTTCCAATTGAGGATGACGTGGAGCCCGATCCCGATCAGCAGAAGCGTTCCGCCGCCTTCATGAATCCACTCGAATGCCTCTCGTGAGAGGTGTTCGCCAAAGATCGCGGAGAGCGCCTGTGAAAGGGTCAGTACCGCCAGGATCGGGTTGAGAATCTTCAACGCGTCGTTCTTTTTCATAGGTCCACTCCTTTGGACGGTTCATCAGTCCGCTGCTGATCTTATCCGGCGCATTGCCTGTCCACAAGGTCTGCCGGAAGATTGCCGCCCCAGTTCAGAATCCGTTTGGAGACATGCCGGCTTCGCCGGTCCTTGTATTCTGCGGCCCGGTGTGGTAAGTAATCGGTTCGTGGATACCTTTGTGACAGGAGAATCGCTATGACCACTTCATACCTCACGAGTTCATCATCGCAAGCCGTTCGCGGGCCGTCCTCGCATTCCTGCTCCCGGCGGGAGTTCCTTGCGTGCAGTGCCGCAGTCGCAGGGGCGTCACTGCCTCTGTATTCGACCCTGGCTGTCAACACGGCGCCGAAGAAGATTCGGATCGGCGTCGTGGGCGGCGGGTTCGGCACGAGCTTCCAGTGGCACGAGCATCCGGACTGCATCGTCGAGGCCGTCAGCGATCTGCGGCCCGAACGACGCGATGGGTTGATGCGCACGTACAAGTGCAGCAAGTCGTACGACTCGCTCGAAGAGCTGGTGCTCGACAAGAACATCGACGCGGTGGCGGTCTTCACCGAGGGACCAAACCACGTCAAGCACGTCGCGGAAGTGATGAAGCACGGCAAGCACGCGATCTCCGCCGTGCCTGCTTCGGTGGGAGGGGGCGTCGAAGAGGCCGAGCGGCTGCTCGACGCGGTGAAGACCTCCGGCCTGACCTACATGATGGCCGAGACCAGCTACTATCAGCAGCCGACGATCTCCGTGCGGAAGTTCCACGAGCAGGGCAAATTCGGCGAGATCTACTATTGCGAGGCGGAGTACCAGCATCCGGGCCTGGAGGTGTTGTATTTTGAGAATGGCAAGCGGACCTGGCGTCACGGCCTGGCGCCCATGCACTACCCGACGCATTGCACCGCCTTCATCGCCGGCGTCACGGGCGAGCGGCTCACCGAAGTCTCCTGCTACGGCTGGGGCGACGACGATCCCATCTGCAAAGACAACGTCTACAAGAACCCGTTCTGGAACGAGTCGGCCATGTTCAAAACCGACCGCGGGCACGCCTTCCGCTGCAACGTCTGGTGGAAGGGGGCCCATCGGGGGACGGAGCGGGCCCAGTGGATCGGCAATAAGATGAGCTTCTACTGCGACGAGCCGACCGGGCTGCCGCCGGTGATCATCCGTTCGGCTGAGGGACGCAAGGAAAAGGACGACGCGGGCTTCGTTCGCGACCTGCCTGAGATGGAGAAGTACGAGCAGCCCGCCTGGTGGAAGACCGACATGCTGCCGGAGCCCCTACGACACGACACCGGGCATTACGGCTCGCACTCATTCCTGACGCATGAGTTCATCGATGCCCTTGTGCATGGCTGCCGGCCTGCGGTCGATATCTACGAGGCGCTGGCCTACACAGTGCCTGGCATCGTCGCGCACGAATCCGCCCTGCGAGGCGGTGAACAGATGAAGATCCCGCAGTTCAATCGGCCTGCGTAGTTCCGGTCAGGAGTCCCTCATATATGCTGAAGAGAAAGACACTCGCAACTCTCGTTCTCACGATTGGTTTGACCCTGGCTTCTGCTGGATTGGGAGCGCAGGATGATCGCGCAGCCCAACTTGCCGAGGAGGTGGGCGGCAAAGGATGGATCGCGTTCGCGGCCCGCGCGGAAAACGGGACGTGGGACTTGTTCCTTATGCGGCCGGATGGTTCCCAACGCCGGAACATCACGAACACGGCCGACTATGAGGAAGGGGGGCCGCGGTTCTCCCCCGATGGCACGCAACTGCTCTATCGCCGTTTCGCGAAGGGCACGGTCATCAGTCACGACCTCTGGGGATTCCAGGGGAACCTGATTATCGCCGGAGCAGACGGCTCGAATCCCACGCAGATCGGCGGGGACCGGGAATTCCCCTGGGCATCGTGGTCGCCTGACGGCAAGCAGAGTGCCTGTCTGACTCAGAAGGGGATTCAGATCGTGGATATTCAGACGAAACAGATTGTCCGCGAGTCACCCCGAAAGGGCATCTATCAACAGCTCTTCTGGTCGCCGGACGGCCAGTGGTTCTGCGGCGTGGCCAACGCCCGCATTTTGTGGACCGTCGTGCGGATGCACGCCCAAACGGGCGAGCTGAACATCGTACACGAGTTCCAGAGTTGTACGCCGGACTGGTTCCCGGATTCAAAACACATCATCTTCCCGTGCCGGCCTGCGGGCCAGGATGGCTATGGTTTCACGCAACTCTGGATGAGCGATGGAGAGGGCAAGGAGGCCCGGATGATCTACGGCGAGGACGGCTACCACATCTACGGCGCGGCGCTGTCGCCCGATGGCAACTACGTGCTGTTCACGCGATGCGCCAAGGATGGAGGCGGTTCTGAAGATTCCGGGGCGCCGATCTGCGTGATGCGGATGGCGGATGCCCCCGCGATCGGCGGGCTGAGCGTCGCACTGCGAAAGGTGCATCCCGACGCCAAGGATGCTGCGGTGCTCCAGCTTGTCGAAGGCTGGGAACCCTGCTGGACGTATGCCGAAATAGGAGATCGCAAATGAGGATCGTCTCAACGGTGGTCGGGTTTGTGCTCGTATCCCTGTGTGTTTCGTGTGCGAAGAAGACGGAAACCCCGGCAGTGGACCCGAACGTCACGACCCGGGGCAGTATCGAGGTCACGGCCCGGTTGGAGGAGATTCGGGGCGATCTGATCGACGATCCCATGTACGACTACGCCCATGTGATGAAGTATAAGGTGCTGCAAGTGCATCGGGGCACGGTGGACAAGGAGACGATCTACGTGGGTCACTACAACCCTGCGGAGCCTCGCAGCAGCGTCGCGGACGCCCGCGTCCAGGAGATCGGCGGTAGTGTCAAGCAGTTCCGCGTGGGGGATGTGCACCAGATGGCCCTGGAGGTCCCCATCGACGATCACTACATGGGCGGGATCATCAACAAGTACTTCGGCGAGGTGAACGACCCGGTCTACTGGGCGATCTGGACCGACAAGGCCGCGAAGTGATCGATGGCATTCACGTCCCACATATTCCTCTTCTACTTCCTGCCGGCGCTGCTGCTGTTGTACGGGCTCGTCCCGCGATGGTGGCCGGCGGCCCGCAACGTCCTGCTGCTGGCGGCGGGGTACGTGTTCTATGCGTGGGCGGAGTGGCGGTTCGCGGCCCTGCTCTTCGCTGCTACCGTGGCCAATTACACACTGTCCCGGCTCATCGCAGCGACCCGCGCGGAGAGGATGCGCCTGCTGCTGACGGCGTGCGTCATTGCGATTGATCTGGCCCTCCTTGGCTTCTTCAAATACGCCGTGTTCGCCGAGGAAAACCTCAATCGCATCCTGCTGCTTCTCGGTGGCGAAGCATTGCCCGCGTTCAAGATCTTGCTGCCGGTCGGCATCTCGTTCTATACGTTCAAGATCGTTGGTTATGTCGTGGACATCTACCGGGGGCAGCCTCCGGCCCGGTCCCTGCTGGATTTCGCATGCTATGTCTCGTTCTTCCCGCAGCTTCTGTCCGGTCCGATCCAACGCTACGGCACGGTCGATTCCATGGCCGAGCCTGTGCCGACCTTCGCCGATCAACTCGCCGCCCGTGAGCACACGCTAAACAAGTTCTCCCGAGGCGCGGCGTTGTTCATCCTGGGGTTCGCGAAGAAAATCCTCCTGGCGAACGCGGTAGCGCAAGTATCGGACGCGGTCTTTGCGGCTGCGTCACCCGGGACACTGGACGCGTGGTTTGGGGCCCTGGCCTACTCGTTCCAGTTGTACTTCGATTTCTCCGCCTACTCGGAGATGGCCATCGGCATCGGACTGATGCTGGGGTTCGAGTGTCCCCGCAACTTCGATGCGCCCTACCGAGCCGGGAGCTTCACGGACTTCTGGCGGCGCTGGCATATCTCACTGTCGAGCTGGTTGCGGGACTACCTGTATATTCCGCTCGGCGGCAGCCGGGGCGGAACCATCCGCACGTATGCGAACCTGATGATCGTGTTCCTGCTGTGCGGCCTGTGGCATGGGGCCGGCTGGACGTTCATCGTCTGGGGTGCCTGGCACGGGTTGTGGCTGATCGTCGAGCGGATTCGCAGGGGAATGGGATCGATAGGACGAATAGGACGGATAGGACCCACAGGACTTCACGCTTCACGTCTCACAACCTTCGTCCTGGTCACGCTGGGATGGGTGGTCTTCCGGGCTGCGGATCTCTCGGAAGCGTGGCGAATGCTTTCGATCATGTTCTGGCCGAAGGCCGCCCAGGGCGGCTCCACGCTGCTCAGTGCCGCGATCTATACGCGAGGCCATCTCATTCTCATGGCCCTGTGCGCACTGCTCGTGATCCAACCTGTGCAGGGTTTCGACTGGGTCCGGCGACTCAGTTGGCCGAGGGTCCTCGTGTTGGTCGTGTTGTTTGCCCTTTCGCTGATGACGATGTTCGCCCAGTCGTTCAGATCGTTCCTGTATTTTCAGTTTTAGGAGTGCTCCGGTGGCGGCAAGCCGCTCACAACACATCTGCCTGATCGTCGCCTTCCTGGCGATGATCGGGATCGTCGCTCCCAGCCAGGTCGTGTTCGACCTGCGCGAGGGCGACACGCCGGAGATTGTCGATCTGTTCCGGCAGCCGCCGACCCGGGCGAATCTCAAACGCATCGAGACCGGCCTGGAGAATGGGTGCAGACTGGCCCGGGTGGTCCGCCCCTGGATGCAATTTGCTCGCTTCGTTCTTCTGGAGGACACAGGCGACAAGGCCCTGCTCGGACGCGACGGGTGGTTCTTCTACCGGCCTGCGGTCCAGTATCTCATCGAGCCTGTTCGGAGTGTGCCCGCAAGGGCATATCTTCCCTCTGGCGAGAAGAAGATAATGCCTGACGGCGTCACTACGAGCGCCCGAGACGACATCTTCGCCGCCGTCACGTCATTCCGTGATGACTTGGCCAAACGCGGCATCCAGCTCGTCGTGATGCCCGCGCCGAACAAGGCCAGTGTCTATCCCGAGATGCTGGCTACCCGGGCGGCGGGTCTCGTGAACCCGGCGACCCGCGATGTCCTGGCGAGGTTGCATCAGGCCGGCATTGAGGTCGTCGATCTGTTCGATGTCTACGCCAAGGCGAGGCAGATCGCAGGCAGTCCCGAATACTACCTGGCCCAGGACAGCCACTGGTCGCCGGCGGGGATGAGGCTGGCTGCCGAGACCGTCGCCCACAGGCTTCTCGATTCCGGCTGGGTGGAGAAAGGCACGACCCGGTACGAACTGAAGTCCGTCCCGGTCGAGCGATATGGCGATGTGCTCCAGATGATTCGCGTGCCGCAGGTGGAGGAGCTTTTCGAGCCGCAGCGAATGGATTGCCCGCAGGTGATCGACGTGGAGATGGGCAAGCCCTACACGGATGATCCGGACTCACCGGTGCTCGTTCTGGGCGACAGTTTTCTGCGGATCTTCGAGCGGGATGAGCCCGGCAGCGGGGGCTTTGTCGCGCACCTGGCGTACAATCTCGGTTTCGGCCTCACCAGCGTCATCAGCGACGGCGGCGCTTCAACCCTCGTCCGCCAGCAGTTGGCCCGCAAACCCGCCCTCCTGAAGGGCAAGAAGGTCGTCGTCTGGGAGTTCGTCGAGCGGGACATCCGCTTCGGCACCGAAGGCTGGCAGGTGATCCCGCTACCGTGAATACCAAGCCGATTGAACCGCAGATGAACGCCGATGGACGCTGATGAAGTCACATGGGTGTACAGCCGATTACCGATTTCTGACTACCGACCATCGTTCGTGATTCCCGTCTCCTGGGTGCTCTGCCCCCAGACCTCCGGCATAAGCTATGAAATTGGAGCCTCCAAGGCTAAGGTTTGAATGATCCGGTACGTGGTCGTTGCGTGAACGCCACAAGAACCTTGTTCCCAGGAGGCTCCGATGAACGCCAAGTATATCGGTTTCGACATCGACAGCAAGAAGACCGTCGCCTGCGTCGTCCAGCAGGGACAGAAGGATCGTTACAACACCTTGGTCACCGATCTTCAAGACATGCAGCAATACCTTCAACAAGAGCGTCAAGACACCGGCGAACTGCACCTGACCTTCGAGATCAGCGGAGAGGCCGGCCTGCGTTACGACGCCCTGCGTCCGTACGTCGATACGCTGACGGTCTCCAATCCCCACAAGATGACCTGGGTCTATCGCACGAGCAAGAAGAACGACCGGATCGACGCCCGCAAGCAGGCGGTCCTCCTGAGCATCGGCGAGGTCCCCCCGGTCCACATCCCCAAGCGTCAGGTCCGCCAGTGGCGTGTGACGATCCAGCAACGACGCGGGATCGTCAACCGAATCGTCTCGGTCAAGAATCGCATCCGCGCCTTGCTGCGGGCCAACGGCCTGGCCCGACCGGCGCACCCGGGCAGTCTGTGGAAGGCCGACAATGTCCAATGGATGCGTCAGCAGGCCCAGGACTGGACCGAGGTTTCGGCCGAGCAGCTCTGGCGGGCGCATCTGACGGATCTGCTGGAAGAATTCAAGCTGCTGGGCGGTCAACTCCAGAGCGTGACCTGTTACCTGGACCGCACCCTGGCCGACCACGGCGGCGGCAAACTGCTGAGGAGCATTCCCGGGGTGGGCCCTCGGACGGCGGAGGCGATTTTGGCCTACACCGACGAGGTGCGGCGGTTCAAACGCTCCAAGCAGTACGCGGCGTACTTCGGTTTGACGCCCAAGCTCGACGAGAGCGGCCAGACGCGTCGGCTGGGGCACATCAGCAAGGAAGGTCCCGCGGTCGTCCGCTGGCTGCTGGTCGAGAGCGTCTGGCGGGCGATCCGGAAGAGCCCGGCGATCAAGGCCTTCTACGAACAGATCGTCGGCGGCCAGAACCAGCGAAAGAAAGCGGCGGTCGTGGCGACGGCCCGCAAGCTCTTGACGATCATGTGGGCGATGCTCAAAACCGGAGAGCTGTTCAATGAAGAATTAGTCTCGGGTAAGAAGGAGCAAGACCCACAGGCGGTGAATCCGCAGAACAACTGAAGAAAGGGAGTGGATCGATTCCACGGCTGGCCTGATTCCGAGAGGATCCTGAGCGACAAATTGCCGCCGGCTTGCCGGACGGCGTCCGAGCAGAATAGGACCTCTCTTCTGTAGGAAGTCTCGTGTGCCGTCCGAAAGGACGAGTACGAATAGGAGCGTAGGCCGGCGGCTGAGGTGCTCCCCGAAAACGATGCCAGATGCAATGAGAGAGTATCCGATAAGAAGAATAGGGTTATAGAATGAAAGGGTACTCTCGTGAAACAGAAGCACCACACGGCGGAGCAGATTGTCGGAATG
>JBDKRX010000012.1:0-10957 GCA_039683175.1 Phycisphaerales bacterium
AGCACGGCGTCACGACTCTCGTCCTGTACTTCCGCGGCCAGATCACCAATGATCCGGCCCCGCTGTACGTGAAGATCAACAACACGAAGGTCTCCTACAACAACGGCGCCGACGCGACGACGATGCCGGTGTGGAAGCAGTGGTCGATCCCGCTGGCCGGCGCCGGCGCGACGCTCAAGAGTGTCAAGAGCCTGACGGTCGGCGTCGAGGGCAGCGGTACGGGCATGCTGTTCTTCGACGACATCCGCCTGTACGCCGTGGCGCCTCAGGCCGCCAGTCCCGCCGATCCGGGCACAGCCGGCCTGATGGCCCTCTACACGATGGACGGAAACGCCCAGGACACATCAGGGAAGAACTACCACGGCGTCCTCAACGGCGACGCCAGCTACGAGGCCGGCTACGCCGGACAGGCTCTCGTGTTCAACGCCATCAACGCCTACGTGGACCTGCCCATCGGTCCGATGATCGCGACGCTGACGGACACGACCGTCTCGACGCACGTCAACTTCGGCGGCGGCAGCGGCTCCTGGCAGCGGATCTTCGACTTCGGCTCGGGTTCCGGCACCGCGCCGTACATGTTCCTGAGCCCGCGTCAGAGCACCAGCGGTCCCCTGCGGTTCGCGATCCGTTCGGCGACGGTCGGTGAGCAGATTGTGGACAGCGTGGTCGTCATGAGCGTCGGCTGGCACCATGTGGCGGTCACGATCGACAGCGTGAGCATGACCATCCGTCTGTATCTCGACGGCGAGCAGATCGCCTCGGGCGTCACGACCGTGCTGCCGAAGGACCTGGGGACCACGACCCAGAACTGGCTCGGCCGGTCGCAGTACACCGCCGACGCGTACTTCCTGGGTTCGCTCGACGACTTCCGCATCTACAATCGCGTCTTGTCGGAAGCCGAGCTGCGATACCTCGCCGGCGATCGATAGTCCCCGGTATGAACAAGGGACCCCAAACCCGACAGACCGGGTTTGGGGTCCCCTGAGGTCCCGGAGTCCGTGTCTCCGGCGACAGTCTCACACAGAATCCTACCCGGCATGAAGAAGCCTTGCTCATCTATGCCGGGCGGCGTTTACACCAGTGGCGTGACCCGTGTTTGCTGGTTTGGCGACTTCACCCTTTCGTCGCAGCGGTCAGCATCCCCTTCATGGCGGCAACCTTGACGTGCGCGGGTTGGTCATCGCCCTGAAGCTCTTTGTACAACGCCACCGCCTCCGACTTCTCGCCGTCGGCCAGCAACTGCTCGGCACAGATCAGCCTGGCATCGGCTACCGGCATTTTCATGTTGGCAGGCGCTTTCTTCGCGAATTTGCTCAGCTCCTTGGCCGCAGCGGGCGTGCCGATCAGACCCAGCGAGTGGGCCGCAGCCTTGGCGACCTGGACGTCGGAGTCGCCCAAGAGCTTCGAGATGGCCTCGATGCTCCTGGTGTCACGACGTTTGCCCAGTGAACCGATCATGCCCGGCTTCAGCTTGTTGCCGACCTTGGGCAGCGCGTCCCGCATCGCCTCGGCCGCCTTCTCGTCCGAAATGCGTTCCAGGGCGTACCGTGCGATGTGCGAGGTCTCCTCAGCCGTCAGGAGAGCGGCGAGGGCCTTGATGGACTGGGCTGTGCCCACGACCCTCAGCCTGCGGCATACATAGTCCTGCGCGGATCGCGAGATGCCGCCGGCAAGCGTGTCCACCAGGCGTTTTTCCAGCACCGCGCGTGCAGCGGGATCGCCTTGCGTGGCGATGATCGCCTGGTCGATTGGATTCAGGATCTGGCGGTCTGCGCCCCAATCATAGGTCTTCAGCGTTTCGAATGCCTTGTCTACTGCGGCCGAGTCCGTCTGGGCCATGGCCGTGGCAGCAGCCATGGCGGTCGCTCCAGCCGCCAGTGTCGTTTTTACAGTCTGCTCACTCGTCATAATCAAGTCTCCTTGTCGCAACGGTCGCGTTCTCAAATCACCCAGGGCTCTCTTCTGGCAACGTCGACAAGGCGATTGGCTTCGTCGTCGCCAACAAACTGCTGCTTGGCCGTATCCCATTTCAGCGACCGTTCCAACTCGTAGGCGATGAGGAACAGGTGGCACACGGTTGCAGTGTGGACCGCGAGCTCGATGTCGCGGAAGGGCTTCTTGCGTGTCTTGACGCAATCGATGAAATCCCCGTAGATGCCGCCGGTTCCGGAGTAACCAGGAACCGGCTTCGAGGGACCTTGTCCACTCGCGAATTCCACGTCCAGGTTGCCCCGACCGGGGTAATTGTGGTGAAGGAGCTTGCCGTTCGGATAGCGGCACGTCGCATACTTCTGGCCGTTTTCATTATGGAAGATGACTTCCTCGGGCTCCAGCTCCCTGACATCGATGGCGAACGTTGCGCCGCCGAAATGATGGGCGCCCCAGTCCGTCATGCCGCCGCCGGAGTAGTCCTTGAACGACCGCCAGCTCGTGCCATCGATGTTGTAGCTGCCGCTCTGTCGGTGCGGATGGTACGGCGCCCAGGGGGCGGGTCCGAGCCACTTGTCCCAGTCGAAGCCGTCGGGGACCGGTTCCCCTGCCTTGTTGCACTCCGTCGGGAAGGGACCCACGTTGACGTTGATCGACTTGACGTTGCCTTTCTCGCCCCCCCAGCAGGCGTTGACGATGCCGCGATAATCTTCGAGCACGCGCTGGCTACCGCCGGAGACCACGCGACTATAGCGCCGGGCCGCTTCGACCATCAGTTTGCCTTCCCGGAGCGTCTTGGTCTCGGGCTTCTGGCAGTAGATGTCCTTTCCGTTGCGGCAGGCCTCGATCACCACGATCGCGTGCCAGTGATCGGGCGTCGCACAATGCACGGCGTCGATGTCGCCTCGCGCCATAACCTCGCGGAAGTCGTTGTAGGCCTTGCAGTCCTTGTTGTTGTACTTCCCGTTGACCTGATTCATTCTCTCGTCGCGAACGTTCTTCTTGACGTCGCACACCGCGACGTACTGGACGTCGTCCCGGCCCAGGAACGAGCTCATGTCGCCGCTGCCCATGTTGCCCAGGCCGACGCCGGCCATCACGATGCGATTGCTCGGCGCGGTGGCGCCGGCGTTGCCCATCGCGGACGCCGGGATCAAATAGGGCAGCGCCACCGATGCCGCCGTCGCCTTCAAAAATGCTCTTCGA
Source organism: Phycisphaerales bacterium (assembly GCA_039683175.1). Taxonomy (GTDB): domain Bacteria; phylum Planctomycetota; class Phycisphaerae; order Sedimentisphaerales; family Anaerobacaceae; genus PLanc-01. The sequence continues at coordinate 3,136 of JBDKRX010000012.1, forward strand.
CCCAGAGACTCGCCTGGGTCCTTCGCTGGTTTGCTTTCCTGATTTGCCACGTGTTGATCCTTTCCTGTGGTCAATATGGATAATTGCCGTGTCAGGTACACTTTCTCGTCATCATCAATCACGATACGGCTGCCTGCATCACCTCTTGATCCCCATGGGACCATGGCGGCCCAGCCGAACCGGGATCGATTATGGCGGGTGGGGGCAAGGGTGTCAAGGCCCGATTCGCGGAGCGCAACCATCGCTCGCGGCCCGGGATGCATCGCGTGTGAATCGCTTCCTCCGACCCACCACCGTCCTCGCTCCCCGACGGTTGCCCTGGGCCCTTATGGGTCCGAATTCAGGGTTGGCCCTGCGACAAACTCCACCGGCTTCGACCAGTGGCTCCAGCGGCCGGTCGTATCCTTCATGCGAACCCGCACGCGATACAACCGGCCCGCCTGCAAACCCGTCGACGGGATCGTCACGCTCGCCTGGTACGGGGCGATCTCCTCGCTCTGCCACAGGGCCTGGACCTCGTACTTCCGGTCGGCCGGGTCGTAGTCGGGACTGTTGACATCGGAGAACTCGGCGATCCGCCACTGCATCGCGGCGAAGGTCTGCGAACCTTGTGGGTCGGCGAAAGGACCGGCCTGGAACGTCAAGGCGTCACGCGGGTAACCGGCAGGTCCCGCGTAGGATGCGGTCGGCGTATATGGGACCGCGGCCGCGTCGCCCTCGAATCCCGCCATCTCGTCGAGCACGGCGGCGCGGCCCCCTGGAGGGACGAATCCGCTCACGTTGCCGCTGGACCAGGTGTGATTACCTATGAACGCAAACCGCTTCATGTCATCGACCTTGTCGTCCAGAGACCAAGTGAAGGTTCCGGTGCTGTAGTGGCCGGTGACGTGCTGGCCGTCCTTGTCGCTGCTGTAAGCCGAGGACGGCAGATGGGTCCATCGATCCTGGTCGGCAGGGGCGAAGTCGCGGATGATGGCGGCCAGGTCCTCCAGGAGCGGATTGATCGTCTCCTCATTCCAGAGAAGGTCGCGGAACTCGCGGACGTAATTCCTGAACTCCATCTTCATGGCGGTCATACCGCCGGGGTTGTCGGTGTGGGCTTTGCCATCGTGGCCGCCGGGTTCGAGCGCCACCCAGGGCTGCTGGGGGCCGTCATTCCAGTTGGGACCCCAGGTCAGATCCGTATCGTAGGGCAGGAGCCAAAGCCAGCCAAACGGATTCTGGCCCGTGGGGTCCGGCTCAAAGAACCAGGCGATGTTCCTCTTCTCTCCGGCGTAGTCGTTGTCATACTGTCGAACGGCCTGTGCGACGGCCAGGTATCGGAAGAACTTCTCATAATTGACCAATTGTCGCAGGGTCTGTTCACTGCGGCCCCAAGTCAGTTGGTTTTGGAGATGGACGCAGTCGGAGGCGTCGTTGACCGCATCGCGGCCCTGATGCCGCTGGGCATCGAGGTCCCACCCAATGCCCGAGGAGAACTTGTAGAGGTTCCCGTCCGGCAGGCCCAAGCGATCCATGAAACGGCCGTCGTAGTCCTCCATTGCCAGGAACAGGCCCCAGAAATCCCCGTGGTACTGGTCGGGAGCTTCTTCTTCGCCGTCGACGACGCGGAAATGGAACCAGTAGGCGTCCCATGTCGGGACGCCGACGAGATTCCAGAGGACAGAATTGGCGGCCTCGGTCATGCCGAAGTTGCCCTGGCCGTACTCCTGGGTCCGGTTGTCGAACATCTTGCTGACGAGGAGATCGTGCCAGCCTTCGGGATAGGGCCGGCCGAAGCGGTCCGTGGCCTGGAGGTCCGCGCCGCGATTGAAGCGGATCTTCATACTCCTTTTTCCGGCCAGGTGGTAGCGGCCATTGGCGCCGCGGAGGCGGTAGTTGATGTGGTCGTAGACCGTGCTGTCGAACACGAAGGCCCCTTCCCAGTTGAAGGCCTTTCGCGAGGGGTCGCCATTGTCGCCGGTCAGTCGGTCGCTGCTCCGATACGCATAACACTCGGCAAGGTCCCGGGCCCGCGTGATGAGGGTATAGACCGGGAGGCTCTGGAGAATGTCCGTACTGTAGGTATGGGGCGATCCCAGGACGGAGGTCTTGGCCACATAAGGCGGCACGCCGTCGTAGACCCAGCAGGCGAAGTTCATCGCTGCGTCGTCATCGTACGGCACGGTGACCGACAGGGGCTCGCCCGCCGCATCGAACGCGGTGATTCGATAGCGGACCAGGGTGCGGTTGGGCTGGCCCGGGATCACAGCGGTGAAGACCTCATCGAGGGCAGCGGCATCGGAGCCGGCGCCGTCATCGGTCATCGCAAGCGAGGTCCAGTTGGCCGGATCGTGGAACTCGGGATTCTTCGGTCTGGGCGTCTCGGCGTCGGCATCGAGATCCTCCAAGGGGACCGGCAGCCAAGCGGGGATGTAGTCGCCCGGCTGGACGACCTGGTACGACAAGCTGACCTGCGCCACGCTCTCGGGGTCCGTGACCTTGGCGGTAATCACGATGGGCTTGTCGGAGGCGGGCTGCACGGGCGCATGTGTAACCTGCCGAATCTGTGGAGGGGCGTTGGCTGCCAGGACGCTGTTTGCCGCGCCCGGCGTGGGAAGCGAAAGAGCCTCCTCGTCGCCCGAGCTTGAGCCCAGCAACTCCAGGTCCAGGGCCAGGCGGTCGCTGTCGAGACTGTCGTTGATTAGCTGGACGGCCAGCCAGTTTGTCCCCACCCTCAGATAGGTGGCGGGATTCCACACTTCGAACCGCTCCCAGGCGGCTTCGTGCGGGTCGCTCAGGGCATCGTAGGCCTGGGCTCCGCCGGACACCCCATAGCGGCCGACCTCCATGCCGTTGATCCAGACGATGCAGCCGTCGTCCACGAACAGGCGCAGGGCCAGCGTATCCGGCATCTCCTGGGCGGTCCTGATCTGGAAAGGACAGCGAAGGTACACGGTGCTGTAATGACCCTGCATGTCGGAGAGCAGAGTACGGACGGGGTACCCCCCTTCGGCGTCATACCCGATGGGCGCGGTCACCGGACCGATCCAGCCTCTGCCCTCCGCGTAGTTGGGCTGCATCCAATCAGCCGGCGGCTCAGCGAGTCCCTTGCGGTATTGCCATTGAGAGGATTGGGCGGCGAAGATCGACCGCTCAGAATCCTCCGTCGTCGTCCCGGCCAACTTGTACCCGCAGGCCCTCCAACTGCCACCCAGGCTGTTGTCGAGACCGGGATTGACCAGCTCGATGGAGCGGCCCTCGGTGTCGGTCGGCCAGGGGAAACCCATCTTGTAGTCTACGGCGTCCCTCTTGTTGCCCGAGCTGTCCCGCAGCGTGAGAGTTTCCCCCTCATTGCTCAGGCGGCCCGTGAAGGGACCACAGCAGGCTACACCGAAAGCCCGCACGAAAGCCAGCGGATCTTCGGCCACGACGATGTATCCTCCGGCGGGCACAGCCGCACCCTGGGGGAAGGTGTAGGTGATTCCACTGCTGAAATACCACCCGCTCATGTCCACTGTGGCGGCGCCGGCGTTGAACAGCTCGATGAACTCCAAGTGACTGGTGGGATCCTGGGGATCGTAATAGATCTCGTTGATGACGATCTGCGGGGTCACCGGGTCCTGACCCGAGGCAAGGGCCTGGAGCAGGCAGAGGCAGACCATCATGGGCACACAGGTCCCTTTGCAGTTCATCTCTCCAGACCTTGACGGCATGTATCAGTCCCCTGCTCCTGCGTTGAGGGAAGGATCCTCACCCCAGACGGATCACCCCGTCGGGACGGTGCAACGTCAGGGTCCATTATATCAGATTGGCGGTGATGCGCCAACGCTGGGTCAGGACCGAATAGACCCTATCACGAGGCGATTCGATTCACGCCGAGCCCTGCGGCGTCCGATATTTGGCCGCGTTGGGGCGCCACAGACCGACGCCAACCCGGCCCAGGTCCAGGAATCGAGCCCCCGGGGCCGAATCCAGGAGATCGGCGAGTCCAGCCTCGACGACGAGGTTGTCGAAGGACTGCTGAACAACTGATCAGGCCACCGGCAAACGACGCTTTCCCACCCACATGAAGCCGAGAACGCATCACCTTCTCGTAGACACGTCTTGTCTTCCTCAGCCGATGCGAATAGAATAAGGGTACGATTCCGGGTCCTGCATCTCGGATGTGAACTCCTGCACGGGAAAGAAGGTGAGCGATGGGAAGGAACATTTCCAAGAGTCTGGGCGTCGCGTTCTCGGTGCTGGCGATTGTCCTCATATCGACGGGCCAAGCTTCTTCAGTCACGGTCGATCCGAATCTCGTCGGCCACTGGAAACTGGATGGCAACGCAAACGACAGCGCCGGCGTCAACCACGGCGTCCTCATCGGCAGCCCGACCTGGGCGAACGATCCACAGCGAGGCTGGTGCCTGGACCTCAACGGCAACGGCGACTACGTCGATGTCGGCGAGGACCCGTCCCTGACGTTCACCGAGCGGATCACCGTCGCCTGCTGGATCGCCGTCCGCGAGTTCGACAGAAACTGGAACGCCATCGTCACCAAGGGCGACGACTGGGTCCTCGCCAGGACGCGCGACGACAATCGCGTCGCGTTCCTGTGTCGGGGACTCACGGGCGGAGGCTGGCCGGAGGTCTACAGCGGCGATGTGAACGACGGGAGTTGGCACCACATCGGCGGCGTTTACGACGGCGCCCGACTGTGCATGTACCAGGATGGGACCTGCGTCGACTCCAAATCGCTCGCAGGCACGATCAACCGCAACTGGAGCACGGTCCTCATCGGCGAGAACGGGCAAACATCCGGCCGGTACTGGAACGGCCTGATCGATGACGTGCGGATCTACAACCGGTCGCTTACCGCCGAGGAGATCGGCACGCTGGCGGAGTCGGAGCCCGTGCCCCCGCCTCCCCCGCCGGCCGCGCCCAACGACGTGACGGCCACCGGGCACGACAGCAGAATCGATTTGCGGTGGTCGTTCAGCACGGACCCCAACTGCGAAGGCTACAACATCTATCGCGCCGACTCAGCGGATGGCCCCTTTGCCAAGCTCAACAAGTCGACGCACAAGCTCTCCGTCTACAGCGACTTCTTCGGCGCCAACGCCCGGACGTATCACTACCACGTCAGGTCGGTCGCCATCCGCGAGGGCGGGGAATCCGAGCCTTCGAACACCGTCTCGGCTGCCTCCTCTGCGATGACCGATGAGCAGTTGCTCACCTCCGTGCAGGAGGCGACCTTCCGATACTTCTGGGACTACGGCCATCCGGTCAGCGGGCTGGCCAGAGAGGGATACGGATTCGGCCACGGCGCCGATGTCTGCACCTCGGGCGGCACGGGCATGGGTCTGATGGCGATTTGCGTAGGCGTCGAGCGGGGGTTCGTCACACGCGTGCAGGCGGCCGAGCGAGTCCTGAAGATCCTCACCTTCCTGGAGGAGAAGGCGACTCGGTTCCACGGCGCCTGGTCGCACTGGATCTACGGCGGCACCGGCCTGACGAAGCCCTTCAGCCAGTACGACGACGGCGGCGACCTGGTCGAGACCGCGTACGTCGTGCAGGGCATGCTCACGGCCCGCCGGTACTTCAACGACGTCAATGACGCCGTCGAGACGGAAATCCGCGCCCGGGCCACTCGCATGTGGGAGGAAGTCGAATGGGACTGGTATCGCCAACGGCCGCGAAGCGATGTACTCTACTGGCACTGGTCCCCCAACTACGGATGGCAGATCAACCACGCCATTCGCGGCTATAACGAGTGCATGATCGTGTATCTGCTGGCGATTGCCTCGCCGACGCACCCGGTCCCGGCCTCGTTGTACTACAGCGGTTGGGCAGGCTCCGCCGACTACGCCAATCCGAATACGTACTACGGCTATCGGCAATGGGTGGGCGAGGAGAAAGGCGGGTCGCTGTTCTTCACACACTACAGCCACCTGGGCTTCGACCCACGGGACAAGAGCGACAAGTACTGCAACTATTTCGACAACAGCCGGAACATCTCGCTCATCCACCGCGCCTATTGCATCGAGAATCCGCGAGGATACGCCGGCTACGGCGATCTGGTCTGGGGCTTGACGGCCAGCTTCGATCCGTGGGGCTACAGCGCCCACTCGCCGACGAACGACAACGGCACGATCTCCCCCACCGCGGCGCTGAGCGCGATGCCCTACGTCCCCGCCGAGTCCCTGGCTACGCTCAAGCACCTCTACCACACCTATGGCGAAGGCCTGTGGGGTCCGTTCGGTTTCGTCGACGCCTTCCATCCGGCCCAGAACTGGTTCGCCCCCGGCTACGTCGCCATCGACCAGGGACCGATCGTGGTTATGATCGAGAACCACCGAACGCAGTTATGCTGGAACCTGTTCATGTCCAACCCGGAAATCCAGCCCGCCCTGGACGCCATCGGCTGGACCAAGCCATAGCTTGATCGCGAATCAGGCCCAAATGCTCCCGCCAACCAACACCAGGGACTAAAGAGCCGCTTGACGAGTTGCCCGCAGACGAGACAATTCCTGATCGACGCAGACTGCCTGATGGGAGGATTCGATCTCTGCCTTCTCGAATATGAGCTCTGTGGAAGCAAAAAGCCCTGAGTTTTCGGCTTTCAGCCTCTTTGCTGCCATTCGGCAGTATTGTCTATCGATCTCGATGCCCATGCTGTTGCGTCCGTTCTTGAGGGCCGCAACCATGGTTGTGCCCGAGCCACAGAATGGGTCAAGCACTGTGTCACCTGTGAAGGAGAACATGCACACAAGCCGAGTCGCAAGCTCAAGCGGAAACGGCGCGGGGTGACTACGGGTGGATGCCCCCGTGATGTTCCATATCTGCTGGAACCACTCGTCGAAGACCTTCTTGTCGATCCTGCTTTCGCGGCGTTGCTCCTCGGTGGGTTGGCGATACCCGCCAGGCTTCCTCTGCATCAGGATGAATTCGATATCGTTCTTGATGATTGCATTCGGTTCGTAGGGCTTGCCGAGAAACTTGGAACCGTTGGAAACCTCGTATGAAGCGTTGGCAATCTTATGCCAGATGATGGGATTCAGATTGTCGAAGCCGATCTTCCGGCAGCGAACGCAGATATCCGCATGGAGGGGAAACACCAGATGTCGCCCAAACTGCCGTCGCGACACACAGACATCACCCACGACGCAGACAAGGCGGCCGCCCGGCGTCAGGACCCGAAACACGTGCCGCCAGACCTTCTCGATTTCATCCAGGAACGTCTCGTAGTCATCTATGTGGCCGAGCTGGTCGTCATGCTCGTTGTATCGCTTGAGATTCCAGTAGGGTGGGGACGTGACCACGAGATGGACACTCTCCGACTGAATGAAGGACAAGTCCCTTGCATCGCCGTTAATCAGTCTATGCGTGGTTCCGCTCATATTATGTAACCGTAGCCAGATGCCCTATAAGCGTTCTGGCGAATCTCTCCATGGATAAGTCGTCGGCAGGTGTTGCGTAATCGCCCTTCTCGCCGGCGGTCATCTGAGACGTGATGAAAGCGGCGGACGTGTAGTGCCTCTCCAGAACGAGCTTCCGACAAAAGAATTCATACCGACGAGCATAAGACGATCCCACAAACTCGCCGAATACCTTGAAGTGAGGCTCGTTCACGCGCACGGGATGGCTCGATGCGGGACAATCCTCAAGCATAAAGAAGTAGCCAAGGAAGGGCTGCGGACTCGCCAGATAGGCCCCTTCCCTGTACGCAGTCCACAAATCCAACGCACTGCCCATTGCCTCCTCGGTCCGGTTGTTGAAATTGTTCCCGAAGGACGGACCGACCTGCGACTTGGCCTCGATTGCAGCTACAAGGGTCCCGTCTTTCACAACGAGCAGA
>JBDKRX010000013.1:0-90447 GCA_039683175.1 Phycisphaerales bacterium
CACTAAGTTAAGCATAATTGACCGCTTTCGAGTGGCAGCAAGACCCTCGTTTGATGGGAAATCTCGGTGGTGTCGTTGGTGGAGAAAACGCATTTTGAGCCATAATTCCCTTAACTTAGTGCCATTACTTGTAGTATTCTGATTTGGTGTGGTCCACCCGGCCATCGGTCAGTGAAAACGCCTGGTCATTATGAATCGTCCAGAGTCTCATCACAAGTGATACCGAACGCCTCTTGTCAAGCAAGCGGGCGGCGTGGACCTTTCCTCTTTCAGACACCTCTTACACGAGAGTCAATGCTTGATTCCACAGAAACGGCTCAATTTGTGGCCTCATAACCCTCATTGTTGGCTCGAAAACGCGCGCGTCTCGCCCAGTCTTAGGGGTTCTTCAGCGGAGTCAATGTCTAAGATGGGGCCCCGCGTCTCCCCAACACCGTTGGACCCTACGATCAATAATACGGCATCCTTCGCTCTCTCGATGGCACCGGACCTGTCTTTGGCACGCGAGGACTTGGCCAGTTTCCGGGTCAGATCAGGAATCGAATCGACAAGCGGCACAACGAACGAACTCTTGAGGGCATAGTTGACACCCTGTGGCACGGAACCGGTTGCCAGCAGAGCGTCGACATCATCGAGCCTGGATAGAACCAAGGCAATGACCTCCCCCTTGTCGTTGAGCAGCGGACCACCGCTGTTGCCGGGCTGGATTGGGACACTGATTTGGAAGAATCGCGGACTATTGCCCATGCCGGACAGCGAACTGATCGAGCCTTCAGTGAACTTTGCCTCCGCGCCCTGGATGCTGACCTGTGGGAATCCAACGGTAAAAACCGGATCGCCGGTCTTGACCGTTGCGCTCGAGACGAGTGGCAGACAGGCAAAACCGCTGCCCTTGATTTTCAGGATCGCCACATCAATAGATTCGTCTTTGAAGATGACCTTCGCCGAATATGTTCTATCTTGCCAAATGACCTCTACGCGTGCAGCTCCCTCGACAGCGTGGCAGGCGGTGAGGAAATATCCGTCCGGTGTAATCAAGAAACCGCTGGCCATTCTATATACGGTCTCCGGCCCGCGCTTGTCTCCCGCAGAACGTTGTTCTTGTTGGGCGAGGAACTCCGTTGCTCCACGCTGGGCACCTTCAACTTGGCTGAGGGTCATTCTCTCACGGAGGATTTCTTTGAAGGTGTTCGCCAGATCGCTTGCCGCGTCCGTTCCATTCATTGTCGCCAAAAGGAGCCATTTGTAGGCCTCCGCGTAATTCTCCGGGACGCCTTTGCCTTCCAGGTACATCAAACCGAGCTTCACCTGGGCGCGGGTCCGGCCTTGCTCGGCAGCCTTCGTGATCCACTTGGTTGCTTCCCTGTAGTCCTGCAGAAGTCCTTCACCTTTATAGTACATCAGACCAAGATTGAACTGGGCATTCGCCTGTCCTCCTTCGGCAGCTTTGGTGATCCACTTGGTTGCTTCCCTGTAGTCCTGCGACACCCCATTACCCTCATAGTACATCCAACCAAGACTGGCCTGGGCTTCAACAAGACCCTGCTCGGCGGCTCTCATGCACCATTTGGCCGCCTGTTCTTGGTCCTGCCGAAGTCCTTCGCCTCTATCGTACATCAAGGCGAGATTGAACTGGGCCTCCATGTACCCCTGTTCAGCGGCTTTAGCGTACCACTTAGCTGCCTCCTTGTAGTCCTTGGGAACCCCTCTGGCTTCATGGTACATCATGGCGAGATTGTACTGGGCCTCCGTGCATCCCTGTTCAGCAGCCTTCATGCACCATTTGGCTGCCTCTTTGTAGTCTTGCGGAACACCTGTCCCTTCATAGTACATTACGCCGAGATTGACCTGGCCCCCCACATGCCCCTGCTCGGCGGCTTTCGTGAACCACTCGGCTGCCTTCTTGTAGTCCTGTGGAAGTCCTTCGCCTTGGTAGTACATCACACCCAAATTGAACTGGGCCTTCACAAAGCCCCGTTGGGCAGCTTTTGTGTACCTCTCGGCTGCCATTCTGTAGTTCTGCGGAAGTCCTTCGCCTTGGTGGTACATCAAACCGAGATTGAACAAAGTCTCTGGGTCACCCTCATCAGCCGCGCGCGTCTGCCATTTCGTTGCCTCTGCCTGGTCGTGGAGAAGTCCTTTCTGCTGGTCTACATCGACAAGTTGCTTGGGGGTATCTGCCTCGGTTCCGTTCATGTCGATGAATTCTGTCCGCACAACACAGACTGTCAACAAGCATCCCAGGAGAACAAGTGTGACTTTCAAGTGTCGATGCCTTTTGCCTTCACTGGTGCTGCTCATTTGGGTCCCCATGGTTGAGGCTGGTCAAAGCCAGTCACCTGTCGGATTTACCTTAGATCGCCGGGGCTTGCTCAAACCGGAGGGGCTGACAACCCAACGAGACCGGCCTGATTCAGAGCAAGCCTTGCGTGCTGGAAACGCTGGCCGTCGGTTTGCCAAGAGCCGGCCTGTCATTAGATAGGAATACCCTTCTCATCCCGGTGCTTCTCAAATCGCTTGAAGCTCATGTTGAAATAGGCGTTCACTGAGTTCACCTCAACCGGCTTCACGTTGAAACCTGATTCCATTGCAGCTTGGATGAACGCACCGTTGCTAACATACGTGCTGGAGAAAGCTTCGACAGCATGTTTCAGATAGTAGCTGGTGTACTTGAGATTGATTGTCTTTCGCTTGTCGATCCATTCCAGAATCCAAGCCTTGCACAGGCATACCTCTGCACGCACAGGCTTTCGTTTTTCTCGGATGCTGGGGTTATCAAGCCCATCGTCTATGATCGCGGAGCTTTTCTCTGCCATTTGTAGATCTCCTATTACGGACATATATCTCGCGTGAGCCCGGAGTGTAGGGAACTCCGGAGACACCGCACTTATTTCATGTACCCCCCTGTGCCTTCGTCAGTTGGATGTTGGGCTCTTTATTGCATCCAAGGCTCGTTTCAGTGAACCCTCGCTGGACGTATATGCAAAAGCACACACGGTGCGCACAATCCTGTCGGCGGTCCCTCACAGATGCGAGAATCCTCTGCTGCGCATTCTATCGGCCGGAAGAGGAGGCGGAATAAGAAGAAAACAGGAAAGAGGGGTTCCATAGATCACGGGGTCAGGCAGGACTCTTCGCAGTCTTGTAGTAGGTATCGAGCATCCGACGACTGCGCGGCTTGTGTGCAGGTTCCGCTCTTCTCATGCCATTGGCCCAAAGCGGAAACTGCCGGGGGTTTTGGGGGCGGAGCCCCCAGAATTCCCCTGGTCTGGGTCAATCCAAAGAACTCAGCCAGACGAGTCTGGCTGTCCCCCCCACCCTGTCCGTAAGGTTTGACGGTTTCTTTCTGGCATACCCCTGCGATCAACAGTATGATTCCCACAGTCTCACGAAGTCTCGGGACCGTGTGCGACGGATGGCAGACGGCGCCGAGCCCTGGATCGATTCTATTCGAAGGAGATATGAATGAATGCCATGCCCTTGAACGTCCGAATCCGCCTCAGTGCCATGATGTTCCTGCAGTACATGATGTTTGCCGTCTGGTGGGTGCAACTGGCCGGTTACCTTGCCAAGATCGGCGTCACGGGCACTATGAAGGCATTGATCCTGAGTAGCATGGCCCTGGGCAGCCTGGTCTCGCCGATCTTCGGCATGATCGCCGACCGCCACTTCGCCAGCCAGAAGGTGCTCATGGCCATGAACTTCGCCTGTGCCGGCCTGCTGTTTCTCGCAGCCCTGGTGAGCAGCCCGGTCGCTCTGTTCGTGCTCCTGCTGCTCGCGATGATCTGCTACATGCCCACGTGGAGTCTGACCAGCGCGGTGGCCATGGCCCACGCCCCCTCCGAGAAGTTCCCTCAAATCCGAGTGTTCGGATCGATTGGCTGGGCGTCCGCCATGGTGTTCAGTCTCGTAGCGTACAGGTTCTTCAACGGCGCCAAGATCGACGGCACCAATATTCCCCTGTACTGTGGCGCCGGCACCGCCCTTGTGGCTGCGCTGCTGAATTTGACCCTGCCCAATACGCCCCCGCCGGCCAAGGGCAAACCCGCGTCGATTATCGACGTCCTTGGCTTGCGGGCACTGGGTCTTCTGAGAAGCGGCAATTTCGCCTTCTTCATGCTCATCTCCATCATCGCGATGATCCCATTCACGATGTACTTTTCATTCGGCTCGCAGTTCTTCATCAGCCAGGGCTTCACGCTGGCGACGGCGACAATGAGCTGGGGACAGATCGCGGAGATGTTCATCATGCTCCTGGTTCCTATCGCACTGACACGCTACGGCGCCAAATGGGCAATCACAGTGGGCCTCGGGGCGTTGATCGTGCGTTACGTCGCGTTCCTGGCCGGCGGCATGCTGGGCCAACCATGGCTCTACTACATCGCCATTCTCATCCACGGGGCGATCTTCGGCTTCCTCATCGTCGGCGGCCAGGTGTACGTGGATAAGAAGGCGCCGCCGGAGATCAAGGCTCAGGCGCAGGGGCTGGTCGGACTGCTTCTGTTCGGCGTAGGCATGCTCATCGGCACGTTCGCCAGCGAGCACCTGATCAACATGTATACGGCCGAAACGATGGTCGACAACGTCATGAAGGAAGTCACGAACTGGAACACGGTCTGGTTCATCATGACGGCCCTGTCGGCGATCCTGACGGCGGCGTTCTGGTTCTTCTTCCGGGACGACGTGCTGAAGAAGGCCGCACCGAGTGCCGCGGCATGAAATGGCGTAAGACAGGCTTGAGGCCGGAGGCTGGAGGCTGTGGGGACCAGTCCCCTCCGGTCTCCGACGTGCCGCCGACAGCCTGCGACGTCCAGACCCCGCCGACAAGCCTCCTCGGCACACTGGCAAGGCTCGGCCCGGGCATGATCATCGCCGGCTCCATTGTTGGCTCGGGCGAGTTGATCGCCACCACGAAAACCGGCGCCGAGGCCGGTTTCTGGCTACTGTGGCTGGTTCTTATCGGATGCGTCATCAAGGTTTCCACGCAGATCGAGTTCGCCCGGCACGCGATCACCTGGGGGCAGACTCCGCTGAAAGCGATCAACGAGGTCCCCGGCCCGCGACTGAGGGTCAACTGGCTCGTGGGCTATTGGACGCTCATGACGGCCCTGATCGTCTTCCAGCAAGGCGGCATCCTCGGCGGCGTCGGCCAAACACTCGCCATCGGCTGCCCCCTGACCGCCTGCGGCGCCGAGTACAACCACCTCCAGGACGAACTCACACAGAACAGAATCCAGCTCAAGCTCCTCGAAACAAAAGACTCCACTGCCCCCCGCATGGCAGAACTGCGCCGGGACGTCGCGACTCTGAGCACTCGAATCGCCGAACGGCCGGAGCCTCGCGACACCTATCTCTGGTCCGCGATCCTGGCGACGGCAACGTCCATCCTGTTGTACCTGGGAAGATACCGGGTCATTCAGTTCGTCTCGACGGCCCTTGTCGCCACATTCACCCTCGTGACGATTCTCACCGTGGTCGCCCTTCAGATGAGGCCGGAATGGGCGGTTTCGGCCCGGGAGTTGGGGAACGGATTGAGCTTTCACCTGCCCCCATCGGGCGCCCCCGGCGGCAATCCCGTCCGCACCGCGCTCGGGGCCTTCGGAATCATCGGGGTCGGAGCATCCGAGCTGCTTATCTATCCCTACTGGTGCCTGGAGAAAGGCTACGCCCGATACGCCGGACCACGCGACGGCAGCACCGCGTGGCTCGATCGCGCCCGAGGCTGGATCCGCGTGCTGTACGTCGATGCCTGGAGCTCGATGGTGGTCTACACATTCGCGACGGTCGCCTTCTACCTGCTGGGAGCCGCGGTGCTGGGGCGCATCGGAATCAACCCGGAAGGACGGGACATGGTGCGAACGCTGGCCGCAATGTACGTCCCCGTCTTCGGCTCGTGGGCGTATCCGGTCTTCCTGTGCGGGGCATTCGCGGTGCTCTATTCGACACTGTTCGTCGCGGCCGCCGGCAACTCGCGAATGGTCGCCGACGGGATGGGTCAGTACGGCCTCACCGACGGCTCCGAGGCAGCCCGCGTCAAATGGACGCGAAGAATCAGCGCGATTTGGCCGTTCATCGCCCTGGTGCTATATCTTTTCGTCCGAGCGCCCGCCACAATGATCATCGCCTGCGGCATCTGCCAATCGATCATGCTCCCGCTGCTCGGCGGGACGGCACTGTATTTCCGATACCGCCGGAGCGATCCGAATCTGCGACCGGGCCGACTCTGGGACGCCATGCTGTGGATCGCCTTCGTGGCCTTCCTCGTCGTCGGCGTCTGGTCCGTCGTCGCCATATTCAGATGAGGGCTGGAGACCGGAGACCGTAGGCTGTGGGAACGACTCTCCTCCGGCCTCCCGCCTACAGCCTATAGCCTGGCGGGCTCGCCCAAGGCGTTGAGCGGCTCTTCAATCGTGAGCCGATCCCCGAGGACTCTCGCCAGATCGGGCAGGTCATACACACCCAGCACCCCGTGCATGATATTCACCAGTTGACTGCGGGATTGGCCCAACTCGACGATGTTCGCCCACGACGCCAGTCCACGCACCAATCGAACCGAGCCGAAAAGCTCGGACTCCAACGCAGCCGCGTGCAGAGCCGGCACGCACACATGACCCACAGCAACCACATCGACCGGTCTCTCGGACCGTTCGTGGAGCAGCCGGGCACAAGTCACGACATCCTCGGCTCGCATCCCCACGTACGACCGGCCGAGCAGATACGCGGTCAGCACGTCCTTCACGTCGGGGCCGAACAGATCGCCGCCCCAGCCATTCTTCGACTGCGTTTCGCCCATGCCGCGAAGGTCCACTGCGACGACGACGTGTCCGGCCTCGACGAGCTTCTCGATCGGGCCGCCCGGTCCGGCGTCGGCGTCTTTGCCATTCTCGTGGAGGTACAACACGTCATTGCCGGTGGGCTCCCCAGGCGGGCGGAACACCAACGCCGGCAGATACAGCCCTTCCTCCAACGTGACAACCGCTTTCTGGATTCGTGTATCGCCCCGCTCGATGGTTTCTCGCAACTCGACCTGGGGTTCAGGCAACTCCGCAAGGGTTCGCACGCCGGCAAGCCCACGGACCCGTGCGAGCAGATCCGCCTGCTGCGTCGTCGCCCAAAGCTGCTTGCGACGAGCCGCCAGTTCCTTCTCGAAGTCCCGGTTCAGGTCGTAGGTCGAACGGGCCCCATCGAGGTTCATCACCTGCCCATCGGGCGTGCAGCGGGCCTCCTCGGCGCTGAGCAGTACGATGTTCGGCTCCGTGATTGGCCTGTCGCTGCCGAGCAACCATCGAGACATCCAGCGTGCGACGCCCTGCCGCTGCGTCCGGTTGTAATTGTGGGTCGCGTCGTTTTCCAGCAAGCTGATCCGCTCGGCGGCCTGAAGTCGGGTGTACAGACGCTTGGCGTATCGAAAGGAGGTCCACGTCCCCTGGATGTCGAAGAAATCCTGCGTTGCGGCGCAGATCAGGATCGGCATCGGCGCCTGCATCGTCAGGTAGTCCGCGTGGTCCATGCCGAACGCCAGTTGCCCGAAGATGTTCTGTTCGGCGTCCTGCGGCCCGATGGTCGAGAGCAGGGCCTCGAAGCTCGTGATGTAACAGCTCGGGGCCGCAGCGCCAATCCGGCCGTCCAGCGCCATCAGGTAGGAGGTCTGCGTGCCACCGCCGCTGTTGCCGGTGCAGCCGATGCGCTTCGAGTCGATCTCGGGCCGGGATTGGAGGTAGTCGATGGCCCGCATCCCGTCCCAGATCTCGAAGCGAGCGGTGTTGCGACCCAGCAGAATGCTGCCGATGCCAAGCGTGGTGTGGGCCGCGGTGCCCCATATCTTCGGAAGGGCCGAAGGCATCTGGCTGCGTTCGCCCTGGTCGACCGGATCGAAGACGAGGGCCGCCATGCCGTTGAGGGCCAACAGGGCGCCCATCGTTTGGTATGCCTCGTGGGCTTTGGCGTCGGAGGCGTGGCCGCACGGCACAATGACACCCGGAAATGGAGGTGTATACCCGCCGCTATCCGGCAGGAACAGCAACGCCGTGACAAAGTGCTTGGGCTGGCTCTCGAAGATGACTTTCTCGACCTTGTAGCCCTCGCGAGCAACCACGCCGGTCACCCTCGGATTCAATGGCGTCCTGGCCGGCAGACCCCCGATTGCCTGGAGGAACTGCTCCCGAAGGCCCCTCTGGTAGACCGCGACCTGATCGGGCGTCTTCAATTGCTCGTACCGCTGCTTCCACTGATCGAACTCCGGCTGCGCCTGTCGCAACAGGTACCGCGACATCATCTCGATGGTCGGCGCCCCGTCCACCGTCTCCGGCAAGACCCGGAGACTTTCCTCGCCCACAGCGACCGAACCAACAATCAGGCAGAATCCCGCAGCGATTGCAGCGAACATCGTCTTTCTCATCCTGTCTCCTTTTCGGATTTACGTCTTCCGCAATATGAGCCGGTATCTCCAAAAGACCCTACCCAGATGCCCCATGCTACCGGCCGGGCATCTCGCGTTCAAGCGCCGTCCGTAGTGACGTCGCAAGGCGTTATCTTCTCCTCGTGGGAGTGAAGATATGCCCTCACGGGCACACGACAAACGGGTCTTGTCGGATTTGTTGCCGCGGGAGCCTGTGCTTCCCGATGTACCGCTGCTCTGGTAGAATCACTGCGTCGGCACGAACAACCTGTAATATCGAATAATAGGAGGATCATACAATGAACGGCAGAGTCGTAAGATCGCGATACACTCCAATCAACCTGTTGTCCGTCGGCGTCCTGCTCCTGCTTGCGGCTGCCGCAGCCCATGGGAACAAGGAATCCTCAGGAATGTCTCCGGCGGGTTCCGCGATGGTCAAACCTGCGCCCGCTCCCGAGCCAAGCGACGGCAAGCTGAGGATCATCTGTTTCGGCGCCCATCCGGATGACTGCGAGTTCAGCGCCGGGGGCACCGCGGCCATGTGGGCGACGCGCGGCCATCATGTGAAATTCGTCTCCTGCACCAACGGCGACATCGGCCACTGGGGCATGGCCGGCGGAGCGCTGGCCCAACGCCGCATGGCCGAAGTCCAACGCTGTGCAGAAATCTTCGGTATCGAAACGGAGGTCCTCGATATTCACGATGGCGAATTGTTGCCGACCCTGGAAAACCGAAAGACCATCGTCCGCCTGATCCGCCAGTGGCGCGCGGACATCGTGATGTGCCATCGGTCGAACGACTATCATCCCGACCACCGCAACGTCGGCCTGCTGGTCCAGGACGCCGGATACATGGTCGGCGTGCCATTCTTCTGCCCGGATACGCCCTACCTGCGGCGCAACCCGGTGTTTCTGTACTACGAGGATGGTTTCAAGAAGCCATACCCCTTCGTCGCAGATGTCGCAGTAGGCATCGACGAGGCAATCGCGAAGAAGCTCGATGCCGTCATCGCCCTGGAATCCCAGACCCTGGAGGGCGGCTGCGATGGCTCGGAAAAGTCATGTCCCACGGACCCGCAGGCCCGGCCGGCCTACGAGCAGCAGGTCCGGCGGCGTTTCGACGGGTACTTCGCAGGGTCGGCCAACCAGTTCCGCAAGCAGCTCACGGCATGGTACGGCCAGGAACAGGCAGCCAAGATCCGCTATGCGGAAGCATTTGAGATCTGCGAATACGGCCGCCAGCCCTCCAAGGAAGACATCCAGAAGCTTTTCCCGTTCTTCCCGGCTCCGTAGCATGGGCGCGAGCGCCCATGAGTATCAGGGGCATCTTGCCCCTGTATGGCCACGGGCAAGATGCCCGTGCTACTGGGCCGCGAACTCGTACGTTCCGGAGCCCACGAGGAATCGCACCTTGCCTTGCTCCTGGCCAAGGACGCGAACGCCGGCGGCTTGCGAAACAGGCACGTCACTTTCTGTCACATCCTCCACACGACTTGCTGGAATACACACGGTGGCGGAGGTGTTGGGCGGGATAGTCACCTTGAGAGTGAATACGCCGTTGGACTTCTTCCAATCGAGAGAGATCAACCCGCGAATCGACTCGTAGCTCGCGCGGGCCCACGTGAGGTTGCCGACGGGATGCGGGCCGATGATGAACCGGTGAAATCCAGGAGAGGCGGTGGCGAGGGCATCTTGCCCTCGAATCGCAGGCAGGATGCCCGCGACACACAAGGGCGGGACGCCCTCGCCACGAATACCGGCCACCCACCCCAGAAACCACTCCTGGATATGGCCCAGCATGCAATGGTTCATCGAGGCGCCGGTATCCGCATCCCAGGCCTCGGGCATGGAGGTCCAGCCGTTGCGGACGATGAAGCCATAGCTGCCGATGTCCGTGCGGGCCGTCATGTCATAGATGACATCGCTGCGACCCTGCTGCGCCAATGCCTGGAGCAGGTACCAGAAGCCGATGTCGCCGGAAGTCTGCTGGTTGCCTCGCTTGCGAATATCCTCGATAACCCGTTCCAGCACCGCCTGCTCCGGATCCGCCGGCGCCAGGCCCAGGGCAATCGCCATGCTGTTGGCGGTCTGCGGACTGCCCTGGTTGGTGTACTGATCCGCGCCGTCGAAGTACCTCGCATGGAACGCCCGGGCAATGTCGGCGGAGAGTTTCTCATACACTTGCCGATCCTCGCCGCGATCCAGAACACGGGCGGCATCGGCAACGATGCGCGTGCAGCGGAAGAAGGTCGCCATCGCGGTCAACTCGACCGGTGTAAACTGGGCTGCGCCGCGGGGCTTGTCGTGACCGTAGTCGTACCAATCCCCCAGACCCGGCGCCGGGACGAGGTCCCTGGACGTGTCCCGCATGTAGTCCACAAACCGCTTCATCGTCGAGTAGCGAGCAGCGAGGACCTCCTTGTCGCCGTACCATTCATACAACTGCCAGGGCAGGACGACCGCCGCGGCGCCCCACTCCGGCGTGTACGCAAAACCGCCCGAAAACGCAGGGTAGGCAGGCGCCACCGTGGGCACCATGCCGTCGGGCTTCTGCGAGTCGGCACAGTCCTGGGTCACCTTACTGTAGAAACTCGCGATGTCGTATCGGCCCAGGATCGAAGGCCCCATCAGGTAGGAGACTTCCAGCCAGCCGAGCTTCTCGCGATGAGGGCAATCAGTCAGGACGTGGGCCATGTTGGACCGCACGGCCCAGTCGATGATGCGGTCGATGTCGTTGAACAGCGGGTCCGAGCACTCGAATCGCCCGACCGGCGGCGCATCGTTTCGCACGTGTACGGAGACGAGTTCCTCGACAACGGGCTTGCCCTCAGGATTGGACCGGCGGGCAGGGACAGCCCCTTCGAGTTGCAGGTACTGGAAACCGCTGTAGGCAAACTGCGGCGTCCATCGCTCATCGCCATCGCCGCGAAGCGTGTACTGCCAGTAGTTCGGGTTGCCGACGCCCGCCGGGTTGACGAGTCCCGTGCCGTCGTTCCGTCGGGGCGACATGCCGTGACGCTGCTCGGCGGGCGTCAGCTTGATCACTTGTCCGGCCCGGCCGCGGACGCGCAGGCGAGGTATCGCCGAGGCGTTTTGGCCGAAGTCGTAGACGAATACCCCCGGCTGAGGCTCGTCGATCCGCACCGGCGTGAAGACCTCGTGCATCTTCATCGGTGGGGCACACGATGAAATGAGTTGTCCGCCGGGCCCCTGTGTCTCGACGGCCGCAGCCCACGAGGTATCGTCGAATCCCTGACGATCCCAGTTCGCAGGCAGCCTGCGGGCGTCGTAATCCTCGCCTCCCAGGATGGCGCTGTGCGTGATGGGTCCCTCCGCCGTCTTCCACGAGCCGTCGCTGACGACAAACTCCTCGCTGCCGTCCGCAAACCACAGATGGGCCTGGAGAATGAGTTTGAGCGGGCAGTCCGCGCTCACGCCGTGTACACGCCGGTCGCCGGCTGTGTTGTAGAAACCCTTGCCGAGCATCACGCCGAAGGTGTGCGAGCCGCCTTCGCGGAGCACGTCGGTGATGTCGAAGGTCGAGTAGTACGCGGTCTTCTCATATACCGACCACGCGGGATCGAGGAAGCGATCGCCCACCTTGCGGCCGTCGAGGAAAAGGTCATAGTGTCCCAGGCCGCAGACGTGGACCACAGCCCGGCTCACGGGTCGAGCCAGATCGAACGACTTGCGAAAGAGTGGCAGTCCCCCGCCATCCACATCGCCTGTTCCACGCGTGATCCACTTCGCACGCCAATCCTGCGGGCTCAGCACGCCCATCGTCCACGAGGACGGTGCGCTCCACGCCGACGGTGCGCCGTCTTTGTCCCAAACACGCACTTTCCAGAACACCTGCTGCGACGAATTCAGCGGCTTGCCGCCATACGCGATGTGGATCGTCTCCTCCGAGGCGACCTTGCCGCTGTCCCACAGATCGCCCTTGTCCTCCGCCAGCAAACCAGGCGAGGACGCGACGAGCACTT
Source organism: Phycisphaerales bacterium (assembly GCA_039683175.1). Lineage (GTDB taxonomy): Bacteria > Planctomycetota > Phycisphaerae > Sedimentisphaerales > Anaerobacaceae > PLanc-01. The sequence continues at coordinate 12,381 of JBDKRX010000013.1, forward strand.
GGTATGCGGTCTGCCGTTGCCCGCGGACGTTCGACCGAAGCTTCCAGAAGAGCCTCGGCGCAGACGCATCGATCCCGAGCGGATCGCTCGCATACTCACACCGCAGTCCGACGGCCGTCATTTCGCCGCGTGCATCGGGTTCAGGGACCGGGAGTTGGATGCGTTGCTGATTGCGGAAGACTTCGAGGGTGGCGTCCTTTCCAGCGGGGATGCCTCGATGGACCCGGATCAGATCGTCGAGCGAATCGACTTGTGTGTCGGCGCATTTGAGGATCACGTCACCCACCTGCAAACCACTCCGGGCAACCTGGCTCTGGAGGGGGACATCAAGGACGACGACGCCGACTTCGCCCGGCAGTCCGGCGGCGGAGACCTCGCCCAGGCCGACGACATTGCGGACCTTTGCGCCGAGCCACTCGGCGACCCGCGCATCCCGCGTGCTCGTGGGCTCGCTGCCGGCTGCGTCCGGGAGCTTTGGCGCACGAGCGATCGCCTTGAGCGACGGGCTCTGCACGCCGAACTGATCCATCGCAAAGTTGTGAAAACCCAGGGCCAGTGCGGGCGACTCGCTCCGGATGCGGTAGTCCCCGTGCGCGGGATCCAGGAACATCGCATCGGCCTCGATGGAATGCGTGTCCAGACCGCTGGCCTGCTGCAATGTCACAGCCGGGGAGGGTTGCGTTTGACCGGGCTTGTGCAGGAGGTTCCAGTCGCATTCCTTGCCCCACGGTTTGTTGACGCGGATCGGCCGGTAGTCGGTGAACACGATGTTGCGGGCGAAGACGTCCTGGCTGTGGCCATACCAGACGTGCGGGTGGAAGGAGTTGTTCACGATGACGTTGTTCTCGACCCGGCGGTAGAATCCTTCACGCAGCTTCAGCCCGCCGTTCAGGCACAGGTTGTTGTAGATCTCGTATCGGCTGGACCCATCGTCGAGATCGATGTCCCAGCCGTGGTCGCATCGCCAGCGGTTGTTACGAAGGATGTTCGGCTTCACGATGTCGAGGATGGGCAGGTCGCGGTCGTCGCCGAGCGTCACGGTGTCCAGGTCGATGTCCGTGAGGCCCCAGTATCGGTCCCGACCCCAGGAATTGAAGGAGCCGTGATCGCCCGTTTCCAGGACGGTATCGAAGACATCACACCACTCGATGACGTGTCCGCCGAACGTGCCCTCGGAGATATTGATGCCCGCCCGCGGGACATCGTAGATCGAGCAGTGGCGGACCGTGACGCCCATCGACATGGAGATCTGCACGGGAGCGGTCTGCTTCTCGACCCGGCCGGTTTCGTGGATCAGGCAGTCTTCGACGAGACAATCCGCCGGGTAGTTCTCGGTGCGAGGACCCGGGGTCTTGTCGATGTCGTTGTAGCTCTGCCGCTGGTTGTACTCGAACAGCGGATTGCGGACCGCGTTCGGATCGCCGACGAAGGCGACGCCGTTGGCGCCGGCTCCGACGATGTGGCATCCGCGGACGGTGATCCTCCGATTGTACTTGTTGACGAAGACGGCATTGCCGCCCACCTGGTCGAGCGTGCAATCCTGGACGGTGCAGTCCTCGGCGCCGTCGAACAGGATCGCTCCGCCGCGATAGGTGGTCCAGTCGCTTCGCAGCAGCGGCTCCTTGTTCTCCATGAACGTGCGTGCGGCGTGGCGGAACGTCAGACCCTGCAAACGGATGAATCGGACGGGCTTGTCCTGTGTCCCCCGGAATTCGATCAGGTGTCTGAGCCGGACTGCTTCGACTGTGGCCTTGTTCAGGTCCAGGTCGGCAGGCGGATAGAAGTAGAGCACATTGGCCTTGGCGTCGTGGAACCACTCGCCCGGGGCGTCGAGTTCCTCGAAGACGTTCTCGACCATGCGATAGGTCGGATGCATGCCCATCCGCCGGTTGTTCTGCCAGCCGCCTTCATAGGCGACTTCGTTGCCGGCGTTCTTGCCCGTGATGAGGTAGTGAAAATCCCCCCACTCATGGGCGTGCATCGCGTGGATAAAGCCGCCGCGAGGGTTGGCCCATCGTGCGGCCCGGGCCGGACCGAAGGCATCGGCCGCAAAGCCATTGAAATGGCGGACCGCAGGATCGAAGTTCGGGTACCTCGCCATGGGCTGACGCCGGCCGTTGATGAACAACTGGTCCGTCACAAGTTCCGTGGGCACGGCGGCCTTCACGATCCCGTCGCGAAACGGCTGCCAGTCGAGTTCCAGCTTCACGCCGCCGCTGACGACTGGCGTTTCATCCCGGTATCCGACATACGTCACGGGGGCCTGTTCCGTTCCCGAATCTTCGGACGTAAAGACCAGCGTCTGCGGCAGATAATACGTCCCGCCCCGCAGGTATACTGTGACGGGCTGGCGCTCGGCCGTTTGCCGGGCCGCCTCCTGCGCCCGCCGGAGAGTCGCAAAGGGCCGCTCCCGCGCGCCGGGATTGGCATCGTCCCCGCCGGGGGCGACATAGAACTCCGCAGCAGGCGCGCCCACACTCGTGGAGATTGTGACGATTGCCGCCACAACGGCTTGAATAACTCGTTTCTGCATGGTCTTCTCCTTGTGCACAGAAAGCCACTCGAATCGCTGCATTGTCGGGGTTCCCATGGGAAGATGCAAGAACAGCCTCTCGGCGGAGGCGTGTCCGCAAGAATCGTCTGACAATCCGGATGGCATGTGATAGAATCAGCAAGTCAGGAATCCGCCATGGATCGAGGATCAAGAGGATGAAACAAGGGTCAAGGCCGACGCTGAAGGCAATCGCCAGGCAGTTGGGCGTCTCGGTGACAACCGTGTCCCGCTCGCTCAACGGCAAGGCGCGAGAGCACGGAATCAGCCCCAAGACGGAGGAGGCCGTCCGCAAAGCGGCGCAGAAGCTCAATTTCTCTCCGGACCCGCTTGCGCGAGGTTTGCGTCTGAACCGGACGTTGAGCATCGGCCTGATCATCCCGGACATATCGAACCCCTATTTTGCGGCGATCGCCAAGAACGTCGAAATGGCCGCACGGGCCGGGGGCTACTCCGTCATCCTCTGTGACAGCGAGGAGAACACCGACCTGGAGGCGGAGTCGTTGACGCTCCTGCGCGACCGGAAGGTGGATGGACTCGTCATCGCGCCTGTCGGGCAATCCGCAGAGCACTTCGAGGCGCTTCAGGATGGAAACCCTCCTGCTATCGTGATCGACCGCCATTTCCCGCGTCTGAAGCTTCCATACGTCATATCGGACAACTGCAAGGGGGCGATGGAAGCGACCAATTACTTCATCGAACGGGGGCACAGGATCATTGCCTGCGTTCAGGGCCTCGCGCGAACCTCACCGAACCAGGAGAGAGTGCGAGGATACCAGACGGCGTTGACGGAACACGGCATCCCAATGGACGACTCCCTTGTAGCAGGCAGCAGTTTCAGCGAAGAAAACGGCTATATCTGTGCCAAGCTCCTGATCAAGAAGGCGAGGGGGATCACCGCGATGCTCGCCTTGAGCAACCTGATCGCTTTGGGCATCCTGCGGGCCCTTTCGGAGGAAGGCATGAGGGTGCCCGATGACGTATCGCTCATCTGCTTTGACGACCAGCCCTACTGCGCCTATCTGAATCCCCCGATGACGGCGGTCGAACAGAACAAGGAACAGATGGGACGGATTGCAGTCAGATTGCTCCTCGATCGGATCCAGTCGGCACAGGGCCCGACACAAGAGGGGATCATGCTCCCGACAAGACTCATCGAAAGGGGCTCGGTTCGGCGAATTGACGCGGGGTGAGACCCCTGAGGGCGAACTCCGCATATCCGTTCGAGCTGCCGATGCCGGAGGCCACCGATTTCGGGGCACCCGGTAGCACATTTGCAGGACCCAGGAGGGTGCAAAAAAACCAAAAGGGCCTTGACGGCGGCTGGTTCGTCCGATATCCTTATATCAGCACAATCGTTTGCGTGCACCTCCGCAAACGATTGAAGACACGACAAGCATAGGCCGATGGTCTGAATACTCTGGTTCCGCGACGGCTGGTTGAGCTGACCTGCAACAGGCCCGCCGAGGCAGTGAATGATGGCAAGTGCTCCCGCAGTTCCGCGGAGACGCCGGCCACGCGGAAGGAGAAAGGTATGCCCAAGAGAAATGCCTTTACGCTCATCGAACTGCTGGTTGTCGTTGCCATCATTGCCCTGTTGATGGCTATTCTCATGCCCGCACTGCAGCGAGTCCGTGAGCAGGCTCAAGCGGTCGCGTGCCAGTCGAATCTCAAGCAGATGGGCCTGACCTTCTCCATGTACGCGGAGGACAACAACGGCCACTTCCACCAGGAAGCCGGCAGCAGCCCGCACTCAAGCTGGGTCTATGCGATGCGGCCCTACTACAGTCACGAACCGAAGATCCGGTCCTGCCCGACAACGAAGAAATTCTACAGCGACGGCGTGACCGGTCCGTTCGTCGGCTGGGGTGTGTACGGCGAGGGCGCAATCCCGACCGTGCCGGATTTTGCGGTTCGAGGGGACTACGGCGGTTTCGGCCTGAACGCCTGGGTCGCCAACGACCGCGACGACATCCACGCGAACAAGAACTGGCGATCCATCCACGTCAAGGGCGGCTCCCAGATTCCCGTGTTCGTGGACTGCCAATGGGTGGACGGGCTGCCCGAGGCATTCGACCAACCTCCGACTTTTGACGGTGAGTGCCCCTGGCAGTGGTACGGCAACGCCATGCGGAGCTTCTGCATCAATCGACACAATGGATCTGTGAATGGCGTGTTTATGGATACGTCGGTTCGGCCCATCGGCTTGAAAGAACTGTGGGAGCTGCACTGGCATAAACAATGGGTCCAGGATCGCGTGCGCTACGGTACGCCTGTGTGGCCGCAGTGGATGAGGCATTTCGCAAACTTCGCGAACGATTAGGACATGGATCGACGTTCCCGGAGGACGGCAAGGAAATGTCGTTCTGATGTGTTCAGAACGTGAGCATCGTATTCTGTTGTGGAAGGAGGCATATCATGTGGGGAAAAGCAATCGTCCTTTCGTGTTTGGCGTTGTTGCTCACTGTGGCGGGTGCCGTCCAGGCCGAGCTCATCGGTCACTGGCGTTTTGATGAAGGCACGGGTGGCCAAGTGGTGGATGCAACAGGACGAGGCCATGACGGAACAATCAACGGCGCCACATGGAGCAGTCCCGGCTCGAACGACAAACGAACCTGCCTGCTATTCGACGGCTCCAATGACGTGGTCGTGGTCCCCCATGCCGACGATCTGCGGTTCGGCGCCGACTCCGCCTACACCATCGCCGCCTGGGTCAACATGACGATCCAGCCCGGTCACTGGTCAGGCATCGTCACCAAGGGCCGGGACAGCAGCAACTGGTATGGCATCTGGGTCAATGACGGCAACCTGTGGGTCTTCGGTCATCAGCCCAACAACCAGCTCGGCAGCCAGGTGGAACCGGGCGTCTGGGTCCACGTCGTCATGGCCTACAACAACGGCAACAAGAGGATCTACCTCGACGGCGTGCTCGACTCGGAGGCAACGGCCTCGGCGAGCGGCGACAACACCAGCGAGCTGTGGTTTGGCGCAGCCAAAGGGGTCACGGAATTCGCCCCGGCGAGAATCGATGACATCCGCATCTACAATCACGCCGTAACGGACGCCGAGATTCAGAAGATCATGAAGGGCACCGCAGATGCCCCCATCGCGTATGACCCTGAGCCTGAGGATGGAGGGGACGACATCCCCCGAGATGTCGTCCTTGGGTGGACGCCGGGCGAGTTCGCCGCGACGCATGACGTGTACTTGGGGACAGTCATCGAGGATGTCAACAGCGCCACGCAGCCTGTCGCGAGCGTGACGGATGCCGCGTACGATCCGGAAGGCCTGCTCGAATACGGACAGACCTACTACTGGCGAGTCGACGAGGTCAATGGAGCGCCCGACTACACCGTCTTCAAAGGCGAGGTCTGGAGCTTCACCGTCGAGCCGTATGCGTACCCGATCACCAACGTGACGGCCACGGCCTCCAGCGCCCAGCCCGCCTCGCCCGCGAGCAATACGATCAACGGCTCCGGACTCAACGAGCTCGACCAGCATGGCACGGATCTGAAGACCATGTGGGTCACGCCCGGCGGCCTGCCCGCCTGGATCCAGTACACGTTCGACAAGGAGTACAAGCTACACGAACTGTGGGTCTGGAACGCCAACTCGGAACTCGAGACATTCATGGGGTTCGGAGCCCGGAGCGTCACGATTGAATACTCCTCCGACGGCCAGACCTGGGCCCAGTTGGAGAATGTGCCCGAATTCGACAAGGGAACCGGCCTGGCAACGTATACAGCGAACAACATAATCGATCTCGTCGAGGTCATGGAGAAGTACGTCAAGCTGACCGTCGCCGCCGGCTGGGGCGCCACGGGGATAGTCAGCCTCAGCGAGGTGCGGTTCTTCTACACGCCGGTGCAGGCGTTCGAGCCCGATCCGGCGGACGGCGCTACGGGAGTTGACATCAACGCCACGCTGAACTGGCGGCCCGGCCGGGAAGCAACCTCCCACGAGGTCCACTTCGGCACCGACCCGAACGCTCTGACGGCCGAGACGGTGACCACTCACAGCTACACTCCGGCGTCCATGGACTTCGGGACCAAGTACTACTGGAAGGTCAACGAAGTGGGCAACAGTGGAACCTTCGAAGGCGATACCTGGAGCTTCACCTCCCAGGAGTGCGAGCCGATCGACGACTTCGAGAGTTACAACGACGACATCGACGCCGGAACGACGATCTGGCACGCCTGGACCGACGGCGTCACCACCGAGGCCAGCGGCTCGCAGGTCGGGTACACCGACCCCCCGTTCGCCGAGACCAGCATCGTTCACAGCGGTGAGCAGTCGATGCCCCTGACGTACGACAACGCCACGAAGTTCTCCTTCAGCGAGGCTGAGCGGGAGTTCGACCCGGTCCAGGACTGCACCGGGAACGGCGCGACGCACGTGTGCATGTGGACGCGAGGCTACCCCGCCATAGCCACGGTTGATGTTGCCGAGACCGGGGGCAGGATGAACCTGGCCGGGGCCGGCGCGGACATTTGGGGCAACTCCGACGAGTTCACCTACGCTTACAGGACCCTCGCTGGCGACGGCACGTTCGTCGCCCGCGTCGTGAGTATCGGGGCCGGCTCGAACACATGGGCCAAAGGCGGCGTCATGATCCGCGACAGTCTCAACGGCGGCTCGGTACACGCCATGATGGTCCTGACCGCCAACACCGATGGAGCCGCGGGCAACGGAGCCAGCTTCCAGTACCGGGCAACCACCGACGGCGGATCGGCCAACGCCGACAGCAGTTCCCTCGTCGCGCCTCCGTACTGGGTCAGGATCGAACGGATCGCGAACATCTTCCGAGGTTCCGTCTCCTCCGACGGCAAGACCTGGACCCTTGTCGGCACGGCGGACATCGCGATGACCGACCCGGTCTGCATCGGCCTGTGCGTCACATCCCATGCGCCCGGAGAGGATCGGACCTACCAGTTCGACGGCATCGCCGGAACGGGCGAGATTACCGGCGCCTGGCAGGGAGCGATCATCGACAATCCGCAGTACAACGATGCGGCGAACATGCACCTGCTCATCGAAGACAGCGCCGGCAGGAACGCCACGGTCGCCAGCGCCACCGCGGTGACGGTGGCCGACTGGACGCGCTGGGCCATCCCGATGAGCGATTTCGCGGGCGTGAACTTCACCAGAATCAAGAGGATCGTGATCACGATCGGCGACAAGAACGCCACGACGTCCGGCGGGAGCGGCATCGTCTTCATCGACGATATCGGCTTCGGACATCCGGCCGAGTAGCCCGACTGCTGTCCGGCACATCGTAGCAGCCAAATGGGGCCTGCGTTCATATCACGCAGGCCCTTTCTCTCGGTCGGGCTAAGACCCCCGATCGCATCGAGAAGTCCGGATTATCCGCGTGAAATACGCGTGCCCGCCCGTTAGAATGGGCCAGCGCCCGCATTGGGCGCGTGACGCACTCTCGCAGCAACGAGAGGACCGTCGGACGCAGATCAAGGCAGAACCTGACAGGAGAAGGCCGATTATGAATGAGATTATCGCAACGGAGGCATCACGTCGTGAGTTTCTCAGGAGCACCGGACAAGTGGTCGCCGCGTCGATGTCACTCGCCGCACTCTCGTCCCACATCTACGCAGGCGAGGATAACGCGATCCGAGTCGCCCTCGTCGGCTGCGGCGGACGCGGCGGCGGGGCGACCGCCAATGCCCTGGCGACCAGGAGCGGTCCGATCAAGCTCGTCGCCATGGCGGATGTCTTCGAGGATCGGCTGCAACGCTGTTACGACGGCCTGATCGAAGCCGCCAGCGCGCCGCGAACCAGCGGCTCGGCCGACACGTGGGCGATGGGGTATGAAGCAAAGCAGATCGATGTGCCGCCAGAACGACGATTCATCGGCTTCGACGCGTATCAGAAGGCCATGGATTGCCTCCGGCCGGGCGATGTCGTGATCCTGGCGACGCCCGTGGCGTTCCGCTGGGTGCACTTCGGCTATGCGATCCAGAAGGGAATCAACGTGTTCATGGAGAAACCCGTCACCGTGGATGGGCCGAGCACGCGCAAGATGCTCCAACTCGCGGAGGAATCGGCGAAGAGGAACCTCAAGGTGAGCGTGGGCCTGATGTGCCGGCACTGCAAGGCCCGCTGGGAACTCTACGACCGGATCAAGACCGGGCAGATCGGCGAGATTCACATGATGCGAACCTACCGGCAGCAGGGTCCGGCGGGATTCGCAGGGCCCCGGGAGGCAGGCGCCAACGAACTGCTCTGGCAGATCCGCAATTACCTGGGCTTCTTCTGGGCCAGCGGCGGGCTGTTCCAAGACGTGGTCGCTCACAACGTGGACGAGTGCTGCTGGATGAAAGACGCCTGGCCGGTGAAGGCCCAGGGCTCCGGCTCGCGTTGCTATCGCGGCGGCTGCGTCGATCAGAATTTCGATCACTATGATGTCGAATACACGTTCGCCGACGGGGCCAAGCTCTTTCTCAACAACCGCCACATGCCTGGATGCTACTCCGAATTCGCCAGCTACGCGCACGGCACGAAGGGCTCGGCCGTGATCTCGACCTTCATGCACACACCGGCCAAGTGCCGGATCTACAAGGGCCAGGATTTCACCAAGCAGAACCTCGTGTGGGCGTTCCCGCAGCCGGAGCCAAACCCCTACCAGCTCGAATGGGACCACCTGATCGAGGCCATTCGCAACGACAAGCCGCACAACGAGGCCAAACGCGGCACGGAGGCCAGTCTTGTGACCTTGATGGCCCGCAAGGCCGTGCATACGGGACAGATCGTCACCTTCGACGAAATGCTCGCCTGCGAACACGAGTTTGCACCGGACTTGGACAAGCTGACGATGGATTCGCCTGCGCCCATCCACGCGGCCGACGACGGCATGTACCCCTCACCGCAGCCGGGGATCTTGAAGGATCGGGAGTTTTGACGCGGACACCGCCGGGAAGGCAGATCCGTTTGGAGTTCCGCGTTTACGCGGCCTTGACCCGCCTGAAGATGCAACCTCGCGCGTCGCGGAGGTTGCATCTTCCATTCTTCGAGAAGATCGAACCGCAATCCGGGCCACGAGCCGCGAGCCACTCACGGCCAGGCCTGATCTGCCTTCTTTGTGGCTCATAAAAACCGAATACACACCGGCTTGGAGACGGCGATTTTGTGTCCCGTCGGATCGAGCGATCCGGTTTCGGGGTCGATCCGGAACACAACGATGCTGTCGCCATCCTGATTGGCGACGAGGCAGAACCTGCCTGTCGAGTCAATGTTGAAGTTCCGCGGGACCTTGATCCCGGCAGTCTCGTGCTCGACGAACGTCAACGTCCCCTTGGTGGGGTTGATCCGGTAGACCGCGATGCTGTCGTGCCCGCGATTGGAGCCATAGAGAAACTTGCCGGTCGGGTGCACGCGGACTTCGGCGCTCCAACTGGACCCACTGAACCCGCTCGGGAGCGTCGGGACCGTCTGGATCTCGTTCAAAGAGCCGGCCGCGGGTTTGTAGGCAAAAGCAGTGATGGTGCTGTCGAGCTCGTTGATCACATAGGCATAGGCGCCATTCGGATGGAAGGCAAAATGCCGCGGCCCGGCGCCCGCCTTGACCTGCGCGAATGGAGGATCGTTCGCAGCGATCTTCCCGGTCTGTCCGTCGAGCTTGTAGATCATGACCTTGTCGAGCCCGAGGTCGGCGACGAAGACGAAGCGGTCGTCCGGACTCGGATTGATCGAGTGGGCATGGGGTCCTTTCTGACGGCCTGGATTGACGCTCGATCCCTCGTGCTGCACGAAACCCGTCGGCTCGCCGAGTCCGCCGTCGGGCCGGATGGGGATTACCGATGCGCTGCCGCTGTTGTAGTTGGCGACGAGGACGTGCCTGCCCGCGTGATCGACGTTGACATGGCACGGACCCGCCCCACCCGAGGGGCGTTCATTCAGAAGCTTGAGGTCGCCCGTGTCCGGGTCGATGGCATACGCCAGGACCCGTCCGCTCTCGCCGGCCTCGCTGACCGCGTACAGAGACTTGCCGCTGGGATGAACCTCGATGAATGACGGGTTCCTGGCCTGGGCGACGAGGATGGGGTCCGAGAGTTCCCCCGTCTGGAGGTCCAGCGTGCTGCGATAGATCCCCTTACTGGAATCTCCGGGACCCGTATAGGTTCCGATATAGACACGCACGGACTGGGCACAGGCCGCCGAGAGGACGACCAGCGAAAGCGCCGCACCAATAAATACGTTCGGACCCATGGCAAACACCTCCTGCAAACGCGTATCCCGTCGTCCGTCACACGCAGCTCGCGCCGAGCCCATGAGGACCTTGTCATGGTAGCCTCTCCTACTCCAGCGTTCAAGCGGGAATGCCCCTACGGCGTTGACTTGGCGGGTCCGGACGGCTATAATGAGGATATGGGGTATGTCTGTCTGTTGCGCAGCGCCCAAATCGACCCACAGGTGGAGGATTCCGCGGGTGATCGTGAATCGAATAAGTCCATTGTTGCTCGTCGTATTGTTCGTGGGGCAGATTGCTGCACAGGTAGATGTCACTTCACCAAGCGACACGATTCGAGGCGTCCCGGACGACGGGGATTGGCCCGGCGCCGAGTCCCCCGACCTGGCGATCGACGACAACGTCAATACGAAGTACCTGCACTTCAAAGGCGAAACCCAGCCGACGGGATTCCAGGTGACCCCCTGGGCGGGCGCCACGATTGTCACAGGACTGACTCTCACGACGGCCAATGACGCGGAAGAGCGAGACCCGGTCGCGTTCGAGTTCTATGGCTCCAACGCAACCATCGACGGCCCCTACACGTTGATCGCCTCCGGCGAGATCGTCGATTTCGCCCAGGCGACGGCCTGGCCCCGCTACACGATGAATGCGACGCCGATCACCTTCGCCAACGCGAAGGCGTACATGCACTATCAGCTTCTGTTCCCGCGAGTCCGCAACGCCGCAGGCGCCAACAGTATGCAGATCGCCGAGGTGGAACTGCTGAGCGATTCGGATGAACAAGTGCCGCCGGACCCGGGCCCCGAGGATCCGGAGAACCCGGAAGATCCATCTACAGGGTCTTCTCTCGTCATCAGCGAGTTCAAAGCGATCAACGAAACGGGGCAATCGACAACCGTCGAAGGAAAGACCGCGTACCCCGACTGGATCGAGCTGCTGAACCCGGGGACGACAGCCGTCAATCTCCTCGGCTGGCATCTGACGGACGATCCGTGCGACCTGACGAAGTGGGCGATGCCTGCGGTCACGCTCGCACCGGGGGGGCATCTCCTGGTCTTTGCCTCGGGCATCGAGGAGCAGGATCATCCGGAGAACTGGCCCTATCGGGACCAGGCCGGCTCCTATCACACGAATTTCACACTCGACGGGGAGGGAGAGTACCTCGCTCTGGTCTCGCCCGATCTGGAGGTCGTGCACGAGTACGGCTCTCGCGCCGACGGCACCGGTTTCCCGCCCCAGCGGGTCGATCTATCCTACGGCCTGTATGGCGATCAGGAACAGTACTTCAGCACGGTGACGCCAAACCGCGTCAATAGCATGGGATACGCCGAAGTGTCGGCAGAACCCACCTTCTCGCACGAGGGGGGCACGTACACAGGCGTATTCTTCTTCCTGGAGTTGAACGCGTCGAATCCCGATGCGAAGATCTACTACACCATCGATGGCACGACGCCCACCGTCGCATCCGCGCGGTACACAGGCCCGTTCATGGTCGTCGGCACGATGGAGGTCCTCGCGCGGGTCTATGAGCCCAACAAGGCCCCTGGCGCGGTGGTCAGCCGGACGTATGTAGCGCTGGCCAACGATGTCGCGAGCTTCAGTTCCAACCTGCCCATCGTGATCGTCGACACGGGCGGCCAGAGCATCGGATCGACCTTGAGAAAGGTCCTGTCCGCCTTCATTGACGTCGGCGAAGACGGACGCGCGAATATCACCGATGCGGCGGATTTCTCCGGACGCGGCGGGATCAAGATTCGCGGGTCCAGCACCGCCGGGGGGCCCAAACCCTCGTACAACTTTGAAGTATGGGATGAGAACAACTGGGACCGCGATGTATCCCTCCTCGGCCTGCCCGCCGAATCCGACTGGATCTTGTACGGCCCGTACAGCTTCGACCGCGCCCAGATCAACAACGCGCTGGCGTACGACCTGAGCAATCAGGTGGGCCGCTATGCGGTTCGCACGCGATTCGTCGAAATGTACCTGAACAGAACCGACGGCACGATTTCAGCCAGCGACTACGCCGGGCTCTACATCTTCATGGAGAAAGTCAAACGGGGCAAAGACCGCGTCGATGTCGAAAAGCTCGATCCGTGGGACAGCACCGAGCCCCAAATCACCGGCGGGTACATGCTGAAGATCGACCGCCCCGACCCGGGCGACGGCGGTTTTCGCACAGCCCGGGGCAACCCGACCTACGGCGACGGCACTTTCTGCTTCGTGGACCCGAAGGAGTCCGAGATCACCGCAAAACAATCGGCGTGGATCAAGGGCTATCTGAATGATTTCGAGACCGCGCTCTATGGTCCGAGCTTCGCCGATCCCGAGATCGGCTACGCGAAGTACATCGACGTGGACGACTTCATCGATCACAACCTGCTCAACATGCTGGCGATGAACGTCGACGCGCTTCGGCTGAGCACGCACCTGCACAAGAGCCGCAAGGGCAGGCTCCAGATGGGTCCGCTCTGGGATTTCGACCGCGCACTGGAATCCACCGACGGGCGCGACGACAACCCCGAGAGCTGGCACGGGACCGGCGACGGAACCGACTACCTCAACTATGTCTGGTGGAATCGGCTGTTCGAGGACACCAACTTCTGGCAGAAGTACATCGACCGATGGTACGCGCTGCGGACGGGCCCCTTCAGCACGGAGGGTCTCAATGCTACGATCGACGGGATGGCCGAGGAAATCCGGGAAGCGCAGGCCCGCAACTTCGCGAAATGGACCGGCGTGGGTCCGCGATATGGCAGTTTCCAGGGCGAAATCGACCACATGAAGCAGTGGCTCCAGAGGCGCTGCGTCTGGATCGACAAACAGTTCGTCGCTCCGCCACAGATCGTTCCGGACGGCGGCCGGTTCGAGGCCGGCGCCACGGTGACCCTCGTCAACCCTCACGCGAGCGGCGTGCTCTACTACACGCTCGATGGTTCGGACCCGCGGCCGGCCGATGCCGCCGCCTCGGTCCTGGACGCAACCACCCTGCTGGCGGAAGCCGCATCCAAGAAGGTGCTCGTGCCGACCGCCGCCATCGACGATTCGTGGCGGACCAGCCTGGACTTTGACGACTCGTCCTGGATCAGCGGCACAGGCGGCGTCGGCTTCGAACGAGGCACCGGCTACGAGAACTACTTCGCCATCGACCTTGTGAACACGATGTACAATCGCAATGCAAGCTGCTACATCCGGATTCCGTTCACCATCTCGGCCAATCCCGCGACATTCAACTTCATGACCTTGAATGTGCGGTACGACGATGGGTTCCTCGCCTATCTCAATGGCGTCGAGATCGCGCGGGCCTCGTTCACCGGCACGCCGGCGTGGAACTCCGCCGCGAGCAGCAGTCACGACGATTCCGCGGCCATTGCCTTCGAGGGATTCGATGTTTCCGCCTATGTGGGCTTGCTGCAAGAGGGCCAGAACTTGCTCGCTGTCCAGGCGATGAATTCTTCGACGACGAGTTCTGACTTCCTGGTTTCCGTCCAGTTGGCCGGTGGCGAGATGTCCACTCCGGATGCCGGCGGGCTCTCCGGGGCCGTACACGCATACACAGGCCCGATCCCAATCACCGAGAGCACTCAAATCAAAGCCCGCGTGCTGGTCGCCAGCAACCCGTATAGTCCCTGGAGCGGGCTGGCCCAGGCGATCTTCGATGTTGAATCGGCGGCTTCGAACGTGCGAATCAACGAGATCATGTACAACCCTGATGGACCGGAGAACATGGAGTACGTCGAGCTGATCAATGCCGGCGAGTCGGCGATCACGCTCTACGATGCCCTTCGGGACGCTCCATGGCGATTCACCGACAATCCCGAGGACCCGGCGATCGACCTTCTGTTCCCGACCGATCCGCCTGTGACGTTGGCGCCGGGCGAGTGCCTGCTGCTCGTGAAGGACCTGGCGGTATTCGATGCGGCCTATGGCGTTCCATCGAATGTGCAGGTCTTCGAATGGGGCAACGGCAAACTGGCCAATAGCGGCGACACGATCCGCGTCTGCACGCCGGGCGATGAGAACCTCGACGGCACCCGATCCTGGACTCTCGTGGAAGCCGTCACGTACAGCGACGGTTCGCACCCGGAGGTTTTCGCAACCGGCGTCGATTCGTGGCCCACCGAGGCAGACGGTTTCGGCCTGGCCCTGAGCCGAATCGATCCCCAGGCCGACGGGAACGACCCCGCCAACTGGCAGGCCGCGATTCCATCTCCCGGCGTCGTGAAGTAGTATCGCCGGAATGTTCGTAGTGACGTCGTGAGGCGTTGTCTCTTGCTCGAAGACCCGCCGCTACGGACACTCTTCCACTGCCTTGGCGATTGCGTCGAGGATTCGGTCGATGTCGTCCATGGTCACGGCCTGGAACCATATCCGTTGCGGATAGAGAACCACGTTCGGGCCGAAATCGCACAAGCCCAGGCACAGGCTCTGGGACACACGGACGGTCCCTGGCGGGAAGCCGCGTGCCTTGGCCGTTTCCTTCAGACGCACTGCAATCTCTTTGCTGTTTCCATCGGCGCACGATTTTCGCGTTCCGCCGCGATCGTTGACGCAGACGAAGACGTGACACTTGTACGGGGTCGTTTTCGGCGATTCCATAGGTGCTCCAATCCTGCACTCAGGTCGAGCGTTTCTTCTGGTTCTTGCGGCGTCTCCTGGACGAGTCCCGGCGGGCTGCCTGCTGCTTGGGTCGCTCGGGTGGCTTGACGACCAATCCGACGGCCGGTGCCAGATCGAGCTGTCCTGCGGCGGGGTGGACATCGACGATCCGCACGCGCATCGCCTGTCCCAACCGCAGGATGGCGCCGGTGTGCCGGCCCAGAAGACATTGATTCTGCTCGTCGAACTGCCAGCGATCCGGACCCAGGGCCTCGCGCGGGACCAGCCCTTCCACGCCGTACTCGGGCAAATGCACCGCAGCTCCGTAGCCGCTCAGACTCACGACGACACCCTCCAGGTCCTCGCCCACACGATTGTGCAGCAGGTGAAGGATCAAAACCGTCTTGAGCTCGTTCTCGGCCTCGTCGGCCGCTTGCTCGGTCTCGGAGAGGTGTTCGCCGATCTCGACAAG
Organism: Phycisphaerales bacterium; assembly: GCA_039683175.1. Taxonomy (GTDB): domain Bacteria; phylum Planctomycetota; class Phycisphaerae; order Sedimentisphaerales; family Anaerobacaceae; genus PLanc-01. Next base: position 28,203 of record JBDKRX010000013.1, read on the forward strand.
GTCGGGGAAGGCATACAAACGACGGATGCGATCCGCGCTGTTCGTGAGATAGCCCTGCAGGGCCCGGTGCACGATGAGATCCGCATAGCGGCGGATCGGACTCGTGAAATGGCAGTACTTCGAGGCCGCCAGCGCGTAATGGCCTACGCTTGCCGGGGAGTACGTCGCTCTCTCCAGACTCCGCAGGACCAGGAGGTTCACGGGCAGCGCCGCCGTCCTGTCGCGGATCTGATCCAGCACCGCCTGGAGGTCCGAACGCTGGGGCGTTCGCGAGAGCGTGACACCCAGGAGCCGCAGGGTCTGCGAGAGCCGGTACAGGGCCTTGGAGTCGGGCTCGGGGTGGATACGCCGCATGAACGGAATACAGTAACGATCCAGCAATGTCGCCACCGCAACGTTGGCCTCGACCATGAACATTTCAATGATGGTGTGAGGATAACTCGTGTCTTCAGGCTGGACGCCGATCACGCGACCGGCCTCGTCCATCACGAGTTCGTTCGCGAATGCCTGGAGTTGCAGCATGCCCGCTCGCCGCCGACGGGCCTCGATGCCGCGAGCCAGGGCGTCCATGTCGTGCAGGAGGGCCACGACATCCCTGGGCAGTCCGTCGGCGTTTCCCTTGAGGACCTGATCGGCTTGCAGGTAGGTCAGACGGGCTTTCGACTTGATGATCGTATTCGCGAAGCGGGCGGACTGGACCTGGGCGTCCTTGTTGTAGGTCAGAAAGACGCTCTTGGTGTAGCGCCGCTGGCCGGGCTGGAGGGAGCAGATGCCGTTGCTGAGCATTTCCGGGAGCATGGGCAGCGTCTTGCCCGGCAGATAGACGCTGTTGCCGCGTTCGCGGGCCGCCAGATCCAGGGCGGAACTCTCCGCGACGAAATGACTCACATCCGCAATGTGCACGCCGAGGACCCACTGCCCGTGCCGGTCGCGCGTGAGGCTGACTGCGTCGTCGAAGTCCTTGGCGTCCGGCGGGTCGATCGTGACGATCAGCGTGCCGGCAAGGTCCTCCCGTTCCCGCGTGTCGTGCGGGTTAAAGGCCGACTTCGCATTGACCGCCTCGACCAGGCTGGACGGATCGAAAGCGTCGTGCAGGCCGTGACGCCGGATGACGGCGGAAATCTCCGTGTCGCAGCCGCCCGGACGCCCCAGGACCTGCGTAATCGCCCCGCGGGCGGGCTCCGAGCGCGTCGGATACGTGCGGATCGCGACGCACACCTTGTCTCCGTGGCGAACCGCTCGGGCGTTGATGCCCTCGATCCGGATGGGACGCGCGAAGTCGCCGCCGTCGGGTTGAACCAGCCAGCCGGTGGGCTCCTGGCGGAGCACGCCGACCACGGTCTTGTGGACGCGGTCGAGGATCCGCACGATTTCCCCGTTGAGACGTCCCTCGTCTTTGCGTCGCACGATCTTCGCGACGACCCGATCTCCCGTCATTGCGGTGCCGGTCGCGTTGGCGGGGATGAACAGATCGCCCTCCACGTGGGATTGTTCGGGGGTGATAAAGCCATAGCCGCGAGGATTGGCCTTGAAGACGCCTGTAATCTCGTTTGACTCCGCAGGCAGCCTGACCACCTTCCCCGGGCCCACGATGATCCGACCCTGTGCACAGAGCGATTCAATCGCCTCGCGAAAAGCCGCCTTCAATTCGCTCTGGACCCCGAGCTCCTGCTCCAAATGCACGAGTTTTCGCGGCGTGCCGTCCTTTTGCAGCAGGTGAAGAATGTGGCTCTTGATGACTTCGCGCATGGGGGCATCATACCATCGCGCCGACCCGCGGGAACCCCGTGCGATCAGATTCTCCGGCAGGAGCGTCTCGAATTGTCACGCGAAACGAAGGGAAGCATCCATTCTGCGAGTCCGATTCTACGGATACACTTCACACCCGACCGAGAGCTCCGCGATGGCGGCCTCGCGGGTCTCGAACGTATCGAACTCATCCGCCAGATGCATGCACCTCAATTGGTTCTTCAGGTGGTCGGACAAGCCGCACAGGACGAAACGGTAATCACACTCTTCCGTCAACTCCCGAAGATCCAGGAGACTCTTGTAACTTGTGGACGCGAAGCTCTCCAGGCGGGCAAGGTCCACAATGACATGATAGTCGAGGTATTCCCCACAGAGCCACTGAAGATCGCCCGCGAGATCGCTCGACGCCTCCGTGCGAAGCCAGATCTTGAAGTGCGAGGGCCCCTCCGCCGTGGCAACCACGATGATGTCCTCAGAATACAGTTCGACAGACATGATCCTTCCTTTCTCTCTCGAACACAGTCAAGACAGTCGGTATCTCCCGGTCCATTGCTTCCTGTCCCGACAGCCACAGCGAAATGATTCGAGAGATGGGTCTTGAGGCTTTTCAACGCCGGCCGTGGAAACGGGCTTCAAGGCTTCATCAGACGATCATCCCCGGTTCAGGATAATTCGAATATATGTCATTATACCGCCTTCCGGCGAAAATGCAAGCCCCTTGCCGGTTCACAACGATTCGGCGACACACATTCCGTTTTGGCATTTTTTAATACAAAATAACTTCCTTTTAGCCGATCCCCTTGATAGACTCAGGCAACCCGTGTCCCCTGCGAAGTTCCAGGGCGGCCTCGAGATTCGCGGATTTCCTGGTTTTTGGGGAACACGGATGGTACAATGGTCGTATCTCGATCACAGGAGTACTGTGTCTTTATCCCTTTGGGATGTAGTTTTCGGCAGGAACGGCATTTCGCGATCCCGCAATACGCATCGAAAGCCACCTCTCAGCACGCTCTCCAGTTGGTCATTGTGTTTAGATGTGGTTCATAGATGTTTTGTTAGGATGATGGTATGCCCTTTACTGCAATGGGTCTTTCCGACCCGCTGCTGCGCGGCGTTCTCGCCAGCGGCTACACAACCCCCACAGAGATTCAATCCCAGGCAATCCCGGCCGTCTTGACCGGCCGGGATGTCATCGGCTGCGCCCAGACCGGAACGGGCAAGACGGCGGCGTTCGTGCTGCCGATCCTGGACCGGATTTGCAGCCAACAGCCTCCGAAAAAGCGAGTCGTCAGGTCATTGATCCTCACGCCGACGCGAGAACTGGCCGTCCAGATCGAGCAGTCGATACGCACGTACGGCCAGTTCGTCAATATACGGACCCTGGCCATCTACGGCGGCGTGGATATCCACAAGCAGCTCAACGCCCTGCGCCGCGGCGTCGACATCGTCGTGGCAACCCCGGGACGGTTGATGGACCACATGAGACGAAATACGGTCGATTTCCGCTCCGTCGAGGTGTTCGTGCTCGACGAGGCCGATCGGATGTTCGACATGGGCTTCATCAACGACGTGAGAAAGATCATCGCCGCCCTGCCCTCGGAGCGGCAGACGCTGTTGTTCTCCGCAACGATCCCGCCGGAGGTGCGGCAGCTTGCCGCCGGCATCCAGAAGGACCCGATGATGATCCAGATCGGCGAGCAGCACAACCCGATCGAGACCATCACGCAGCACGTTCATGCGGTCATGAGGCAGCAGAAGATGGATATGCTGGTGCACATGCTCCAGAACCGGCAGATGTTCAGCGTGCTGGTCTTCTCCCGCACGAAACACGGTGCGGACAAGATCTCCCGCACGCTGGAGCACGCCGGGATCGACTCTGTGGCGATCCACTCCGGCCGCAGCCAGTCGCAGCGACAGCGGGCGCTCGACGACTTCAAGCAGGGCAAATGCCAGGTCATGGTGGCCACCGATATCGTCGCTCGCGGCATCGATGTCCGCGGGATCTCGCATGTCATCAATTTCGATGTGCCGTTGTTCGCGCAGGATTACGTTCACCGGATCGGCCGTACGGGAAGAGCCTGCGCCACCGGCGATGCGATCACATTCGTGGCCCCCGACGAGCACGATCAACTCCGCAGGATTGAGCGGTTCATCGGGTGCAGGCTCGCACTCGAAGAGTACGAAGGATTCACCTGCTCACAGTTTGCAGCCACGCTCTCCCGGTCCGAGGAGCAATCGCGAGCCCAGCGGCAGGTCGCTCGAGCCCGCAAGGCGGCCAAGAGGCCGCGTCTCGTCCGCAGGCGAAGCCTCGCATCTGCGCGACGAGGATGACAGAAAAAAATCGATCCATGATTGAAACCAGGCCCGGTTTGTGGGAGTATATGGTGATAACAAGCCCCGGTATGAGCGGACGGGCTTGAGCATTCGACGTGCATTCGTTGCCCCGAAGTCGTTCTCGTATAGCCCGCCCCGACGATGCCACCATTGATATGTACAGGTCCATGTTATGAGCGATTCGGCACGGAAGAGACGAAGGCTTCGCATCATCGTTCCGGCGTTTCCCGCATTCAATATTTACTCGCGGATCGCCGTGAGAACCACCGCATTGGGACCGGTTCGCGTCGCCACCGCGGTCAATGAAATAGCCGGCTGGGATGCAGAGGTCATCGACGAGAACAACCTCGGCCGATACGGACCGCGAGCCAGATCGGGCGGGGCCGACCACGAGCTGCTGCAACGCCAGCGGCCGGCGGATGTCGTGGGATTCTATGGCGGACTCACCAGCACGATTCCCAGGCTCCATGAGCTTGCGAGGCAGTACAAGCGCATGGGCGTCGTGACCATCGCAGGCGGGCAGCACTTCGCAGGGCCGAATATCGCCGAGGCCCTGTCGGCTGGCATCGACTACGTTGTCCTGGGCGAGGGCGAGGAGACCATCCATGAACTCCTGGAGGCAATAGAAAGCCAACAGGACGTATCCACCATCAAAGGCATCGCGTACCTGCGCGACGGGCAGGTCGTCTGCACACCGGGCCGCGAGCCGCTGACGGATTTCGACAGGTTCCCCTACCCGGATTTCTCCCTGGTCCGATACGCGAAGATCCGCGTCTACCCGGTCGAGCGGATTCGCGGCTGTCCCATGCAATGCGAGTTCTGCACGGTCAAGAGCAAGCCAAGACCCGCCTCTGCCGACCGATTGCTCGACAACATCCGATATCTCGTGGAGACGCACGACGCCAGGCATTTCTTCGTCGTCGACGATCTCTTCGGCCAGCAGCGAGAGGATACGATCCAGTTCTGTCAGAAACTCAGGGAATACCAGGAGCAGATCGGCAGGCAGCTCATGCTGACCGTGCAGATCCGACTGGACAAGGCCAACGATCCCGAGATGCTGGCCGCGATGCGAGACGCCGGGGTCCGGCACGTCGCCATCGGCTTCGAGTCCCCCATCGACGAGGAACTCAAGGCCATGAACAAACACATCAATGCCGAGAAGATGCTCGGCCTGGTCAAGGTGTTCCGCAAGACGGGATTCTGGGTCCACGGCATGTTCATCTTCGGTTACCCCGCCGGCCCGGGCACGCGGTTCACCATGCCTGTGGCCCAGCGGGTCAAACACTTCAAGCGGTTCATCCGCAAGTCGCGAATCGACAGCGTCCAGGTTCTGCTTCCCGTTCCGCTGCCAGGCACGGATCTGCGCCGTCGTCTCGAAGAACAAGGCCGCGTCTACCCGCTGGAAGACGTCGGCTGGCAGTACTATGACGGCAACTTCCCCCTGTTCGAGCCCGATGCGCCCATGACCGCGGAGGATCTGCAACGCGCGGGCAAGCGAATCATGAGCCGCGTCTATCGTTTCCGCTACGCGATTCTGGTCGTCGCGAGCATCCTGTCGTTCCCCACTCTGGTCTTCTCGCTCCATCGTCTCAAAGCGGGCTGGAGCGCGTGGTTCCGACGATGGGAAATCCGCCTGGTTCGTTTCGGCGGCTGGATCACGATGCGGAGATGGACGTCCGATTTCCGAAAGGGAGATTTCCTGCCCCGGTTGCAGAGGGCCAGGGGACGATTGCACGCTGCCCGCACCGGCGGGTAGCTCGACCGTTTTGTTTCGGGGCCCCGAGGACGCACGAATCCCGGCCGGACATGGCAGGGTCATGCAGCCTCCAGTTTATTGAGGTGCAGTTGTGCGAATCTTGTTGGTCCAACCGAATTCCGCAGAAGGCGTCGGATTTCCCCTCGCGGCGTCGCCGGAGCCGTTACATCTGGAAATGATCGCAGCGACGGTTCCCGAGCACGACGTTCGCATTCTCGATATGCGGCTGGACGACGACCTCGAGTCCATGCTGCGGAGATTCCAGCCGGAAATGGTGGCGGTGACCGCCTTGACGCCGGAGGTCTACACCGCGCAGGGTGTATTGCGTCGGGTCAAGTCGTTCTCGCCGGAGGTCTTCACCGTGGCAGGCGGTCATCACGCCACGCTCTTACCGCAGGATTTTTCGTTGCCCCAGGTGAACGCGGTCGCCATCGGCGAGGCCGAAACGATGTTCGCCGAACTCGTCCACGCGGTGGAAGGCCGTTACGGTCTCCGTGACGTGCCCAACATCGTCTGGCAGAATCGCGAAGACACGTTCATCCGGAATGAACGGTCCTGCAGCCGGGTCGATCTGGGGAACCTGCCGATGCCGCGTCGCGACCTGACGGAAGCCTATCGAAGCGAGTACTTCTTTCTCTTCGACAAGCCGGATACGTCCGTCGCGACCTCCCGAGGCTGCCCATTTCGCTGCAATTTCTGCAGTGTCCACGAATTCTACGGCGGCAAGATCAACCAGATGCCGGCCGGGAGGGTCCTCTCGGAGGTGGCCACGGTCTCCACCGATCACATCACATTCGTGGATGACAATTTTCTGATGAACCACCAGCGAGAAACCACGATTGCCGACATGATCCGATCGGAGGGCATTCGGAAGAGATACTCCATGGAGTGCCGCACGGATTCCATCGTTCGGCATCCCGACCTCGTGAAGAAATGGGTGGATGTCGGGTTGTATGCGGTTCTGCTCGGGCTGGAGGGCGGATCGGACAAGATCCTCAAGGGTGTCGGAAAGTCCTGCACGGTCGACACGAACAACCAGGCCATCAAGATCCTCCAGGACAACGGCGTCATCATCTGGGGTGCGTTCATCGTCGATCCGGACTGGACACAGGACGACTTCAAGCGGCTCCACGATTATGTCCAGGAACATCGGATCACGCACACTCAGTTCACGATCCTCACGCCGTTGCCCGGGACACAGCTCTACCGGGAACGCCGCAAGGAGTTGCTCACCGAAGACTACTCCTGCTTCGATACGCTACACGCGGTCCTGCCCACCCGTCTGCCGCGAGAGGAGTTCTACCGGCATTTCGCCGGCTTGTACCGCCAGACGGACATCGGGCCGTACTACGACCTGGTGCAGTCGGGAAAAATGTCCATCGAAGATTGCCGACGCGGCAAAGGAATGCTGGACGCCATGGCCGATTGGGAACGTTACATCGAGAAAGACCCAATCCTTGGTGGTGGCAATGCGTACCGCGAGGATGCGCACCTCACGCGGGCCGATCAACTGCGGCAGCTTTGATGAAGATAACCCTGGGATCGCCGGGCCCGTAGAAATCCGGGATGCTCGCTGCCAAGTGGTAGCCCAGGGCTTCATAGAACCGTCGGGTCGGGGTGTAGCTGTCCCGGCCTGAGGTCTCGACAACGAACAGCCGGCCACCCCGGTCGCGAATCGCCTGCTCCACGAAGGCGGTCAACGCACGGCCGATGCCATGACCCTGCCAAGCGGAGGAAACGCCGATCCAGTAGATGTCGAACGTCCCGACCGTACAGGGCGTCGGCCCATAGCAGACCCAGCCTACGGTTTGACCATCCACCTCGGCGACGAAGGACTGGTAATGCCCCGAGGGTCCCTCGGCCAGCGCCGAATCCAGGACCTCGCGGGCGATGTCGATCTCATCGGGCCGGAAGAAGCTGGTATCCGCAAGAAACGACAGCACAACCTGGCGATCTTCGGGCCGGCACCAGCGAATGTTGATGGATCGCCGGGAGCCTGAAGTCTGAAGTTTGAGGTTGGAAGGCTTCGCACGTGAAGCCTGAGACTTCTGACTGTCTTTGAGTCGTCTTTCCGCATTGTCGATGGTCAGCTTGACGAAGGCCTTGTAGGAGATGCCGGCGGCCTTCAACGCCGCAGCGAACCCGGCGTCGAGCGAGATGTCCGGATTGGCGTTCACTTCGAGGACGTACGGACGATTGTCCTCGTCCAGGCGGAAATCCACCCGGCAGTAGTCGCAACAGCGCAGCGCCCTGCAGGACGCCACCGCCAGATCGCGAACCTGCTGCGCCACCCGCTTCGGCAGCGGTGCGGGGACGATGCGGGGAGTATGACTGAATTCGAAACTGTCTTCGAGCCACTTGGCCTCATAGCCCACGATCCGGGGCCGACCCGCCTCGAACGCGCTGAAATCGATCTCCGCCAGGGGCAGCACCTCGGGGTCGCCCTTGCGATAGATCACCGAAATATTCAACTCGCGTCCCTCGATATACTGCTCGATCATCGCAGGCTGGGCCATTCGGTCGTGAATCCGTCGAACGACCTCCTGGAGGGCCTTGCCGCCCGTGCGAATGATGCTGGTCTTGTCGATTCCTTCGCTGGCGTCGGCCTGGACAGGCTTGACGATGTAGGGCCCATTGAACAGATCCCGCATGGGGATAGACTGCCCCGGAGGGACAATCAGACCCTTGGGCGTGGGAAGTCCCGCCGCCGCGAGCAGCGCCTTGCTCTGCCACTTGTCGAGCGACAGAAGCAGGCCCTGTGTATCATTGCCCGTGCAGGCCTTACCGAAGCTGGTGATGACCGTGGGGACCAGAGTAGCCTGACCAGGGTCCGACCAGAAACCCTCGACGAGGTTGAACACAGCCGGCTCATCCGACGCGGAAAGGACAGCAGGCAGATCGCCAAACTGTCGCACGCCGACCGCGCGATGGGCGATCTTCAAGGCGTCCAGAGCGTCGCTCACCGCCTGCACCTCGGCCAGAACTCCGGCCTCGCTCTCGACGAAGGCCGCCCCGCGACCGGAGGGCTTCGGCTCATTGTGCAGAATCAAGACGCTCGTTTTTCGGCGTGGCACGATGCGGACTCCTGACGAGCAAGGGCGCTCTGAACGATGCAACCGATCAATTCCTCGTACGTCATGCCTTCCTGCGTCGCAATCATCGGGAGATCCGAATGCGTAGGATGCATACCCGGTAAAGGATTGACCTCGATGAATGCAGGACGACCCTTGGCGTCGAGACGGATGTCCACACGCCCCGTGTCACGGCACTCCAGCACGCGATACGCTCCGAGGGCCAGGGCCTCCACCTCGTCGCGAAGCGAGCCCTTCGGCATGGGGAAATACGTAACGCACTGCTCGCATTGCTCCTTGACCTCGAACGAGTAGTCCTGGGCCGGAGCGTTTGTACCGATCGTGAACTCGATGGTCCCCAGCACGCGGGCGTCCCGCCCGGTCCCAAGGACGGCCGTGGTGAACTCCCGGCCGGGCAGGTATTCCTCGACCAGGACCGGCTCGGCGAATCGCTCCAGCAGACGTGCACAGACCTTCTTCAGAGCCGACGCCGACTCAATGCGGGAATCTCTATCGACTCCCTTGCCCGTGCCTTCCGCCAGGGGCTTGGCGAAGAGCGGGTACTGCAAATCCAGGGTCTCCACATCGTCCAGCGACGTGACCACGGCGAATCGCGGCGTGTACAAACCGGCCGACTGAACCACCCGCTTGGTCATCGCCTTGTCCAGGGTCAGGGCGCACACCAGTGGATCGGAGCAGGTATAAGGAATCCCGTACATCTCCAGCAGGGCCGGCACCTGAGCCTCGCGGCTGCGCCCGTACAGGCCCTCAGCGATGTTGAACACGAGATCCCACCGCTTGCCGGCGGCCAGTTGCCCCGCCAGGGCCATGCCGTTGCCGATCCGTTCCACGGCATACCCGAGGGACTTCAGGGCTCCTTCGAGGGCGCCGATGGTCGCGACCGAGTCGAACTCGGCTGCCTGCTCTTCGGTGAAACCCTGGGCGAGGTAATCGTCTCGGAGATCGTAGACCAATCCTATGGTCATCAAATGGGTCCGGCCGCGTGATCGACACGCGGCCGGACGTGATGTCTTGCTCATTGTTTAGAAATCCCCTACCGACTCATCCGACGCGCAGCAGGTCTGGCGTCTCGCATGGCGGAGAGTCTCCTTGGGCTGGATTCGGCTGTATTGTCCCGCAGCCAGTTCCCACACTCCCGGCGAGGATTCCTCGCGAGGAGCGGTGCACTGACCGTCGAACCGCTGTTGCGGCTCCGGATAGGCAATCAGCATACCCTCGTAGTTTCTCAGGACCGTATGCGTCGGGCTCTGCGAAACCACATAGGTCGGCAGGACCGGGATCTTGCCGCCGCCGTGCGGGGCATCGACCACGAACGTGGGAATCGCCAGGCCGCTGAGCCGGCCTCGCAGGTACTCCATGATCTCTATGCCGCGAGTCAACGGCGTGCGGAAGTGCTCCACGCCACGGACCAGATCGCACTGGTACATGTAGTAGGGTCGAACCCGCATGCGCACCAGACCCCGGCAAAGCTGCTCGATGATCCGCGGGTCGTCGTTGACCCCGCGAAGCAGGACCGACTGGTTGCCCAGCGGAACCCCTGCATCAGCAAGCCGCCTGCAGGCTTCCACCGATTCCGGCGTCAGTTCCTGCGGATGGTTGAAGTGCGTGTTGATCCACACCGGGTGGTACTTGCGCAGCATGGCACACAGCTCGTCGGTGACGCGCATCGGCAATACAACCGGCACGCGACTTCCGATCCGAATGATCTGCACGGACGGCACCTGGCGCAACCGCGACAGGACCATTTCCAGATGGTCGGTGGTCATCGTCAGTGGGTCTCCACCCGAGACGATCACGTCGCTGATCTGCGGGTGCTCCGTCAGGTAGGCGGCAATCTGTTCGAGACGCCGCTTGGTGATGCTGGTCTCCCGCGTACCGGCAATTCGCTTGCGCGTGCAGTGCCGACAGTAGGTCGAGCACATCGTCGTCGCGATGACCAGGGCGCGGTCCGGGTAGCGATGAACCATTCCCGGCACCGGCATGTCTCTGCATTCCTCCAGCGGGTCGGCCGACAGGAACGGCGGATCGAGCAACTCCTGCCCCTGAGGCACGCACATCTGGAAGATGGGGTCGTTTCTGTCCGCGCGGCGAATCAGCGAGGCATAGTACGGCGTAATCGCCATGGGGTACTTGGTCATGACCGAAGCCAGATCAGGCCCCCCGGCCAAACGGGGAAATGCCGCGGACAGTTGCTGAGATGACCGGATCCGATTGGCCATTTGCCAACGCCAGTCGTTCCAGTTCTTGGGCCGATAAACAATTGTTTCAGTTTGGCTGGGTGCGGTCGCTATCGGCGGAGGTTCATCATCGCCCACACACAGGGAGGCATCTCCGTGACAAGAGTCTTCGCCCCCACTCGCAGAGCACATAGACATGATTCTAAGTTCCTTTCAACCAATTAACCTTTGACAGTACGTACACTTATGATCGTCCCAGGAAGCCGATCACACCACTGAGAAACGCGCCCCTCATGGGCTCGATACTCTCTCGGACGGCTTGAGGCTCCATGGTAATCATCGCAAAAGACAGAAAACCCGACACAAAACCCGCAATGGCGTTGGACAACCGTCTGATCTTGACGTCGCCCACCGGCACCGGCAGGAAAGGTCGGACCAGTTCTTCAATACGACTCAGATAATTCTCATATGGCCGGTCAACGTCGCACACCAGCCTGTGGTCCGGCATCACCAACGTTCGACCCTGAAACAACAACGCATACCCATCCGGGTGGCTCAGGAAGAACTCCATGTGCCCGTCCACCAATCCGTCAAGGGCCTCCCGCAGCGAATGCGGTTCGCGTGCGGCTTGCGTTACCGCCTTGAGCAGGTCATCGACGGACTGTTCGATCAACACCTCAACGATTTCGCTCTTATCGGCAAAATGCCGGTAGAACGTTCCTTTACCCAAATCGGCTCGCTGAGTAATCATTTCAATAGTAGCAGCGTCCGTCCCGACTTCCGCAAACACAGACGCAGCAGCCTTCAGCAAGCGGTTTCGTGTCTTCGAAACCCTGCGCTGTGTCCGGTTCTGCATCTCAGGTTGTGCGACTACCTCGTTCACAAATGACTTTATAGTCACATCTGACGATTTGTTCAATACCATATATGGAAAAATTTCAAAAAACCTCACAAGTAATAGCGTTCGATTGCCGCCCACATCGCCACACTCGCCAAATGCCGCTACGCGGCCCCCCCTGTGTGCTGTAGTCCTCTGGTTCTGCCGCAGAGGTGGCTTCGGGCATGACGAAGAGCAATCGCTCGACCACAAAGGAATCTTTCAGGACCCCACGCACCTTGTGCCCATATCGGACTTTCCGGTACACTCCGTTGCAGCGGCAGTTGTGTCTGCATCGCTTTTGTGTTCGCGGCGTGGACCGCCGCACCGCGACGATCCACGGCAAAAGGACGACGACATGGCATCGGCAAATATCACCAGGCGTGAATTCCTCAGGCAGACTCTGACAGTCGGTTCTGTTCTGGCGTTGGGCAGGCGCTCGGACTGTTCCACTAACGGCCGCAGACCGAACATTCTGATTATCGTCGCAGACGACATGGGGTACTCCGACGCCGGTTGCTACGGCGGCGAGATCGGCACCCCCAATCTCGACCGGCTCGCTGCCAACGGGCTGCGCTTCTCGCAGTGCTACTCCACCGGGCGATGTTGGCCGTCTCGGACATCGCTTTTGACGGGCTACTACCCCCAACAGGTCCGAATGGACCCGCCGCAAGGGCGGTTGCCCGCCTGGACCCGCGTCTTGCCGCACTACCTCAAGCCCCTCGGATACCGCTGCTACCACGCAGGCAAATGGCACCTCTTGGGCGCGCCCAAGCCGGTCGCAGATGGCGGCTTCGACCACTCATACGTCCTGCACGACCACGACCGCTTCTTCAATCCGATGAACCATGAGCTGGACGATGTGAAGCTCGACCCCGTCCCCGAAGGGTCCGACTTCTACGTCACGACCGCTATCGCGAACTACGCAACGGGATTTCTCCAGGAGCATGCTCAGAAGCACCACAACACACCGTTCTGCTGTTACTTGGCCTTCACGTCTCCGCACTTTCCGCTGCATGCTTTGCAGGAGGACATCGCCCGCTACCGGGATCGCTATCTGGCCGGCTGGGACACCATCCGCAGGCAGCGATGGGAACGGCTGCGCGGCATGGATTTGATCAACTGCGATCCGGCGCCCCCTGAAGCGGACGTGATTCCAAGTTGGAACCTCCCAAAGGAGAAGCTCTCGGAGATGATCGGAGCGAACGAGGTGGACCGGGCGGTCCCCTGGGCGAGCCTGACCGAAGGGCAGCAGCGGTTCCAGGCGACGAAGATGGCGATCCACGCCGCAATGATCGACCGCATGGACCGCGAGATCGGGCGCGTCCTCGACCAGGTCAGGAGTATGGGCGCCCTCGACGACACAGTCATTTTCTTCGTGTCCGACAATGGCGCCAGTGCCGAGCAGATTATCCGAGGGGACAGGAACGATCCCGCCGCACTGCCCGGCTCGGCCAAATCGTACCTGTGCCTTGGTCCAGGGTGGTCCAGTGCCGCAAATACGCCCTTTCGCCTGCACAAATCCTGGGTCCATGAGGGGGGCATATCATCCCCATTGATCGTCCACTGGCCGGCGGGCATCGCCGACCACGGCGTACTCCGCCATACCCCCTGCCACTTCATCGATATCCTGCCGACCGTCGTCGAACTGGCGGGAGGCGGAGAAGCCCTCATCCCACAGAGCAGCACGGCCGCTCCGCCATTGCCGGGAAGGAGCCTCATAGCTGCATTAGCCAAGGATGGCATAGTGGCGCATGACTCTCTGTACTTTCACCACCTCGACAACCGAGCCCTCCGCGTCGGTGACTGGAAGCTCGTCGCCAAGGGCAAAGACGTTCCCTGGGAACTGTACGACCTCAGGTCCGACCGCTGTGAGCAGAAGGACCTGGCGGACCAACACCCACAAAAAGTCCGAGAAATGTCGGTGTTATGGCGGAGCTGCGAGGATCGATTTCGAGAACAGGCAGGTCCCAGCCCCGGCGGCGTCAGTTCATAGCGTGCCCGCAGGGGCGTACAAGGGAGTCTGAGATTTCAAGAGCCGAGGAGAGCCCCCCGGTACTTCAAACTTCACACTTCAAACATCAAACTCCAAGAGATGACGCCTTACGGCGTCACTACAAGCAAGGCTCGATGCTCTGCACAACCTGCTTGGCCTGTGCGGCCCTGCCCTCCGCGTTGAAGTGGACGCCGTCATCGCCGTAGTATTCGGGATGGTTGATCCCAAGGTCGAACAGGTCGTCCACGGGCAGACCCCCTTTGCCAACGAGCTCCGCAGCGATCCGGTTTCGCTCTCTCACCGTTTCGGTAGTCCCCTCCAGTTCCGCCGGCGCGCCGCGCTTGCGGACCGGGGTCGAGCTGGCCCAGATCAGCCGGGCCCCTTGGCCATGTTTGCCCAGCGCATCCATGAGTCGCGTGAAGCTCTCTCGATACTGGTCCTGCGTGTATCCCATGCCGTGCAGGCCGTTGTTGAAATGGATGACCTGGAAGCGATACTGCCGAAGCACCAGAGCCAGCTCGTCGAAGAACACCGGATCGCAGATGCACCGGGACGTCGTCAGCCGGGCACAGTTCGCCTTGCCCGCCAGGGCTTTCTCGACGCCGTCGAAGTAGCCGCGCGTGATGGAATCGCCGATCAGCAGGACTCTGGGCAAATCGCCCTTATCAGCATTGGTAATCCAGATATCGCACCATTCGATCCTCTCGCGGATCAGGTCGGGTCGGCCCGACGGCTCACGCCCAGCGGATGCAAGAATGAAATCCACGATCGGCGCAGGGTCTTTGAGACTGTGCGGGTGGTGCCCGACACCCGGCTTATGGATTACCTGGATCGAGCCTCCCAACGCCTTGTAGCGTTCTTCCAGGATGGCGGTGTTCTCGGCGACCGGGACCACCTCATCCGCATCGCCAACCACGTGCAGCAGCGGCACGCCGGCCTTGGCCAGCGGTGCAAGGTTATCTACTGGATTGCACCGTGCTTCGAGGGCCTGTTCCTCGGTGAACCCATAGGCCTTCAGGCACTCGGCCCAGCAGGTTGCATCGCCCGGCCCAGCCCCCTTGCCGCCCGGCCAGCTCTTGATGTCGCAGACCGGCGCGTCCGCGTAGATACAGCAGACCTTTTCCGGATTCTCGGCGGCCCAGTTGTAAATGATGAGGCCCCCGCGACTCATGCCCTCCAGCACGACCTTCTCGGAGAACCCGTGCGTCCTCGTGAGGTATGCATGGAACCGGTCCCAGATGGCCACGGCCCTCGGGGCTCCGTAGAGCCCGGCCACATCGGTATAGACCAGGTGATAGCCTCGCTCCAGCAGCGCGATGTCCGTCTGGGGCTCGTGGCCGAAGAACCTCGCCCGCCAGATCCAGGGCTTGCCCGCTGCCGTCGTCTTGGGTGCGACGACGATGCTGGCCCTTCCATCGTAGACGAAGTCGTAACGGTCAAACGAGTAGAAAGACGACTTCTCGCCGGCGAACGGCGGCGCATCCGGGGAATCCGCTGCTGCCGCCGTCGCTCCGAGGGCAGTTGTCAGCATCAGGAGCAGCGAGACACTTGTTCCGATATTCTTCTTCATAACAACCTCTGTAAACAGGTTTTCTTTTCATGCGGCATCGCCTTGCGGCTGGGCCTTTCTTCGCGAGCACACGATGCGATGCTACAACGAATCCTCCGCACGGGCAAGCGCTTCAAATCGGGGGGACGGGACGCAGGAATCCGTGGTATCCGCCCTCCAAATCCGCTATAATAGGGATATGGGGACGGCGAAATGTCCCCAGATACGGAGATAGTCATGGGCAAGGCTAACGTTGACCCTGCGGAGTTGCGGCGATTCGCCCGGGATCTCACTCGATTCAACTCGGACCTGGAAACCTTGATCGGAGGCCTGCAATCCCGCATGCGGGAGCTCGAGCGAACCTGGGCCGACCAGGAGCAGAAGCGGTTTGCGCAGGAATTCGAGCAGACTGTCAAGACACTGGCCCGTTTCCTGGACGCGTCGGCCCAGCACGTTGGGTTCCTGGCGAAGAAGGCGCGACACATCGAGGACTACCTGCAGCAGCGATAGGAGACGCAGGATGAGCCAACAGGCCAGAGTGGATTCCTTCTCGGCGCTCAGGGAGTTCCGAGCCTCCTTGACCACGTTCGCTTCGGTGGCGGCTGTGGCCCTCGACGAGGCCAGTACGGACATCCAGCGGACGCTCCTGTGGTTGCGTGAGGACCGGCACCGCTACTGGAAGACGCAGGTCCAGACGCGTTCACAGCAATACACGCAGGCGAAGCTCGCCCTCAAGCAGCGAGAAGTCCTGGACCGGGCCATCGCAGGTACACACAGCTCGTGCGTGGAAGAGCGGCGGGCCCTGCAGATCGCCGAGAAACGACTTCGTCGAGCGGAGGATGCGTTCCGACTGGTCCGCATCTACGCCAATCAGATCGATAAGGAGTCGTTGGACTACAAAGGGGCCATCCACGGACTCGTCAACGCCATTGAGGCAGAGATCCCCAATGCGTGCGCGAGCCTGGATCGGATGGTCGATTCCCTGGAGAAGTACGTGGCGATCGCGCCGCCGGAGGCGCCGCTGGCCCCGAGCGAAGGCATCGAGAGCAGTGTCGTGCAGCCCATCGACGTGCCGGTGCCGGAGCAAGACGCGAAGAAGGACCACGACGAGAGTGAAGAGGGGCCCGAGCCCGGGAGGGCATCCGAATGAGCGCTTCCGACAGCAGGGCAAAACTGGTGCAGGCGGCGAAGAAACTCCTGTGGGATTGGCAACGGGTGCGAGAGGCCTGGCGCGATGAGAATTGCCTCCAGTTCGACAAGAAGTACATCGCGCCGCTGGAGGCGGATATCCGTGCCGCCGTGCTGGCGATGGAGCGGATGGCCGGCATGATCGAAAAAGCCCAACACGACTGCGCAGACAGCGGGGACCACAGCGTATGAGCCAAGACCTGGAAACATACCTTCGCGATCCCGTGCACGACAACAACGGCGACTACACGAGCCTGCTTCGCCAGGCGATGGATGAGGTGCTCAGGCTCTCGGCCTCCGCGGTCGAGCCCTTGGAATCCGAGATCGAGTCCCAGTACCAGAGAGCCCGGACCGACGCACGGGAGCGATTCGACAGGGACAAAGAGAAAATCGAGCGGGAACTGCGACTCAACAGCCAGACGATCCGGCAGGAATACGAGACCCTGATCAAGGAAGCCGAGGCCGAGTACGAAGGCCGGCTCAGCCTGTTGAAGGTTGACATCCAGCAGAGACGCAAGCGGGTTATGCAGACCGCCGCCGACCTGGAGAACAAGGCCGAGAAGGACATGCAGGATCAGTTGCTCGTCACGGAGTTCGTGGCCGAGGGGGCCGCAACCAAGCGACAGCAGAAGAGCTTCGAAGCCAAGACGATCGCCGAGGAGACCCGCCGCCAGCTCGACGATCTGGACTCGCAGGCGACCCTCTTGGTCCGGCAGTATCGTTGCCGCAACTTGCTGCCCGCCGGGCAGACCGGCCCGAGCATAGATATCGACCGAAGCCCCACCGAGATTCTCCGCTCGCAGCAGGCTCAGGCCGAGCAGCATTTGGACGAGCTCCGCAAGCTCCGCGTGGCGCAGTTGTTCGTGGGGGCTCGCCCCATTCTGCTGGCGGGCGGGCTGCTGGGGGTCGCCGGGACGCTGCTCGGAATTCTGCACCTCCTGGAAGTGCCCATGGCGGTGATTGCACCCACGGTCCTTGCCCTCGCCGGCGCTGTAATCGTCGTGGGCGGTCGTCTCCTCTGGCGGCGGAGCGGGTTCCTGGTCCAACGCACCTATCGCGAATTCCAGGGGGCCCTGATGAGCGCCCGCATGACCTTCGGCCGGCTTTCCGCTCAGGCATTGGACGAAGTCGAACGCCAGTGGCAGACGTCCGTCGAGCAGAAGCAGGCCGAACTCAAGAGAATACACACCACCTTCGAGACCACGAAGGCCAATATCGCCAAGCAGCGAGGCATCTCTCTCCATCAGGTCGAGGAGCAACGGCAGGAGCTTCTCGGCAGCCTCAGGACCAACCGGGACCGCGTTATCCGAGAGGCACAGCAGAAGTTCGAGCAACAGCAGGCCGAAGTAGAGAATCGTTTTAGGGAGAGCCTGGCCGAGATCCAGAAGCGCTACGACGAGGAAACGGCCGCCTGCGAGAACAAGTATCAAACCGCACGCAAGTCTCTCGAGGATCGCTGGGACAGGGGTCTGGCTCGCATCGACTCGTTGCTCCAGAGAACAGCCGGTCTGGACCGCCGGGCCGCGGGTAACTGGGAACACCTGTTGGGCGAATCCTGGACGCCTTCGCAGACGCCGCCCTCCGGCGCACGGTTTGCGGCGATCAATGTGGACTTTGGGTGCCTGGCCGACTCCGTCGCGGCGCGGGCCGGGGCGAAACTGGACGCAACACGGTTCGCGGCGTTGCCGGCCATGCTGGAGTTCCCCGACCACTGCTCCCTGCTCCTGGAGTATCCGCGAGAGGGACGCCAGGAGGCGATCGACACCCTGCGAGCGGTCATGATGCGGCTGTTCGCGTCGTTCCCGCCGGGGCAGGCGCGTTTTACGATCTTCGATCCCGTCGGACTGGGGGAGAGTTTCGCCGGCTTCATGCACGCCGGCGACTACCTCGAAGCGCTCGTCGGGGGCCGGATCTGGACCGAGGCTCCCCAGATCCAGGAGCAGCTCGAGGACCTGACCCAGCACATGGAGAACGTCATCCAGAAGTACCTCCGCAACGAGTTCGAGACAATCGAGGAGTACAACCGCCAGGCGGGCGAGCTCGCCGAGCCGTATCGTTTTCTCGTGATCGCAGACTTCCCGCGGAACTTCAGCGAGGAGACCGCCCGGCGTCTGAGCAGCGTCATCCACAGCGGCCCTCGTTGTGGCGTCCACACGCTCATCGCGTACGACACGCGGGCCGAACTGCCCAGCGGCGTGGACATGCGGGACATCTACGCCGCCAGCGTGCATCTCGCCTATGAAGACGGCAAGTTCGTCTGGCGGGATGAGATTCTCAAGCAGTTCCCTCTGGTCCTCGACAAACCGCCGGGCGAAGAGGCATTGACCGAGGCCATGCACGCCATCGGCAAGGCCGGCGCCGCCTCTGCCCGGGTCGAAGTCCCCTTCGCAGCCATCGCCCCGGATGCGGAGCAGATGTGGTCGTTGGACAGCCGAAGCGAGCTCCGCGTCCCGCTCGGCCGC
Organism: Phycisphaerales bacterium; assembly: GCA_039683175.1. Taxonomy (GTDB): domain Bacteria; phylum Planctomycetota; class Phycisphaerae; order Sedimentisphaerales; family Anaerobacaceae; genus PLanc-01. The sequence continues at coordinate 47,383 of JBDKRX010000013.1, forward strand.
ACCGGCGCGACGAGATTGCAGAACCTGCTCCTCGGCCGCGGGGTCGCTCAGCACATGCTCATCGCAGGCAAGACCGGCTCCGGCAAATCGACCCTCCTGCACGTCATGGTGACGAATCTGGCTCTCTGGTATGCGCCGGATCAGGTGGAACTCTATCTGATCGACTTCAAGCAGGGCGTCGAATTCAAGACGTATGCAACGCACAATCTGCCGCACGCCCGCGCCATCGCCATCGAGAGCGACCGCGAGTTCGGCCTGAGCATCCTGCGGAGGCTGGACGCCGAGATGACCCATCGTGGCGACCTGTTCCGCGAGGCGGGCGTGCAGGACCTTGGCGCCTACCGCAAATCGACGGGTAGAGTAATGCCTCGCACGGTGCTCATCGTGGACGAGTTCCAGGTCTTCTTCGCCGAGGACGACAAACTCGCCCAGGATGCCGCGGTCCTGCTCGAGCAGCTCGTCCGACAGGGTCGAGCGTTCGGCATCCACGTGGTGCTCGGGTCCCAGACGCTGGGCGGAGTCTTCGGCCTGGCGCGGAGCACGATCGGGCAGATGGCCATCCGAATCGCACTGCAGTGCTCGGACGCGGACTCGCAGCTCATCCTCGACGACGACAATATGGCCGCCCGTCTGCTCTCCCGACCCGGCGAAGCGATCTACAACGACGCCGGCGGCAGAATCGCCGGAAACAGCCCGTTCCAAACGGCCTGGCTGCCTGATGCAACACGCGATACCTACCTGGGCCGGATCCGCGAGCGCATACAGGCAGATCATAATTTGCTCCCGCTCGAGCCGGCCATCGTCTTTGAGGGCAGTGCCCCCGCCGACATCAGGGCCAACCACCTATTGGCCGCATGCACCGAACAGCCCGCGCCGCACGATCCGCCGCGAATCTGGCTGGGAGCGCCGGTGACGATCAAGGAGCCGACCGCCGTGACCATCCGCCGCCAGAGCGGCGCCAATATGCTCGTCGTCGGGCAGCGGGACGACCTCGCACGGAACTTGATGAGCGCGGCCATCGTGAGTCTGGCCGCGCAGTATCCCATCTCCTCGGCGCGATTCGTCATCCTCGATGGCAGCCCGCCCGATGCGCCGGGAGCCGGCGCGTTCGAGCGGATCGCAGCCGTGATACCGCACGACTGTCGCAATGTCGGCTGGCATGACGTCGCCGATGTGATTGCCGAGCTGGCGCAGGAGGTCGACGGACGCATGATGGAGGGCCGGCACAATGCGTCTTCCATCTTCCTGCTGGTCTTCGGCCTGCAACGATATCGCATGCTTCGCCGCAATGAAGACTCCTTCGGTTTCTCACGCGACGAGGAAACGAAGCCGCACCCGGATATCCAGTTCGCTGACTTGCTGCGCGAGGGCCCCACGGTCGGCGTCCATACGCTTGCCTGGGCCAACACACTGAGCACGCTCGAACGAACCCTGGACCGCCAGACAATCCATGAGTTCGACCATCGCGTGCTCTTCCAGATGAGCGCCGCGGATTCGAGCAACCTGATTGACTCGCCCATTGCCAATCAACTGGGCCTGCACCGGGCGCTCCTGCACAGCGAGGAGCAGGGAGGCATCGAGCGGTTCCGACCCTACGCCATGATCCGAGACGACTGGCTGGCCGAAGTGGGCCAGAGGCTTTCGAAAAAAGATGTTCAACCGCAAAGGACGCAGAGGAACACAGAGGATGAAGGGGACAAATCGGCTTCGTAAGGTTGTTCGTCACTTCGATCATTTGAGTTTTCCGGCCGTGTTGCTTCGGGAGTGCATTCTCACCCTCCTGCTGATGGTCTGTTCAGACGTACAGGCTCGCGGCCTCATGGAGGACTTCCGCGACCCGCCGCCGTCGGCCCGTCCCTGGGTCTACTGGTTCTTCATGGACGGCAACCTCAGCCGCGAAGGCATGACCGCGGATCTGGAGGCGATGAAACAGGCCGGCATCGGCGGCGTGATCCTCATGGAGGTAGACGTGGGCGTTCCCAAGGGCCCGGTCCGATTCATGAGCGAGCCCTGGCGGGGACTGTTCAAGCACGCTGTTGCGGAGGCCGAGCGCCTCGGGCTCCAAATGGATCTCAACGCTGGTCCGGGCTGGACCGGCAGCGGCGGGCCGTGGGTCAAGCCCGAGCAGTCCATGCAGCACATCGTCGCCAGCGAAACGAAAGTGGTGGGCAGCCGGCGATTCGACGGGGTTCTTCCACAGCCGCAGCCGCGCCCGCCTTTCTTCGGCCCCGTCCCATCACAGATGGAGCCGCTGCGAAGCGAATTCTATCGCGACGTCGCCGTGCTGGCCTTCCCGACCCCAGCGGATGGGCCGGGCATCGCCGATCTCGACGACAAGGCCCTGTACGTGCGGGCGCCGTATTCGTCGCAACCCGGCGTCAAGCCGTTCTTACCGGCGCCGGCCGAGTATCCTGCGTCGCCTGAGACAACGATGATCGCCCAGGCCCACGTCGTGGACCTGACGGATCGCATGGACTCTAACGGCCGGCTCACATGGGATGTGCCCGAGGGGGACTGGACCATTCTACGTTTCGGCCGGACCATGACCGGCGCGAACACCCGGCCCGCACCCGAGCCTGGCTTGGGCTTCGAATGCGACAAGTTCGATCCTGCGGCGCTCGATGCCCACTTCGATGCGTTCGTCGGATCGCTGCTGCGAGAGATCGGCCCGCGGCCGGCAGACCGCACAACGGGCTGGACGATGCTGCACATCGACAGTTGGGAAATGGGATCGCAGAACTGGAGCGAGAGATTCCGCGAGGAGTTCCGGCGACGGCGCGGGTACGATCCGCTGCCGTATCTTCCCGTCGTGACCGGCCGGGTTGTGGAGAGCCTCGAAATCTCCGAGCGGTTCCTGTGGGATCTGCGCCAGACGGCACAGGAACTGGTGATCGAGAACCATGCGCAACACCTCAAAGTCCTCGGCCGTCGTCACGGTTTCTCGCTTTCCATCGAGCCGTACGACATGAACCCTTGTTCCGACTTGAGCCTGGGCGGCGTCGCGGACGTCCCGATGTGCGAATTCTGGGCCGAGGGCCACGGCTTCGACACCGCGTTCAGTTGCATCGAGGCGACCTCGATCGCCCATACGCTCGGCCGCCAAGTCGTCGCGGCGGAGGCCTTCACATCGGGTGACAAGGAAGCCTGGCGACTCCATCCGGGCGCGATGAAGCGTCAAGCCGACTGGGCATTCTGCATGGGCATCAACCGTCTCGTGTTCCACCGCTACGCACACCAGCCCTGGCTGGACCGGCGGCCCGGCATGACGATGGGACCCTACGGCGTGCACTACGAGCGCACGCAGACCTGGTGGCCGATGGTCGGGGCGTGGCACCAGTATCTCGCGCGTTGCCAGGCCATGTTGCAGCGGGGCCGGACCGTGGCGGATATCTGCTACCTCGCTCCCGAGGGCGCGCCTCACGTCTTTCGCCCACCGGCTTCCGCCCTGCAGGGATCGGGACCTGTCCCCGACCGCAAAGGTTACAACTTCGACGGCTGCGCACCCGAGACTCTCCTGGCCGGAGCGAAAGTGAGGAACAAACAGGTAGTCCTGCCCAGCGGAGCAGCCTATCGTGTGCTGGTCCTGCCCGGCATGGAAACGATGACTCCAAGACTCGTGGAGAAGATCCGCGATCTGGTCCGGGCCGGTGCGACGGTGATCGGTCCACGTCCGCTCAAGTCACCCAGCCTGAGCGAGTACCCGAAATGCGATGCACAGGTGCAGCATCTGGCGAAAGAACTCTGGGGGCCGGCTGCTTCCGCTACGGACGAAACGAGAGAGCGCCGGGTCGGCAAAGGTCGGGTCATCATTGTGAAACCAATTGCGCCGAGCGAATCTCAATCCCTGTCACTTCCCGCAAACACCCGTTGGATCTGGCACCCGGAGGGTTCGCCGGCCGCCGTCGCCCCGGTCGGCACGCGACTGTTCCGCCGAATGTTCACTATCGAGGCGGGTGTACAGATCGAATCGGCTCGTTTGATGATGACCGCCGACAACGCGTTTGAAGTGCGAGTGAACGACAATCAAGCCGGACAAGGAGACAACTTCAGACAACTCTACGTATTTGATGTCGCAGGCTTGCTCATGTCAGGCGACAATCTGCTGAGCGTACACGCGGAGAATGCGGGCGACGCTCCCAACCCTGCTGGTCTGGTTGGTGCGCTGATCATCCGATTCAGTGATGGCCGGGAAGTGACCATTCCGACGGACAGCCAATGGCTGAGTGCCAAGTCGGACCAGGCCACCTGGCAGGCAACGACGGAACTGGGCGAGCCGGGCATGTCCCCCTGGGGTAGGATCGATCAGATCGCCGGACAACAGGAATTCCCCGATCTGTATTGCGACTACGATCTCGTCGCCGGCGTGCTGGGGAAGATGAACGTCCCGCCGGACTTCGAGTCCGATGCGAATCTGCGGTACGCGCACCGTCGCGATGGCGACACAGAGATCTACTTCGTCGCCAATCCGGCCGACCAGCCGGTCGATGCGCAATGCTCGTTCCGCGTCACGGGGAAACGGCCCGAGCTTTGCGACCCCATGACAGGCAGCGTGCATCCGTCCGGACGATTCGTGGAGAAGGACAAATGCACGCGGATACAGTTGTCGTTGGAGCCGTGTGGTTCGGTGTTCGTGGTGTTCGGCAAGAAGCCACTTGGCAGAAGGATCGCCGCTCGCGAGCCATGGAGCACGCTCTCCCGGGAATTCGAGATAGCCGGCCCCTGGGAAGTCCGATTCGAGCCCAACCGAGGCGCCCCGGAGATGGTCGTCATGGCAGCACTCGCCGACTGGTCCAAGCACCCGGACGCTGGCGTGAAGTACTTCAGTGGTCTGGCGACGTACCGCACGAACTTCACGCTGGACCCGACAGGAGATCGAGAACCGGGATGGCTGCTGGATCTGGGCCGCGTGGAGGTCATGGCACAGGTGAAACTCAACGGCAAGGACCTGGGCATCCTGTGGAAGGCGCCATACCAGGTGGAAATCACCGAGGCGCTCCGGCCCGGCGAGAACACACTGGAGATCACCGTCGCCAACCTCTGGCCGAATCGACTCATCGGCGACCAGTCCCTCCCGCCGGAGCAGCGGACGACCTGGGCCACATGGAACCCCTACACGAAAGACTCCCCTCTGCTCGAATCCGGCCTGCTCGGCCCGGTTCGCTGCAAGACCTTCGGAGACGACGGGGGTGGCCACCTCGCAGGGGCGGGCCCCCTTGCCTGCCCCGATCCCGGTGAAGGGCAACCACAGGGGGTTGCCCCTACGATCCGATGATCCCGATGGGCGGTGTCGTTTTCCAGCGGCCTCGGGTGAAGTCGGGGAAATCCATGGGCTTGCTTCGCCTGGCGACCGACTTCTCGCTCAGCTCTGTGATACAGCTCCAGGCCGCGGCGTCGTAGACGTCGATATCCGGGGCCCTTCCCGCCTGCAACGCCTGAATCAGCCGGCGGATCGTGAGCAGGTCGGCGTTGCCGTGACCGCCCTGGACCACGGCCTTGGCACTGAAGGCCTTCCAGAGCGGATGCTCGTACTGCTTGTAATACTCGTCCATCGGCTCCCAAGTACACTCCTTGGGACTCTTGCCCTCGATGTAGATCTGATCGAGCGTGGCCGAGTAGATGCCCTGCGTACCCTGGACGCGGTAGATGAGGTCGTAGGGCCGGGGCAGTTTCGTATCGTAGTACAGGGTGATCGTCCGGCCGCTGACGGTGCGGATGAGGCTGGTGTTGATGTCGGCGGCAGGATAGCCCTTGGTGCCGTCGGCGCTCATGGAGACGAGGTAGTCGAACTGGTCGCCGCGGTTGATGTCCATCCATTGGGCGATCGGTCCGATGGCGTGCGTCGGATAGCTGTTGGCCGTCTGGACGAGCGGGTCCGCCAGGTGAGGCGTGCCGGGAGGGGTCGGCAGGTAGTGCTGATATCCCGCCTCGCAGTGGCGAAGCTGACCAAACAGGCCCTGTCGGAGCATATTGTGGACGAGCATGACGTTGCGGAAATAGCAGCAGTTCTCCAGGATCACACAGTGCTTCTTCGTCTTCTCGGCGGTCTCGACCAATTGCCAGCAGCCTTCGATCGTCTCGGCGGCCGGGACTTCGGTGCCGGTGTGCTTGCCCGCCTTCATGGCGGCGACGGAAATCGGCACGTGCCACTTCCACGGCCGGACCGCGTTGATGACAAGGTCCAGTTCCTCACTCTCGCACAGACGTTCGAAGTCGGTTTCGCTGCGCGAATAGCCGTTCGGCTTGGGCTGTCCTTTGGCAGTCACCATATCCTGCGCCTTGGTGATACGCTCTTCGATAATATCGCAAACTGCCTTGACCTGGACCCCCTTGAGGCCCAGCAGAAGTTCCAGAAGCCAGCTCCCCCGGCTGCCGACGCCCACCAGTCCGACACGGACGGTTTCTATCGCCGGCGGTTGGACTTCAGCCGCGAAGGATATCCCACCTGCAGCCCACGCTGCCACACCGGCAGTCCCGGCCTTCAGAAAATCCCTGCGGTCATATTGTTCAGTCATGATCTTTCTCCCTTCTGAAACCTGTCACTACCACTCAATCGAAACGACATTGTCCGATTCCCCGCGCAACTCGCTGGGTACCTCGATTGTGAACTTGTCATCGTGTACGCCCACAGCAAGCTCCTTCGCCGTGGCAAATAGGATGGCCCGCTTCGGCCGCCCGGTCCCGGTGAGCACGATGGTTCCATCGGGACCCGGACCATCCGCGGTCTTTGGCAGAACATGGGCAAACCAGGTTGTGCCCCGAACAGTGACCGGAACGTTGCACTTGTCGGGATACGGACCGGCCTGGACGCCGACGAACGATGTGCCGCTATGGTCCATCCAGTCCTTCATCTCGGCCATGCACCGGTAGAAACAGTCGGGCATCTCGCCATCGGGCCGGGGACCGAAATTCGCCAGCACATTGCCGCCCCACGTCCTGACCTGCGCCAGCTTCGAGATCAGCACATTCGCGGAATCGCAACGCTCGGGCTTGGTGTAGCCCCACGCGCCGACCATGCTGAAGCAGTGCTCCCACCAGCCGGCCGGACGTGCACCCGGCAGTTGATACTCGTAGTGCGAAGTCACGACGTCGCCCCGGCCATGCTGGCGGTCGTTGACGATGATTCCTGGCTGGAGCTTGCGGATGTCTTCGATGGAGAGCACCTTTGGCCCGGCGCTGCCGTCGAACCAGAGATAGTCGATCCGACCGTACCAGGTAAGCAGCTCCTCGATCTGGCCATTGACATAGGCAACGTAGCGGTCTTCGAAGTCAGCGGGCCGTTCGGGCAGTTCCACCGGCTCATGATTCAGGCCCAGATGAGGCGACTCGGCCGTGCCTTTCGAGCCGTAGCCGAAGCTCTGATACTGGCGCCCGAAGTGCCAGTCGGGCGGCGAGTAGTAGAACCCGACCTTGAGCCCCTGTCGCCGGCACGCGTCCACATACTCGCGAACCAGATCCCGCCCGCCCAGATACGTGCGCGTGTTGAAATCCCCGTGCTTGCTGGGCCACAGGGCAAAACCGTCGTGGTGCCGCGTGGTCAGCACGGCATAACCGAATCCGGCCTCCCTGGCCGCTTTGAGCCAGCGGTCGGGGTGGTAGTTCGTCGGATTGAACTGCTCGGCCAACGCAAAGTACGCCGCGGGCGTCAGCTTGTTGCGGTTCTGTGCCCCCGCGTCCCACGGCGTGTTCTTCATCATGCCCCAAGACAGATCGAGATTGCCTGGGATGGAGGCGAGCCCCCAGTGAATGAACATCCCCAGTCCGGCCTGTGGAAACCAGGGATCCCGCGAGGCAACCGGTTCAGGATCACTTGCTTGCGCCGCGGCGACTCCGATAACGCCATGCTGGTCAGATGCCGCCCGGCGGTTACGTGTAGGCAGAGTCGTCACCGGTCGGACTTCGAGGCGGACAGGACCGATCAGGCCGGAACGAGGCGAGCCGCGATAGCGAGTCGGGATGGTCAGATAGTGGTTCGCCAGCGTATTGTAGACCAGGATCTCGATCCGATTCTCGCCGGATGTGACCTCTTGGGAGATATCCACTACCCAGGGCGGCGTCACTCGAATGCCCGCGACCTGACCATTCACCCACACCTCGGCCGTTGCGGCGACATCGCCGAGATTCAACAGCACCTGGCTTCGAGCCTGTTCCTGCGCCAACGTCAGAGTCCTGCGATACCAGGCGCCGCCCGAGTAGCACTCAAGGACACCGTCCTGTGACCAATCACCAGCCGACATCAAGCCCGGACCACATTCGAGCTCGACCGGTTCGGGCAGCGCGACGCCGCCGTAGAAGCCGCGCTGCTGCTCGATGCGAAGGGCGACTTTCGTCTTGTCACGGATCGGTTGCGGTGCGGCCGCACGGTATTGCACGAGGCCATCGGCCGATTCGCCTTGTTTCTCAATCTGCATCGGCAGACCGTCAGCCCACGCCTGTAGCACGCCGTGACAGCGAACGGTCATCGCCCGCAGTCCCGGCGCCGCGACGAAGCGATACCAGCCAACCGGCTTGGTTTCATCGCCGTGAACGTCGAACGGCACAACTCCCGGCCGGTCGTACCAGCTCATTGCCAGTGGTGTGCGTTCTTTGGGTCTGGATGCACCGAGCCGCTCCAGCACGAAGTGCCCGCGCCCAGGTTTGTCGTAGCGCAGGAGCAACGTATTCGTCCCTGTTTTGAGGGAGACAGTCTTCTCGGATGCCTGCAACATCCGACCGTTGAGCCAGATGGCGGCCGGCTCCAGACCCCCGGCGATCACCCCGGCCTGCGCGTCCTTCTCGACAACGGCGCATGTCCATAGGTAATACAGAGTGCCTGCATCCTCTTTTGTGTAGAGGGTCTCATTGAGCCCGCCCGTGGGCTTGCCAAGACAGATGAAATCGTCAGTGACATTCTCTTTCAGACCGTGGTAACCCTGATGTCCCGGGTCCCCTTCCACACCCCAGCGCCAGGAGAAGGCATAGGGCGTCCAGGGATACTGTTTGCCCCCGATCTCCAGAGGGATCGCGGCATCCACGCACGTCATCGCCGCCAGCTTTGCATCGAGCGACGCGGCGTCGAGTTCCGCCGGCAGCGGCCCCAGCTTCCAGAAACGCGGGCCGAAACCGGCGGTCACGCGAGGCCACCGGGAATCGTCGAAGTCCGCGGTCTGCCAGGCCGGGTCGGACTGATGCTCTTCGGCATACCGGAACATCCGAGCCTCCGGCCCGATCACAGTCTGATCGACGGGCAGCCTGAAATCCCCCCAGCGATTGTCGAGCGTCGGCTTGAGCTCGAATTCCCAGGGGCCGTCCAGCACAACGTACTCCGCCTCGGCGTCGCCGGTCTCGTCGGGACCAGCGGGCTCGACGGGGCCGGGACTGAAGACGATCACCTGGGCCTCATAGCCCTCCAGAGGCATCCGGACCGTCGTCCCGTCGGCATTCTGCGACACTACGTGCAGCGAGCAAGTCCCGCCGGTCCAGGGATCCCACAATTCGGGACGACCCTTGGCCCGAAAGACACACTCGGAACCTTTCGCGGCGCCCATCACCATGAACACGTCGCGATCTCCGACCCTGCGATGCAGGGACATCACCGGCGGCGTGGATTGAACGTCGCGGCCGATGAGCTGCTCGATCTGCACCGGGACCTCTTCCGGCTTGCCGACCACCAAGCCCGTACCACTGAACAGGTCCTTCACGAGGGCATTCAACTCTGCGTCATCCCGGCCTGCGCGATCGCTGGCCTGAGGCAACGCTCCGACTGCAATCACGATGCCGCCGGCTCGTCGGAACTCGGCCGCCTTCTGCAGGGTGGACCACCGGGTCGCCTGCATCGCCGGCAGGATCAGCACACGGTAGGCCTCGCCGGAAACGTGGAGCCGACCGTCGCGGACCTGGGCCCGCGCCAACGATTGGAAGTCCATGAAATCCCAATCAATCCCGGCGGCCATCAGACGCCGGCCCGTGTCAAAGGCGACATTCGTCGCTTCTGCGCCGCCCATGCCCGCCTGGAACGGGGCCACCGGGTACATCATCGCCACGTCACAACAGTGAACACCCTGGCTGAGCAGGTAGGACAACCGCTCGAAGTACTTCAGGAACACCTCCATGTGATCCCAGTACGGCATGCGGAAGTGATAGCATGGCGGCGCCCATTCCCAGAAACTGCCGTGAGTTGTGTAGTAGAGGCCATGCAGATTCAGCAGCGTGCAGCCATACAGGTAGTTCTCGCAGGTGGCTTTCATCAATGTCGCGGGTGTGGCGCCCCAGCCGAGACTGTGGTAGCCTTCCAGCCATACACGCGGACGTTGATAGAGGTGCGAGATGGAGCTGGAGACTTTGCCTTTGATCAAGTCCGCCTGTCCACCCGGGGTGTCGTGGCCCGGCGACGTGTACCATCGCACACAGCGAAAGTAATCGCCGAATTCCTCGGGATTCAGGCCGCGACTGCCCGGATCGCAGCCATAGATCAGGCCGCGTTGCCAGTGCCAGTCGAAGATCGGCCGGAAGTACCGCTCTTCCGTGAGCTGGACCTTGACGTCCTCGTAGTCCAGGCGGACCTTGGGCGTGATGGGGCCAATATCCTCGAACAACGCCGCCATCACAGCAAGCAGGTCGTACCCCTTGCGAGTTCGGAATTCGTCGTTGAAGCCGGGCGTCCAGATCCGGCCGGAGACACCGAAGGTCAGCTCATCCTGGAAGAAGTAGTTGAGCCCCGCGGAAGAGCTGCCCGGCGCGCGGTCCTCGCACGGCTGGAAGAACCGCTTGACCACCTCGCGGCCCGCCTGCGGATGGAGAGGATTGAGCGTCATCGGTTTGACTCGGGCACAGAAGACGTACACCTGCCAGGCGTCTTGTCCCGGCGTCCACTGCAGTTTCCCGTCCCTCACACGGTCCGCGAGATCCAGGCCTTCAGGTTCGACCCTGTCGCCGGCAAGCCGATGGGCACGAATCGCAATCGCATCGGCCGGGATGTCCAGCGTCAAAACCTCTCCTGCTTCGGCGCGGACCTTCTGGGCCAGGGCCAGCTCAATCCCGTTGAGTTCCGCGTCCCTGTAAAGGAGCCGGCAGAAGAGATTGTCCTTGCCGGGCCAGTCCAGCGTGTAGCCGCTCAGGCCGATGCCCATGTTCCGTTTGCGGCATTCGCCGACGATCCAATTCCATATTTCCCACCAGCCCTCGGAGAAGATCTCCGGCTTGACCGGATAGGTCGGCCAGCCCGGCGAATCCTCGTGGGCGTAGTTGATCTGCATCCCGGTGACGCCTTTGCGATGCAACTCCTCGATCTGCCAGAGCAGTCGGTCCTTGTCGAGCGGATCGCCCGTCCACCACCAGAACGGCACCTCGCCATAGCCCGGGGGCGGATCGATGAAACCCGGCAGCACATCCAGGTCGGCACTGCGGGATGGGAATCCCAGCGCCTCCGGCGGTCGCGGCGACAGATTGCCCGGATCACTCCAGTCCTCGCCTGGATCGCTCACAGCAAGAACGGGGGCCGTTAGAAGCAGCAGCAACGCAACAGATCGCCCGGCTCCACGCCAGGGAAGACTCAATTGCACCATGAATGGGAATCCTCCGGTCACGCAAAGGAGCCATAGACCTGGCGGATGGCATCGATAAGGTAGTCATCGATCCGTTGGGTGTACTTGGCCCCGATCCGGACCAGGACGAATCGGCCGTAGACCTCCAGCGTCTGGCGGCAACAGTCCGGACCATATTGGATCTTCTTGCCTTCCGGGCTGTTGAACGACGGCCAATCAGGGTGGCGAGTCCGCTTGTTCACCACGGATTCCTCGACGGGCAGCAGGACCGAGCCGACCAGCGTGGACGCCGGGACCTTCCGTTCCCTCAACGCCTGGATGCACCGGTCGCGGGCCGCCTCGTCCTTCATCTCCCAACCGACACAGTAGCCGATGTCGCCCTGCGGGTCGGGACGATGCCGCAGGCGAATACCCGGCAAATCCTTGATACCGTCGTAGACCGCCCGGGCGTTGTCACGCATCTGGGCGACCATGGAATCGAGCTTGGACAGTTGGGCGCCCAGCACCGCGCCGGTGAACTCATTCATTCGGAAGTTCTCGCCCGCGAAAATCTGAAGCTGGCTGCCGCCCATGCGATCGCTGAATACACCGCGTATGGTGCCCATGTCGTGGAAGCGAGCCGCACGCTCGTAGATCAGTGGGTCGCTCGTCACCACCGCGCCGCCCTCCCCCGAGGTCATCATCTTATTGATCTGGAAGCTGTAGATACCCACGTCGCCGAGCGAGCCCAGCTTCTTCCCTCGGTACGAACCGCCGACGCACTGGGCGGCATCCTCCAGGACCGCGATGCCGCGTCTGTGAGCAATTTCCAGGATCGGCTCCATGTCACAGGGCCCGCCGAGCAAATGGACCGCGACAACCGCCTTCGTGCGGGGCGTGATCTTGCGCTCGAAGTCCTTCGGATCGAGGTTGAACGTACCGTCGATGTCCGCAAAAACGGGCAATGCCCCCGCGTGCACGACGGCTGTATAATCCGACCACCACGTATACGCAGGGACAATCACCTCATCGCCGGGCCCGACACCGAGACCCGTAACAGCGCAGTCCAGAGCCGCCGTACCCGACGTAACGCCCAGCGCGAACTTCGTGCCCATGTGCCTGGCGAATTCCTCCTCGAAACGGAACACCTTGTCCGGCTTGCCCGGTCCCCAGTACCGGAAGGGCGATCCGGACTCCAGGACATCGAGCAGCGCCTGCTCTTCCCGTTTGTCGAAGAATTGAGGTCCGACGTATCCCGGGTCGATGTTGGGGATATCCCCCGCACCGGCCGGCTGTCCACCCCAGAGCGGCCGGGCGTGCAAACCGACACCCGCCGCGGACGCCGCCAGACAGCCGGCGGTCAGAAGGTCCCTGCGACTGATGCCTCGCGAAACAACATTCGAGCGAACCTGACGCGCAGCCATTTTGAACCTCCTTCGCGAAACACCACCGGTAGAATACGAGATTTCAAGATAGGTAGGGTGCGTACCACGCACCGATCAATCCTTGAATACGCGGAAGACGGTGCGTGATACGCACCCTACGAAATCAAACTTCCATTGAACCTACAGGCTCTTGAGCATTTCCTCGGCCTTCTTCTTGGTCCCGGCGTTCTTGGTCTTCTCGACGACCGTCTGAAGCACCTTCTGGCGTTGCTCTTTGCCGACCCCCTCGATGTTCCTGCCCACGAGGTTGAGCATGGCCGAGCAGGCTTCCTCGGTGACAGCCGGGTCCGCGGACAGCGTCGTCAGCAGGTCGAACGCACCGGCCGCAGGCACGCCACCGACCACGGAGACCGCCAACCGCTTCTCTTCCGTCCGCTGGATCAACCCGAGCAGGTCCTTGACTCGGGCCAGCTTCTGGTCGCCGGCGAGAGCTTCGGCCCCTCGGATGTATTGCAGGTAGCCACGCAGCCCCAGGACCTGATGCGACACTTTCTTGTCGGTCTTGGCCAAAGCCAGAAGGACTTCCGCTGCGGCGGCATCGCCGGGCCAGTTGTTCGGCCAAGTCGATAGCGTACGCACCGCTTCATCTTGGACGGCTTCATCCTTGTCGCCGATCGCAGCCTTCACAGCCGCCAGGGCATCGGGCCCTCCGACGATGGCCAGTGCATGGAGCCCGACCATCCGCAGATTGCCGTCATCGCTCTTCATGAGCGCCAGCAGATCCTTCACGCAGGCCGCACCCGAGCGGCCACTGACCGCCAGGAGCGATTTCTCGATGTCTCCTCGTTCTTTGGCGTCCTGGGTCTTCTGCGCCAGCGCCACGAGATCGGGCACCTGCTGGGCCCCGCCGAGAATGCCAAGGGCCTGGACTGCCGCCCCGCGAACGCCGGCATCGGCATCTTCGATACTCGACACAACCGCGGGAAGGGTCCCCTCGATCTGACGCGACCCCGCAAGCTCGATGAGCACCCGACGAGTCGCACCCGTCGCCTGCGGCAGGCGCGCGAGCAGGTCGGCGTCCACGTCCTTGCCGGGGAGCTTCGTCAGCGTCGCCTTCGCGGCTTGTGACAATCCCGCATCGCTCTCGGCAGCGGCCTCCAGCAGCACCGGGACACACGAAACATTGCCAATGCGCGGCAGCACGCCGATGGCGGTGATCCGCAACTCTTTCTTGCCGTTCTTGGCCGCGTTGACGACCGCGGGCAACACGGCGGCATCGGTCCGATCCGCCAGTGCCAACAGCAGCAGAGGCTGCCGGTCCGGGCTCAATTCATTCAATTCGGCTGCCAGTGCCTCCGTCACATCCCGGCCGGGAAGCTCCCGAGCCGTGCGCAACCCAATGCCAAGCCGGCCCTTGTCGGCCGATCGCAGTTGCTCCATCAGGAACGATACCCCGGCGGGTCCGCGGGCCAGGATCGCCCCCCGCGTCGCCTCAAGGACTCTCTGCTTGGGCACATCCGCCAGGCAGACTGCGTCATACAGCTTCTTGGCTTCGGCGGTCTTAGCGTCGGCCAGGTACTTTTCCGCGCACCGGACACAACCCTCGGCAACCGCCGGACGAATCGCGGGCGAGGCCTCGGCCAGGGCTTGTTCCAGGATCTTGGCCGCCTGGTCGCCGCCGATGCAACCCAGAGCCACGGCCGCAGCGGATGCTACGCCCACGTCGGAGTCCTTGAGCTTCTCCGCCAGCAGACCGACCGCGCCCGCGTCCCGGCGAACGCCGATCGAATTGATCACGCCGATCAGCACCCGGCCCTGCACCTTGCCCATCGCGTCACGAAGGGCCGCATCGGCCGCCGGACCGGGAATCACCTCCAGAGCAATCCTTGCCCATGACGTCAGATGCTCATCCGTCAACAGCGACGCCAGCGCCGGCACTGCATTCTCTGTGCCGTATACAGCCAACCGCTTGCACGTGATCGCCTTCTCCGCCGGCGGCGCATCCGACTGGAGCACGCTGATCAATTTGAGTTCTCTTTCCTGCTGGGAAGCCTGGCTGTCGGCGGCAGTGGCAATGGTCGGACTGACCGTCGTCAAAAGGGCTGCCCCCGCGACGAGGGCAACACACCATACGAAATATCGATTCTCACGTATCATAATCATCCTCATGTCTAATAGTTGAGGTTTGGAGTTTGAAGAACTCGGTCCCTTCCAAGCTCTTGACACTTCAAACTGGACACTTCGCACTCCGTTCACAGCCGCCAAGGCTCGCGCAATGCTTCGGAACGAAGCCGATTGGCCTCTTCGTCCCCGAGGAATTCGTGCTTCGCGGGATCGTATGTGACCTTGCGGCCCAGGAACAGGGAGATGTTGGCCGCATGGCAGGCGATGTGCGAATTGCACGCGACGTCGGCGTTGGCCCGGGTCTGGGCTCGTGTTTTCACACAGTCCAGGAAATCCCGCACGTGGAAATCGGCCGGGTAGCCGGCGATCTTGGCCCCCTTGCCGACGAGCAGCGACTCGGAGCTGGCGACGATCTCGGCGTCGTCGCCGGTCTCCACCCAGCCCGTCTCACCTTCGAACCGCACCGGACACGAACCCAGGGGGAGCCAGCCGTCGTTTCGCATGACCAGCTTGACGCCGTTGGCGTAGCGGGCGTGCAACTGGTCGCCCACCGGCTCGTACTCTACCGGGGCGGTGTCGTCGGCGCTGTTGGCCCACTGGCACAGGTCCACGCAGTGCGAGCCCCATTCCAGGCACCCGCCGCCGCCGAACGCGCCGAACATGCCGCCGCCTTTCTCGAAATTGAAGCCGTCAAGCAGTTTGCGATTGAAGGGCCGCCAGGCGGCCGGTCCGAGGTACAGGTCCCAGTCCACCTCGTCTTTGGGGGGCTCGGGCTCCGCCGGGAGCCAGCCGCTCATCAAGGTCTTTAATCCCATCGGATGGGCATGCAGCGTGTGGAGCTTGCCCAGCTTGCCGCTGCGGGCCAGATCGACCGCAAACATGAAATTGGGCAAGCTGCGACGCTGCGTGCCGGCCTGGAACACCCGCCCGGTCCGTCGGAACGTCTCCGCCAGCGCCAGGCTCTGCATGATGTTCTTCGTCGAGGGTTTCTCGCAGTATACGTCCTTGCCCGCGTTGGCCGCCAGGATGGAGGCGGTCGCATGCCAGTTCGGACCCGTGGCGATCAGCACCGCGTCGATGTCGTCGCGGGCCAGCATCTCCCGCATGTCGATGTACGTGGCGCAGTCGGTGTTGCCGTAGCGGGAATCTGCCATCTCCTTGACTGCCTTGCGGCGGTTGGCCTTCACATCGCAGATGGCGACGAATTGCACATCCGGCTCGTGCAGGAAGCAGCCGAGGACGTATCCGCCGCGACCGCCGATTCCAAGGCCGGCCAAGCGGATTCGCTCGCTCGGGGGAACACTGCCGCTGCCGCCCAGAACGGTGCTGGGAACAATCTGCGGCATGACAAACAACGCGCCGGCCTGGGCCGCGGTCCTCAGAAAGCCGCGCCGGCTCAGATGGGTCTCTCTCTTACGCATGCTGGTCTCCTAACTGCTCAGCGTTACCATGTTGCGGTTGTCACATATGACCACAAGCTTACCCACGAATCCTCCCTGTGTCCACTCCCGCGGGGCGCGGATTGGAAAAAGGCAGGTCCGTTCGTGGTTCACCCTCATCGCAGGATCTCCACCTTGCCAAGAACGTACCAGCCTCCGATGATGGGCAGCTCGGTGCCGAGCCGGATGTAGGGAGTGACATCGGCGGTCTTGCGAGTGAACGTCAAGGCAAGGCGATACTCGCCGGCCGGAGTGTCCGGGAACTGCACACGAGCCTTCTCGACCACAGGTTCGCCGGGCATCCACTTGTGCGGGCGGCATTCTTGCGGCCACTCCGTCGCCACGCGCTGGCCGCTGTCGTCGAGTAGTGCGACAGCAACCGCACACGGGATGTAGATGGGTGCAACGCCTTGATTGATCCAGGTCAACTCCAGGTCGAGGTCGCCCCGTTCGATACGACGCAGGTAGGAAACGCGTTGCAGATGAAAATGGTAACCGATGCGGTTGGTGAGTCGCTCGATGAGCTGGCGGTTCTCACGGACCATCCGCAGTCCCGACTCGCCTCCTCGACCAAGGTCCACCCACGTCGGCTTGCCGTTCTCAATGCATTCCTCAAGGGTGAATCCGCAGCCGTTCTTGTCTTTCTGCCCATCCCACCAGCCTCGCTTTTTCACACCATCGTAGCTGTCGAACAACTCGAACACGCCCGGCGCGATGCCGAGACCGATGGCCGTTTCGCTCCCATCGCTATTGCCGCAGATGCCATCCCGGCGCGGCGCGATGTGTTTCTCCAATACCGCCCAATCGAAGACGGGCTTCAGAGGGCCGAACCTGCCGAGGTGGGCGTTGCGTGAGAGGCAAAGCTGCGTTCGCTTGAACGCATCCAGGTGCATCTGGACGTGCTGCCGGAACTTCTCCGGCGTGACGTCCGGGACGCCGAAGGGATACATGTGGGCCTCGCCCCAGTTGCCGTATGAGCGGATGTCCAGCACCGCGATGCGGGGGTCGCCGTCGTAACGATTCGCGAAGGCGCGGAGGAAGTTGGCGAACTTGTCGAGGAAAACGGGATCGTCAAACACAGGCGCGATTTTCCTGCCGGGCGTGCCGGTCGTGGGCTGGTCCGGGTTCAGCATGATCTCGATCTTTTGAGCCCCGGCGTCGAAGACCCACCTGGGCGTGACATAGCCTTCCGGGTCCCGCCCATGCGTGTTCGCGCACATGATGCCGATGTTGCAGACCTTGCCGAGCCGGCCCCAACTGTCGAGGAAACGGTCCAGTGCATCCCAGTCGTATCGTCCCTCCTGCGGCTCAACACCGGCCCAGTCGAGCCGCATCACACCCATGCCCAGCAGATCGCGAACTTCCTCGGGTTGCCTCTGTGGCGACCCGCCGGCAGACCACCCCTTTCCGGGATTGAGCAGCATGCCCTTTCGCGGCCCAGGCTCGAAGGTGACGATTGGACTGTCATTGCCCAAGGCAACAGCCGCCGCAGGCAACAGCAGGCAGATGAACAATCGAACCCTATTCATGGTGTTCCTCCTTTGCCGATACGGCTCCCATGGTACCATCGATGGGGCCGGTCGGCCAGACGATATGTCTTGAACGGGAGAGGTTCTGAGGGTAGCATCACAGCCGTGATCCGTGGCCCGGGTCACGGGTCATGGAACACGAGTCACTGCTTTAGGGAGCCAATGAACATGTCACAGATGCAACGTCGTCAATTCCTGGCCGGCCTCGCAGGTGGTGTGGCCGCGATGGCTGTGTCGCCCGTGGCCGGCGCCAAATCCTCAACAGATTCGCCGCGAGGCGGCCGGTTCAAATCCGGTCTCGCGGAGCCTGCGTTCCGTCCGCTGCCATTGGGCTCGATCCGGCCCGAGGGCTGGCTCGCGCGGCAGCTTCGACTCCAAACCGACGGCCTGAGCGGGCACCTCGACGAGTTCTGGCCCGACGTCGGCGAGAGCCAATGGTTCGGCGGCAAGGCCGAGGGCTGGGAACGCGCGCCCTACTGGCTCGATGGCGTCATCCCGCTCGCCTGGGTCCTCGGCGACGAGCCCCTTCAGGCAAAGGTCAAACGCTACGTCGATCACATCGTCGCCAACCAGCGGACCGACGGCTGGTACGCACCCTATCCGCTCGACGCCAGTGCGAAACCGTACGATCTCTGGGCCATCCTGCTTGCCAACAAGGTGCTCGTTCAATACCACGAGGCGACCGGCGACGCCGCGGTCCTGCAGGCGGTGATGCGGAACCTCAAGGCAACGCTCGATGCCCTCGACCGGACACCGCTGTTTGCCTGGGGCAAGTTCCGCTGGTTCGAGGGGCTCATCCCGGTCTACTACGCCTACGAACGCACCGGCGAGGCCTGGCTGCTCGACCTCGCACGAAAACTGTATGCACAGGGCTTCGATTATATGACCTTCTACGGCGGCGAGGACGTCACGCAGCCTACGCCGCGTCGCGGCCTGTGGCGCTTCGACAAGCACGTTGTCAATACGGGCATGGCAGTCAAGGCCTACGCACTATCCTGGCGTCTGACGCGTCGGGAAACCGAACGGACCTTCCCGGCGCGGATGATCGAGATCCTCGACCGCTACCACGGCCAGGTGACCGGCATATTCACCGGCGACGAGTGCCTCGCCGGCAGGAATCCAGTCCAGGGAACCGAGCTCTGCGCGGTGGTCGAGACGATGTACTCGCTGGAGCATCTGCTGGCGGCGACGGGCGACCCAGCCTTCGGCGACCGCCTCGAGCGGATCGCCTTCAACGCCCTGCCGGCGACCTTCGCCCCTGACATGTGGTCGCACCAGTACGACCAGCAGGTCAACCAGGTGCAGTGTACGATCAACCCGGACCAGATGTGGTCGTCGAACGGGCCGGAGTCGAACCTCTACGGCCTGGAGCCGAACTACGGCTGCTGTACCGCCAACATGCACCAGGGCTGGCCCAAGCTCGCCGCCCATCTCTGGATGCGCGCGGGCGACGGAATCGCCGCGATGGCGTACGCGCCGAGCTCGGCCCGCTTCGAGACGCGAGGCACGCAGGTCCGCGTGGTCCTCGATACAGATTACCCCTTCCGCAACACGCTTAAGGTCACAGTGACGACGGACAAAGCCGCTCGTTTCCCGCTGGTCTTGCGGGTCCCGGCCTGGACCGAAGGGGCGACGGTCCGCGTGGCCGGCGGGTCTGCGAAACAGCTCAAGCCCGGCTCGTTCCACAGGGTGGAGCGGGAATGGAAAGGCACGATTGATGTGGATCTGTGCTTCCCGATGCAGGTCAAGACCTCCCGGCGGTACAATGGGGCCCTCGCTATCGAGCGGGGTCCGCTCGTCTACTCGCTCAAGCTGGGCGAAGAATGGACCCGCGTGAACGCGGACAAGCCGCACCGCGAGCTGCCGCACGGCGATTTCGAGGTCCGGCCCACGACGCCCTGGAACTATGGCTTGCTCATGGACGAAGCGAAGCCCGAGACGAGCGTCACATTCGAGGAGCAGCCTGTGGGCGAAAAACCCTTCTCGCCGGAAGGGGCTGGCGTGGTCGCCAAGGCCAAAGGCCGCAGACTGCCCAACTGGAAGCTGGAGCACGGCTGGGCGGCGGAAGTCCCGCCTGAACCACAGAGTTCGAAGGAACCCATCGAGGAACTGACGCTGATTCCCTACGGATGCACGAATATCCGCGTGACGGAGTTCCCGCGAATCAAAGAGTGACGTAGAAGAAAATGGTGTACGGAGGATTGTACCGTGTTCGCAGTCTTGTTCGTCGCATCGGTCGCTTGGACCATGAGTGCCCGGGAATTGCCCACTGTTCGTGTCGCATCGGACAACGTCAGGATCACTCAGTCCTGCAGGATCATCATTTCCTCGGGCGCGATCATCGAAGACATCGACAGCAACGGCGTGATTCAGATTGTCGCCTCGGACATTGTGGTCGAGTTCGCAGACGGCGCGTGCCTGCGGGGCTCGCCACGCGATGTGCCACCGGATGAGTACAGAGGCTATGGCATCCGCGTGGACGGGCACTCCAATGTCACGATCCGCGGGGCTCGGATCAGCGGCTTCTGGGGCGGTCTCTGGGCGACGAACGCTGACGGACTCACACTCGACGCGGTCGATGCCTCCGACAACCGACAGGCCCGGCTGAAATCCACGCCGGCGGCCGAGGACAGCGGCGACTGGCTCTTCCCACACGACAACGATCAGAATCAGTGGCTGGAGAACTACGGGTCGGCGATCTATATTGAGGACTCGAATCAGATCACGGTCCACGACTGTAAGGTCCGTCACGGCCAGAATGCCCTGTGCCTCGACCGGGTGAACGACTCGAAGATCTACGACAACGATTTCTCCTTCAATTCCGGCTGGGGCATCGCCATGTGGCGATCCAGCCGGAACACGATCTCGCGGAACGCATGCGATTTCTGCGTGCGAGGGTACAGTCACGGCATCTACAATCGCGGGCAGGATTCCGCAGGCATCCTCATGTTCGAGCAGAACTGCGACAATATCATTGCCGAGAACTCCGCCACGCACGGCGGCGACAGCTTCTTCGGATTCGCTGGCAAAGAGGCCCTCGGCGAGATCGGCGAGCATCCGGCCGACTGGTACAAGCGACGCGGCAACAACGGCAACCTGCTCATCGCGAACGATTTCTCCTATGCGCCCGCCCACGGCATCGAGATGACCTTCTCGTTCGGGAACGTCTTCTGGGGCAATCGCCTGGTCGAGAACGCGATCTGCGGCGTCTGGGGCGGCTTCTCCCAAAACACGCTGATCGCGAGAAACACCATCGAGGGCAACGGCGAAATGGCCTACGGCCTGGAGCGCGGCGGCATCAATATCGAACATGGCCGGGGCAATCGCACCCTGGCCAACGTCTTCCAGAACAACAAGTGCGGCGTCCACCTCTGGGGTGGCCCAACCGGTGACTTCGCACAGAGACCCTGGGCCAAGGCCAACGGCACCGAATCCAAGGACAATGTGGTCGCCAGCAACCAGTTCACCGGCGATAAGCTCGTGTTTCACCTCCGCGGGCCAGGTGAACTCACTGTCGGCGAGAACTCGTTCGAGGACGTGGATCAACAGATGTCCCAAGAGGCCGAGCACATCGTTCGCAGCGGCGCGGATATAAAGAACCCGCCGGAGCCTCAGTATTCTGTCTATGGCAGGACGCATCCGGTCGGCGCCCGCCCTCACTTGCGGGGCCGTCAGAACATCGTCATGACGGAGTGGGGACCGTGGGACCACGAATCGCCTCTGATTCGCGTGATTCAGGACCACGGCGATTCCATCCGCTACGACCTGCACAACATGGCCAAGAGAGCCACGGTAAGCATCGAAGGCAGCAACGTCACCTGGCGGCAGGTCGCGTCCGAGAACGCAGGGGGCGAGATCGCCTACGAGATTTCCGCCACAGGGCCCGGCGTCCATCCCTATCTGTTCCAAGTCAAGAGCGGCGACTGGCGGCAGGAGATTCGCGGCGCGCTCATCTCGACGACGTGGGATGCCACGTTCTTCAAGTGGGACAAGACCGCCGACCCGCGAGAGAATCTCGAGGCATGGCGGAGACTCAGCCGGGACGAGAAGGCAGTCTCAGGGCAGGCCAAGCGGTTGACGCTGAAGTACGGCTGGAGCGGCCCAAGCGAGCAGAATCTTTCCGAGGCCATCACCGCAGCCAAGCTCGGAGGCGATCACTTCGGCATGACCGCGAGAACGCGGCTGCCGCTCTCGGCCGGCATGTGGGAATTCACAACCCTCAGCGACGACGGTATCCGCGTCCTCGTGGACGGCCGGCCGGTTATCGAGAACTGGGCGTGGCACGGACCGACGCGAGACACAGGCACGTTGGAGCTGCGCGAGGACAAGACCGTCGAGATCGCAGTCGAGCACTTCGAGATCGACGGCTACGCAGTGCTGGAACTGGCCATCGCGCGCAAATCCGACTCCGACAGATAGGAAGAAATGCTAAGTTTGGAGTTTGAGATTCGAAGTGTCAAGTTTGACATGCTCGGCCGGCTCCCGGTTCTTCACACTTCAAACTTGACACTTCACACTTGAAACTCCTTCCTCGCATCAGATCTGCTTGAGTTTGGCCCGGTTTTCCCAGACCTTCTCGATCGCGTCTGCGATGTCGGCCACTTCCTCCTGGGGCGTCAGCAAGGGACCCGAGGCCCAGAGCATCACCATCTCCTCGCATACCTGGTCGCACTTCGGGCACTGACACTGCTCTTTGTACCGGCGCAGCCGCTCGGGCGAATACATCGTCTTATAAACCTTGGAGTTGCAGATCTCGTCGATCCAGGGCTCCCGGTGCAACCCCTGGGCGATGTACGGGCTCAGGCCAATCCCCTCGGCATTGATGGCCTTGAAGAAGGTCGCCCGATCCACGCCGTCGAAGCGGTCCTTGTGGTAGGACATGGTGTAAAGGTAGAAGGAGCCGCTCTCGGTGCCTGGGTAGAGCTTCTGCGGGGTCAGGCCGGGGATGTCTTTCATCCGGGCCGTCAGATAGGCAGCGTTTTCATTGCGGCGTCGCCACCGTTCGACCACGCCGGAGAATTGGCCCAGCAGGACCGCAGCCTCGAACTCGTTCATCCGGTACTTGGGCCCGATCAGCTCCGTTTTGCCCTTGCGGGATGTGCCGTGGTTGTGCACGGTGTAGCATTTATCCATGAGAGCTTCGTCGTCGCCGATGATTCCGCCGCCTTCACCGCAGGCGAGCGTCTTAGATGACTGGAAGCTGAAGCAGCCCACGTCGCCGATAGTCCCGAGCTTGCGGCCTCGATGCTCCGCCAGATGTGCCTGGCAGGCGTCCTCGATCACCTTGAGGTTGTGCTTCTTCGCGAGGGCCATGATCGAGTCCATGTCGGCAGGCTGGCCCATCATGTGGACGGGCATGATCGCCTTGGTGTTCTCGTTGATCTTTTTCTCCACGTCGGCGGGATCGAGCTGGTAGGACTCGACGTCCAGGTCCGCCAGGACAGGCAGTGCGCGAGCGGACAGAATCCCCTGGATCGTCCCCGGATCGGTATAGGGGGAGGTAATGACCTCGTCGCCCGGTCCGATGCCCAGCGCTTCCACGCACGTGTGCAAGGCCTGCGTCCCGGCACCGGTGGCAACACAGAACCTGGCTCCCATCAGCTTGGCGTATTCCTTTTCGAACGTGGGGACCGTACCGGAGGCAGCCTGAATCCTGCACCAGATGCCGCTCTTGGCGGTCTTGAGCAGGGACTCCGTCAGCTTCTCATCCCAGCAGCAACTGGGCCAATCGGGCCAAGGCTTGTTCTTCCGCACGGGCTCGCCGCCGAGAATCGCCAGTTGGCTCGCCTTCTTCGTGAGGTTGCCGTACGCGGGAACGGTCTTGGACGCGGCCACCGCAAGAGAGCCGGTCGATACCGCAGCCACAAATTGCCGTCGTGTCAGATCACCACTCGTCATATTCGCCCCTTTCAAAGCATGTTTGAAGTTTGAAGTTGGAAGTTGGAAGTGTCAAGAGCTAAGTTTGAGGTGGGAAGTTTGAAGTGTGAAGTGTAGAATGCTCTCGCAAAGATGCACTGAATAGAAAAGGGAAGACCATGCCCATGGACACGCGAAGCTCTGACTTCAAACTTCAAACATCAAACCTCACACTTCTTGTCATTCTGCTGAGCCTCGCCATCTGCTCCATCGGTTGGGCCCAGTTGCGAGGCGGTTGCGCGCGGATCGACATCACGCCTCCGCTCGGTATCACGCTTATCGGGTCCAAAGGCTATCCGAGTGATTCGATCCGGGACAATCTCTATGCCAAGGCGATGGTTCTCAGTGATGGAGCTACGACAATCGCGATTGTGTCGGCCGATCTGCTGTACACGCCGCTGGAGGAGATCACCGGTCCTGTCCGGGCCATCGTCAGCGCCAAGACCGGCATTCCAGGGCAGAACGTCATGGTCTGCGCCACCCACACACACTCCGGCCCGGAGGTCTTCACGCGATCCAAGGTCCCTGCGGAAGGCCGGCTCCCCGCCTCACAGATCGATCAGTCCTATCACCAGGTCCTCGTGAGCAAGATGGCCGATTCCGTCCTCATCGCCCATCGGAATTTGCAGGACGTGAGGATCGGTGCGGCCTTCGGTTCGCTGCCGGAGGTTCACTTCAATCGCAGGCCGAGAGCACAAGACGGGCAGGTGAAGATGGCATTCACCGTGCCCGAGGAGGTGGCAGCCACGCGACGCGTCCAAACCGGCGATGACGGCCGCGTCCGAGCGGTGTTCACCCTCCCGGCCGGCGAAGCCCCCCTGGCATTCGGTCCCATCGACCCGGCGGTCCTGGCCTTGCGAATGGAGGACCCGAACGGCCGGCTTGTCGGCTCGCTCATCGGGTTCGGTTGTCACCCCGTCTGCATCTATCCCTTCTTGAGCACGACGATTTCGGCCGACTACCCTGCCGTCGCCACGCGCGTCGTAGAACAAGAGGAAGGCGGAACCAGCCTGTTTGTGCTCGGGCTCGCAGGCAATGCTGTCCCTCTCCGGCGGGATCTCGGACCCTGCGAGCGGATGGGCAAGGCACTGGGTGGCGAGGCGTTGAAGACAATCCAAATGGTCGCTCCCTCGGTCAACGCCACTCTGAAGACGGCGACAAAGACCATCTCCCTCCCCCGCAAACCGGCCGCTCCGTCCGAAAAGCCCGATCCGAACACGAGTGCGGACTCCATCACTACGGAGATTCAGGTCGTCAGGCTCGGAGACACGTACCTCCTGGGCCTGCCGGGCGAAATCCTGGTGGAGGTGGGATTGGCGATCAAGGACAAAGCCCCCATGAGAAACCTCTTCATCGTAACGCTCGCCAACGATGTAGTCGGATACGTCAGCCTCCGCGAAGCGTACAAAGAAGGCGGCTACGAACCCACCTCGGCGACGCACCTGGCCGAAGGAGCCGGAGAAATCCTGGTGGAACAGGCACTTTCGCTCCTTGGCGAAATCGCAGACGCCGGCTGACACCGGCGAAAACAGAGAGGAACCGGTGGGGCAAGCTCCATCCTGCGCACTTGGCGTCTTGGCGAGAGAGCGTACCCTCCTTGTACCTTCGGTTGATCGGAACCGGGATTTCTGCTATAATATCGTCGGACGCCGGGAATTGAGTTTTCTGTCGGTAACGGTCCGGACGATATGGAATTATCCTTCGCATGAAGTACTTGCAGACCCCAGTCAGTCTTGTTGTTTTTCTTCTCGTCCTTGGCTCCCCGGCGTCGCTCCATTCCCAGGACCTGCTGCAGATCAGCGAGTTCATGGCGGTGAACGACAGGGGCCTGGACGACGAGGATCGCGACGAAGAGGATTGGATCGAGATCCACAACGCCGGGACGAGGACGGTGAGCCTCAATGGCTGGTATCTGACGGATTCCTCCAACAACCTCACGAAGTGGCAATTCCCGGCCGTGGCGCTGGAACCCGATGGCTACCTGGTCGTCTTCGCGTCCGGTAAAGACCGGAGTGCCCCGGCGGGCGAGCTCCACACGAATTTCAAATTGAGCGGGGCCGGCGAGTATCTCGGACTCGTCCGCCCGGATGGGGTCACCGTGGTTTCGGAGTACTCCCCCGCCTATCCGGCCCAGGCGCCCGACGTCTCCTACGGCCTGGTCGAGACCATCGTGCAGAAGCCCTTGGTGGCTCCAGCGGCGATGGCCAAAGCCCTCGTTCCGCTGGACGATCTGCTGGAGCCGCCATCCCTGCGGGATGCCCCGCGTCCCTGGACACTGGAGGATTTCGACGATGGGTCCTGGCAATCGGGCGTTACCGGGATCGGCTTCGGATACCTCGACTCGATCGGGCTGGACGTCTCCCACATGCGCTATGTGAACGAAACGGTCTACATCCGCATCCCGTTCGTCGTGGAGGACCCGTCGGCATTCCGGATGCTCACTCTGCGCGTGCAGTTCGACGATGGGATAATCGCCTATCTCAACGGCCACGAGGTGGCTCGCGACAACGCTCCCGAGCCGGCCACCGAGACATGGAACTCGGGCGCACTCGCCAGCTACCCAAACGCCAGGTTCGTGGACCCTGTCGATTTTCAGATCCGCCAGGTCGATTATCTGCACGTGGGGATGAACCTGCTGGCGATCCAGGGACTGAACTACGGCGCGGACAGTCCGGATCTGCTGGTGATTCCGGAGCTGCTGGCGAACCTCGCGGGCGTGGAGCCGTCGCGCCGCTACTTCCCCGAGCCGACGCCCGGCGCGGCCAACAGCGCCGGCGTCGAGACCGTGGGACCGATTATCGCCAACGTGGGACACTCCCCGGAGACACCGACCCAGAGGGACATCCTGCGGGTCACCGCACGGATCACGCCGGCCTTCGACGCCATTGCCCTCACGGAGTTGCACTACCGGGTGATGTTCGGTCCGGACGTTGCGATTCCGCTCCTCGACGATGGCAACACCGGTGACGGCACAGGCAGCGATGGGATCTTCGGGGCACGACTCCCCGGCGGCGTCTTCACCGCAGGCGAGATGGTGCGATGGTATATCATCGCCGTCGATGCCGCCGGACGGGTCTCTCGCTGGCCGGCGTTCCGTGATTTGCAGGGCTGCCCGCAATATGAGGGCACGGTCGTCGCGGACCCGAGCCTGACACATCCGCTGCCCGTGCTGCACTGGTTCATCCAGGAGCCCACGGCGGCCAACACCGACACAGGCACACGGTGCTCGCTCTTCTACGACGGCCAGTTCTACGACAACCTCTGGATCACCATTCACGGCCAGTCGAGCCGGGGGTTCCCGAAGAAGAGCTACAATATCGATTTCAATCCCGGGTACAACTTCCGCTGGTCCCAGGGCCGGCCGCGGGTCGGCGACATCAATCTCCTGACAACCTATCCCGACAAGGCCCAGATGCGCAACATCCTGGCCTACGAGACCTACCGGGACGCCGATTGCCCCGGCCACTGGGCGTTCGCGGTGCGCGTGCAGCAGAACGGGGTCTTCTGGGGCACGGCGCACATCGTCGAGAATGGCGACAAGGACTGGCTCGTTCGGATGGGTTTGAACGCCGAGGGGGCCCTGTACAAGATGTACAACGGCTTCACGAGCACAGGCGACGCCACGAGCGGCGCGGAGAAAAAGACCCGCAAGAACGAGGACAACGCGGATCTGCTGGCGCTGTTCAATGGGATCAGCCTCACAGGCGAGGCCCGCCGTCGATATCTGTACGACAACGTGGATGTCGCGCAGGTCGTCAACTTCCTGGCGGCCCGCCTGCTGACGGGCGACACCGACTGCTGCCACAAAAACTATTACTTCTATCGCGACACGGGCGGCAGCGACGAGTGGCAGATGTGGCCATGGGACGTGGACCTGAGCTTCGGACGCCGATGGATCAGCTCGATGACCTACTGGGATCAGCGGTTGATCGCGAACACGCCGCTGTTCATCGGGAGTGGCAATCGCCTGCCGCAGGCCATCTTCGAGACTCCCGAGATGCGGCAGATGTACCTGCGCCGCGTGCGCACGCTCATGGATGAATTGCTCATGCCGCCGGGGACACCCACAGAGGCCTTGCACTACGAGCCGCGAATCGACGAGCTGGCAGCCCAGGTCGGTCCCGATGCGAGCTTGGACGCGGCCAAGTGGAATTCGCACGCGTGGGGCAACGGCTCCACCGCCCCCAATTATCCACAGCCGTTCGCGGAGGCCGTCGCGGAGATGAGAAACTCCTACCTGCCCGAGCGCAGGAGACAACTGTTCAACCGCCTGGCGCCCGGGGCGGGCGAAATCCCCGCCCAGCAGCCCGCCGGCACGACCATCCTCTTCGGCGATATCGAGGGGGGGTTCTCCAGCAGAAATCAAGATGAAGAGTACATCCAACTGGTGAATCCCAACTCCTTTGCAGTGGATATCTCAGGCTGGATCTTGAGCGCAAACACGGCTTCCGAAGGGCCTCTCTTCACGTTCCGAGGCGGCACGGTCATTCCCGCGAGCGGCACGCTCTACGTAGCGGCCAGCCGCATCGCTTTCCGCGCCCGCACGTCCTTTCCGACAGGCAACCAGGGACTATTCGTCGTCGGCGACTACACCGGCCGGCTCTCAAATCAGAGCCAAACGCTCATACTGATCGATCGACAGGGATTGCAGGTGGCGTCGGCACACATACACTGACCTCCGCCGCCGTTGCACGGCGAGCGCGTTGGCGGCGCGCGCCATGCTACTTTCGGCTGCGGGCGATTCGCAGAGGATCGACAACTTGCCTGGCCGGCACGGAGGCTCGGTTCAGGACGAGTTGGGCCCACCGGGTGTTGCCCAGACCCGTACGATGGTCATCGGAAGAGACCTGAAAGGTCACCCCTTCGGCGGCAAACAGCCTGACGAGTTCCACGTACTGCGCCGTGAACTCTCGCGGCGCAATCGACGCCTTGTGAAACCAGTAGATCATGTCGTTCATCACGTCGAAGACCTTGCCTTTGGCCGCCATCTTCGCCGCCAGCTCCCTCAGGAGGTGCGGCGGATAATCCGCAGGCAACGCAGCCGGGCGGGTGTTTCCCGTATTGAAAGGATGTGCGATCGCATCAAGGTATTCCACATCACAGAGCGCCAGGTAGGTCCGAATCACATTCTCGACGTACGTCTGCTTGTCACTCGGCGGATTGCGGAGCGTTCCCTCGGACAATCCGCCCAGATCGCACAAGACCCACTCCAGCCTGGCGGCGTGACGGTCGTCGATACTGATGCGGCCGGTTGTATCCAGCGCAGTCGCCTCGGCGCCTTTCAATACGATCACATCCTGCTGGGCAGACCGTTCTCGCTCGATCTCAGCCAGATACCGATCGAACTCAGCCTGGGATTCGCAGATCTTGCTGCCGGGGGTGTAGTGGTCCGTGATGGCGACCGCGTCCAACTCGAATGCGCGCGCCTCCAGTATGTGCAGGGGGATGGAGCTCACACCGTCGGAGTAGGCGGTGTGCGTGTGCAAATCGTGGTTTACGCGGACCGCCTCTTGCGGCGACATTCCGGAAGAGGCGACGGGGCTTTGCGCCACGTTCCAGGCCACGGCCGCAGTCGCTGCGGCAGAAGACCGGAGAAACTCTCTTCGATTGGAAGCCGTCATGTATCGATCCTTTCCCAGACGCCGAGATTCAGTTACACCCCGGCAGAATAGGCGTCCTGAGAACCTGCGTCCTTCATGTTACCGCGTGTGCAACTCCGCCGTCAACCGCAGGACCTGCTATGGTCGACGCCCGTCAGACAACTGCCCGAATATCGACGCGATTCAGACCCCCGATTTGTTGTTGACATATCATGCCCTGCAATGGTGTTATATTGTGTGTCGCGTATCTCGGCGTCCTGGATCGACGTCGTATAGGATGGGTACGTAATGACAATAGCTGGAGACCATCATGGCAAACATCGCTGGCGTACTCAGAGAGGAGATCCTTCGGCTCGCGCGCAAGGAGATCCGCAGTCAAACGGACGCTATCAGAAAGGCATCGGCCCAGTACCGCAAAGACATTGCCGAACTGAAACGTCGTGCCTCCGATCTGCAACGCAGACTCACCCCCCTGGAGAAGCAGGCGCTCAGAAACGCCCCGGCCCAGGTCCCGGAGGCCGATACGGACCACGTGCGGTTCACCGCCAAGGGCCTGCGTTCCCAGCGCAAGCGTCTCGGGCTCTCCGCGGCGGATTACGGCAAGCTCGTCGGCGTGACGGGCCAGTCGATCTACAGTTGGGAGCAGGAGACATCCCGGCCCCGCAAACAACAGGTGGCGAGGATCGCCTTGATTCGCCACATCGGCAAGAAGGAGGCGCGAGCCCGTCTCGACCAGTCACCCGGCGGAAATCCAAGACGGGCGAAGTAGCCGGGGCTGTTTCGATCAAGCCCGCGAGAACGCGCCATCCCAGTCCTTCCACACGGGATCGAATCCCCTGTCCCGGATCACGGCGACCACCTCGCTCGGGCTGCGACTGTCGTTGACCTCGAACTGGCCGGTATTCGCCTGGGGGTCCTTGTAGCCGCCCGGACTGGTTCGGCTGCCCGCGCTGATGCGAGTGACAGCGAGCCCCATGAGTTGATCCCTCAGTCGGGCGGGCTCCCGCGTGGACAGCACAATCCCGGAATCGGCGAAGCACAGCCGCAACGCGAGCATCATCTGGACGAGGTTCCTGTCGCTGAGCAGGTGCGGGAATTCCGTGGATGGCACGCCGCACGCAGGCCGCAATCTCGGGAAGGAGAACGAAACGCGAGACTGCCAGTAGCGCCGCATGAGGTGCGAGGCATGTTCCGCCAGGGCCAATGCCTCGATGCGCCAGTCCGCCAGGCCCAGGAGCACGCCAAGTCCGATTTCCCGCATGCCCGCTTGCCCCATGTCCTGAGGCGCGAGGAGTCTCACGTCATAGTTCGCCTTGGGTCCGCCGAGATGGTAGCGGGCATAGACGGTGCGGTCGTAGGTCTCTTGATACAGCGTGACCCCGTGGACGCCGGCGTCGGAAAGCTCTTTGTATTCCGCAGCCGACAATTGAAAGATCTCGATGCCGATGAAGCTGAATTTGCTCCGGAGCCGCTTCGCCAATTCCGCCAGGTAGGCGACGGTGATGAAGGCCCGATCCTCGCTGCTGACCAGCAGGATGTCCCGATAGCCCTCGGCGGCAAGGAACTGGGCCTCCGCGACGGCCTCTTCGACGGACAGGCGGACCCTCGCGAACGTGTTGTCATGGTTGAACCCGCAGTATTGACAGCGATTGACACAGTAGCTCGACAGGTACACCGGCGCATAGAGCCTCATGGTCCGGCCGAAGCGCTGGATGGTCAGACACTGCGAGAGCACAGCCATCTGTTCGAGGTATTCCTCAGCGGCCGGCGAGACCAGCGCCAGCAGCTTCGTCAGACTGTATGAACCGGGCCGGGAAGCCAACGCAGTCTCCACATCGTGCGAGGTCACTTCGCCGAGTCGCTGCTGCCAACATTCTCTGTCTCCATCCAGACGTTGGCTCTTCAACACAGATGCGATTGATACATCCGACATGGTTGATGTTGCTTGAACGCTCATGAATCCCTCAGGAATCCCGTCAATGGACTCGATGCCTCGGCGTTGCGCAGCGGGGCCCGAGGTCCGGCCTCGCAGGCCTTTCGTCCGGCCTCGACAGCCAGCTTGAATGCAGTCGCCATTTCGACAGGGTCGCCCGCGGTGGCGATGGCGGTATTCACAAGCACCGCGTCGGCTCCGATCTCCATCGCCTCGGCCACATGGGAGGGCAGACCGAGGCCCGCGTCCACGACCACTGGGACATTGCTCTGCTCGATGATGATTTCGAGCGATGCCCGCGTCTTGAGGCCCTGGTTGGAGCCGATCGGACTGCCCAAAGGCATCACGGTGGCCGTGCCAACGTCCTGCAATCGCTTGGCGAGGATCGGATCCGCGTTGATGTAGGGCAAGACCACAAAACCCTCTTTCACGAGGATCTCGGCGGCCTTGAGCGTCTCGACGGGGCATGGCAGCAGATAGTACGGGTCCGGCGTCACCTCCAGTTTGACCCACTCGATCCCAGTGGCGGCGCGGGCCAGGCGGGCAAGCCGAACCGCTTCTTCAGCATCCCTGGCGCCGGAAGTATTCGGCAGCAGCCAGAATCGGTTCCGGTCGATCTCCCGCAGCGTGTCGTCGGCCGGATTGTCGATGTCGACCCGACGAAGCGCCACGGTCACGATCTGGGCGCCCGATGCGGCCAGCGCCCGCGCCATGACCTGGGGCGAGGAGAACTTGCCGGTTCCCACGAGCAAACGCGATTCAAATGCCCTGCCGGCGATGGTCAGTTTGCCCATGATTCAGCCCCCTCCCATGAGTTTGATCAGCTCGATCTGCTGGCCGTCTTTCAGTTCTGTCCGATGGAATTCGTCGCGGCGCACGATCCGCCCATCCACTTCCGCGACGACAGTGGTCGGCCCGACGCCGAGCGCATCCAGCAACGCCGTGAGCGTGCCGGGCATCTCGTCCGGAGCGAACCGCCGCTCGATGCCATTGACCTTCAGCGACTTCATTCGACTCACCCACAAAAAAAAGAAGCACTCCCACAAAAGGAGTGCTTGCATACGTGCTCAAGCCTCCCTTCGCAGGTCCTAACCTGATCAGGTTCTTAGGGTCATCGCTCGAAACGCGATCTCTCAGCCGTCACGACAGGCTACGCACGACGGCTCCCCTGGCTTCATGTAACTACCGATGGTATCATACCCTCGTTCGCGGCTTTTGGCAAGAATCCTGCCCAATTTGCGGTTCGCGATTTATGATTTGCAGATTTGTCGTCCAGGAACATACAACGGTCGAGGGCGTCCATTGGGACCTCATGCTCGAACAGGATGGCGTTCTGGCCACATTTCGCCTGGAAGAGGAGCCTGCCAAAGCCCTGACACACGAGGTCCAGGCGGTGAAGATCTTCGACCATCCCCTGCGATTCCTCACCTACGAAGGCCCCGTCCAGAAAGGAACCGGCAAGGTTCGAATCGCCGATTCCGGGGTCTACTCGTATCGCGACCGGCGCGACGACCTTTGGACCCTCGCGATGAATGGCGCTATTCTCAAAGGAGATTTCACACTGACTCGGATCGAAAGCACCGAGTGGCGTTTCGCAGCACAGAACTCATGTGAACAAGGATGACCCCGAGATCACCGTGCTTGCAGTTCAGATACGGAACGCACAACTTGCTCTATGGTGTGGGCGAGGTCGTCCGTATCATCGAAGGCCCGCTCGATCCGGTCCGATGCATCGGATATCGGAACACCCCCTGCTGCCCACTGAAAGAGGACTGCTCGCTCGTTCATCTCGCGAGTCGGGCCCAGGCGGCTATCGAGGCCGTGTACGACGGCACGGGCTTCCAGGACCTGATCGAGGAGGAGAAGGTGCTGAACAGAGCCGCGATCATCGACCACAGCATATGACCATGGTCCTCTCGCCGAAACCGGGATCGTCCCGGCGAGAAGGCAGTGAGATATCGGATTCCGACGGGCAGGATCAGGCAGATGTTGCCTTGACCCTCTCCTCCTGCGACATCGCGGCGAGACGCTCCACTTCCTTGGCATCGAGGCCCAATCCTTTCGCCACCCGGCGGCCGTAGTCCGGGTCCGCCTTGAAGAACAGGGCAGTCTGGCGAAGCTGGATGCGCTTCTGTGCATTGCCCAGGTGCGCGACGATGTTTCCGACCAGATGCTCGCGGTCGGTATCGGTCATGACCCGGCGGTAGAGTTCGCCGGCCTGGAAGAAATCGTCGTCGGTGAGGGTCTGAGGGTGCCTTGCGGCCTGCCCCTCCAGGTCGATTGGCGGCTCGGCCACGCTCGCATCGGGCGCGGGACCACCCATGGAGTTG
Organism: Phycisphaerales bacterium; assembly: GCA_039683175.1. Taxonomy (GTDB): domain Bacteria; phylum Planctomycetota; class Phycisphaerae; order Sedimentisphaerales; family Anaerobacaceae; genus PLanc-01. Next base: position 81,137 of record JBDKRX010000013.1, read on the forward strand.
GGCCAGTAGTTCGGCCCGCCGCGGCCGTTGTCGTCCAGCCGCATATATCCATCCCGCTGGTAGTTGGCGGCCTTGCACGCCTTGGGAGCATTCACCGGCAGAAGTTGATAGTTCGGGCCCAAGCGGTACAGATGGGCATCGTGATAGGAGATAACTCGGGCTTGGAGCATCTTGTCCGGTGACGCGCCAATGCCCGGCACGAAGTTGCCCGGACTGAAGGCTGATTGCTCTACATCGGCGAAGTAGTTGGCCGGATTGCGGTTAAGCGTCATTGTGCCGATCTCGACGAGCGGATAGTCCTTGTGCGGCCAGACCTTCGTGATATCGAAGATGTTCCAGCGATACTTCGCCGCGTCCTTGGCGGGCATGATCTGGACACAGACCCGCCACGAAGGGAATTCGCCTTTGGCGATGGCGTTGAACAGGTCCTTTGTCGCGTGGTCGGGGTTCTCGCCCGCGAGGCGCGTCGCCTCCTGGCGAGTGAGGTTCTGGACGCCCTGGAGGGTCTTGAAGTGGTACTGCACCCAGTGGATGTCGCCCTTGGCGTTGTACCACTTGAAGGTGTGGCTGCTGTAGCCGTTCATGTGGCGATAGCTCTTGGGCGTGCCGCGATCCGAGAACAGGATCGTCACCTGGTGGATCGACTCCGGCGTCAACGACAGGAAATCCCAGAACATGTCGGGGTTCGGAGCATTGGTGGCCGGGTCACGTTTCTGGGTGTGGATGAAGTCGGGGAATTTCAGCGGATCGCGAATGAAGAACACCGGCGTGTTGTTGCCGGTCATGTCGTAATTGCCCTCTTCGGTATAGAACTTGACCGCAAATCCGCGAGGATCGCGAGCGGCGTCTGCAGAACCCTTCTCGCCGCCCACGGTGGAGAAACGCGCAAAGACTTCGGTCTTCTTGCCCGCCTGCGACAGGAACCTGGCCCGGGTGTACTTCGACATGTCCGCCGTACACTCGAACACGCCGTAGGCGCCGGCGCCCTTGGCGTGCACCACCCGCTCGGGGATTCGCTCGCGGTTGAAGTGGGCGAGCTTCTCCAGGAGGTGGACATCCTGCATCAGGGCGGGTCCCTTGGGCCCTGCGGTCAGGGTATTCTGATCGTCATCAACAGGCATTCCGGACGCAGTCGTGAGTCTCTGGTTCTTGTCTGCCATGATAGGTCTCCTTCTCTCCTGAACGTTTCTGCCAAATCACGATGCCCAGAATACGTCGCAGCAGACGGGACAGTTCAAAAGCAGACTCTATTCGTGTCGGAGGGCGTCGATGGGATCGAGACGCGCCGCCTTGAGGGCCGGGAAGTAACCGAAGACGACACCCACGGCCGCCGAGAACAGGAAGGCGATGATTGCGATCCCCGGATTGAAGACGAAGGGGACCTGCAGGAGGTTCTTGAGGCCGAACGAGGCGCCCAGGCCGAGCAGAATCCCAAACAGGCCGCCGGAAGAGGACAGGACCACCGCTTCGACGAGAAACTGCATGAGCACTTCCCGTTCCAGGGCTCCGATGGCTAAACGCGTGCCGACCTCTCGCGTCCGCTCGGTGACAGAGACCAGCATGATGTTCATGATGCCGATGCCGCCCACGATCAGGCTGACCGCCGCAACGGCGCCGAGCAGACCCGTGAGCACCTGGGTGGTCCCGGTGAGCATCTTGGTGATCTCCTTGGTGTCCATCACGTGGAAGTTGTCCTCCTCGCTCGCGGCCAGACGGCGACGGTCACGCAGAAGCAGCCGGATCTCTTTCTGGACCTTTTCCGTCGAGGCGCCGTCGGAGACCGAGACCTGGATGAGACTGACATCCTGATTGCCCGAGATCCTCCGCTGGAAGGTCTGCAAGGGCAGCACGACGATGTCGTCCTGGTCCATACCCATGCTGTTCTGGCCCTTGGCCTCCAGCAGACCAATGACCTGGAACGACAAAGCGCCCAGTCGGATCCGGTTGTTCAGAGGATCCTGACTGCCAAAGAGTTTTTCTCGGACGGTCTGGCCCAGGATACAGACTGCGGCGCCCGCACGGGATTCGCTGGCGGTGAAAGACCGTCCGCTGTGAAGGGGCATATTCCGCAGGGTCAGGAATTCGCTGGTGGTCCCGGTGACCGAGGTGGACCAGTTCTCATGACCAAAGATGGCGACGGCGGCTCCGCTGGACACGGGGGCCACCGCGGAAACGGACCCAATCTCCCGCGCAATGGCCTGGGCGTCCTCGAGCTTGAAGGCAGGGGCGGTGCCCTGCTGGCCGGGACCCATGCGTTTGCCGGGACTGACCATCAGGAGGTTGCTGCCCATGCTCGCGATCTGGGTGGTCACCTGCTGGGTGGCGCCATTGCCGAGGGTCACCATGGTGATTACGGACGCCACGCCGATGACGATGCCCAGCACGGTCAGAAAGGACCGCATGACGTTGCGTCGGATCTCTCGCAGGGCCAATAGGAACGTGTTCCAGAACATCAGTTTGCCTTCCCGTTGTGCTTGTCGGATTCGATTCTGCCGTCTTTGAAATGGACGATGCGCTTGGCGTACGCGGCCATGTCCGACTCGTGCGTGACCATAACCACGGTGATCCCCTGTTCCTGGTTGAGCCGGCAGAGCAGGTCCATGATCTCCTGGCTTCGCGCCGTGTCCAGATTGCCTGTGGGTTCATCCGCCATGAGGACGGATGGGGCCGTGATGATGGCCCTCGCAATGGCCACCCGCTGCTGCTGGCCGCCGGACAATTCGCTCGGGCTGTGCGATTCCCAGCCTTCGAGTCCCACAGACGCCAAGGCCCGACGCGCAATCCGGTGACGTTCCCGCGCAGGCACGCCGCGATAGATCAAAGGCAGCTCCACATTCTCGATCGCGGAGGTGCGTTTCAGGAGGTTGTAGCCCTGGAACACAAAGCCCAGGTAATAGCGGCGGAGCCTCGCCCGCTGGTCGCGAGTCAACTGCGAGACCTCGACGCCCTGGAAGCGATAGGACCCGGACGTGGGGGAATCCAGGCATCCGAGGATGTTCAGACAGGTGGACTTGCCCGATCCGCTGTGGCCCATGATCGCCACGAAATCGCCCTGCCCGATCCGCAGGTCGATCCCGGCCAGCGCCTGCATGGCCGCCTGACCCTCGCCATAGACCTTGGTCACGCCCTGCAACTCGATCAGGGATGTATTGTCTGCTTGGGTAGAGGCAATCATGTTCATCTCCCTGTGCTGATCGTATCCACGATCAATGGCATCCCTGCTTTGATTTCGCCGGCCAGGATTTCGGTCTTGATCCCATCCGAGGCCCCGATGGTCACCGGCGCCGCGACGGGTAGGCCATCCTGCAGGACCCACACGGTCTGCTGCCTCTTGTTCGTATCCACCAGTTCCTCGGACTCGGTCTGCCGAGGGGGCCCCGGGAGCAGCATGCCCACCAAGCCGCGGGAGGACTTCTTCTGCTGCTGGGCGGGCGGCGAAAACCGCAAGGCCGTGTTGGGGACCAGCAGCGCGTTCTCGACTCTCTGAACCGTGATGTTCGCGGTCGCAGTCATCCCGGGACGCAGGGACAGATCCTTGTTGTCCACCTTCAGCACGGTCTCATAGGTGACCACGCCGTCCACGGTCTCGGACCCATAACGGGTCTGCACGATCCTGGCCTGGAAGGTCCGGTCCAGATAGGCGGCCACGTTGAACTCCGCATCCTGGCCTTCCTTCACCTGGCCGATGTCCGCTTCGTCCACATCCACGTGCAGTTCCATCTGGGTCAGGTCCTCCGCGAGGGTGAAGAGGACCGGGGCTTGGAAGGCCGCAGCCACAGTCTGGCCCGGCTCGATGCTGCGGGTCAGAACAATGCCGTCGATGGGCGAACGAATGACCGCCTTTGCGATGTCAGTTTGGGTAGCCTCCAGGGTGGCTTGGGCCTGAGCAACGGCCGCGGTGGCGCTGCCTTCATCGGCTTTGGCCCGCTCGAAGGCAGCTTGCGCGGCATCGAAGTCGGTTTGCGAGGGCACCTTGCCGCCGCTGAGTTCCCGCACGCGCTGCAATTGCGCCAACTTCGCCTGGGTTTCGCTGAGCGTCGCCTTGGCCTGCAGGACCTTCGCCTTGGCCGACTCCAAGGCAGCTTTCAACTGCGTCTCCTGGGCCTCGTACTTGGACGTGTCGATCTGGGCGAGGACCTGGCCGACTTTCACCTTGTCGTTGTAGTCCGCCTCGACGCTCTTGACGATGCCCGAAATCTCGCTGCCCACCTCGACTTCGTTGGTGGGTTGCAGGTCGCCGGTGGCGGTGACGATCACGGTCAAGCCTCCCTGTTCGACGGGTTGGGTCTTGTATTGCGGGGCGTTGGGTTCCTTCCCACCCTTCCAGGCCCACCCGGCGACGGCACACACCGCCACCAGCAGGATCACAAGGAGCCATCGCCTCCGCCGGGCCTTCTTGCGGGTGGAGGATGGGTCGATCCCCAACGTCTGGGCGATCTGGGATTCGGGGTCTTTCGTCGATTTCATAGATGCTCTCCGTGTCAAAGGGGGTTGCTCAGGAATCCAGGCAGGTCCAGCCGCCGCCGAGGGCCTTGTACAGACGGATCAGGTTGGAGGTCACGGCGCCGTTGCTCTGGGCCAGCTCGTTCTGGAACGACAGGAGCGAGCGCTGGGCGTCGAGCACGTTGCTGAAGTCTGTGAGTCCGGCCTGGTACTCATACTGGGCCAGGTCCGCCGCATCCTGGGCCGCCTGGGCCGCATCCTGGAGGGCCTGGCGCCTGTGCTGTTCATTCACGTAGGATGTCAGCGCGTTCTCCACCTCCTCCAGAGCGGCGAGGATGGCGGACTCGTACTGGATGAGATACTGCTCTTGCAGGGCGGACTGAACCTCGATGTTCCGGCGGATCGCGCCGCCGTCGAAGATCGCCCACGTGACCTGGGGCCCGCCGCTGATGGTGGACGAGGTGCCGGAAACCAGCGACAGTGCCTGCATGCCGATTGAACCGGTCAGCGAGAACCTGGGGTACAGGTCCGCCGTGGCGACGCCCACGCGGGCCGTCTGCGCAGCGAGTTCCCGCTCCGCTTTGCGGACGTCGGGCCGCTGACGGAGGGCGTCGGCCGGCACCCCGACCGCCACTTCCTTCGCGCAGACGGGCACCGACCCGCGCGCAGCCAGTTCCTTGTGAAGCGAGCCCGGCTGCTCGCCCAGGAGCACGGCGATTCGGTTCATGGCCGCATCCAGGTTGCTGCGCAGGCTGGGGATCTGGGACCGTGTGCTCTCCAGGTTGTACCTGGCCTGATGCACCGCCAGTTCATCGCTGAGCCCGGCCTGCGACTGCCACGAGGTCAACTGATAGGTCTGTTCCTGGGCTTCAAGACTCGTCTGCGTCGCGGCGAGTTGTGCCTGATAGGTCCGGACTTCGACGTAGTTCAAGGCCACTTCGGAGAGCAACGTCACGAGCGTGTCGTTCAGATCCTCCCGGCCGGCCTGGAGGTCTGCATCCGCGGCCTCGATGGAGCGGCGGGTGCCGCCGAACAGGTCCAACTCCCACCCCGCGTCGAAACCGGCGGAGTGAAGCTCAGTGGTTTCGCCCGTGCCCATCTCCCCACGGGAATGGCTCCACGTGTCCGATCCCGCGAGGTTGACTGCGGGAAACAGGCCTGCCTTGGCCGCGCCTCGCGCTGCGCGGGCCTGGCGCACACGGGCCTGGGCGTTCTTCAGGTCCAGGTTGCCCGCGACAGCCCTTTCGATCAAGCCGGACAACTGCGGGTCGTCAAGCATGGTCCACCACGACGCCAGCACGTTGGGGTCCGTCGGTTGACCGACCAAGCCGTCTTTGAGCTCGCTGTGCCAGGCCGGCGACGCGGAAGACGCCGGTGGAACATAATCAGGCCCCACGGCACACCCCGCCAAGGCTATCACCGCCAGCGGCGCGCACAACCAGGACATCAATTCAATCGAGACTGTCTTGCAGATGGTCTTCATAGTTTCCCTGTGTCGAAATACATCCGCCTCATTTCGGTCGCCTGCCGCTCTTCTTGTGTCCCTGCGATTCTTCACGAACGCCGCGAATCCCGGCCAGGCTGAACCGCACGACGTGGTCCGCCAGTTCCTCGACGGTGAAATGCACAGGCGGACCGCCCGGGTGCGGCGGGCCGAACGCCTTCCTGTCGCGCCGCATGCGAAGCATGGGACCGAAACACTGACTGATCAGGCTCATTTCGCAGAACTGGACCTGCTGCTCACCTACTCCGTCGCCCAGCAATTCCCGCACGAGCGAGACGGTGGCCTGTCGCATCGGTTCCAAGACCCGACGTATGGCGTCGCCCAGAAGCCCCGTCGGGTTCGCCATTTCCCTGTGCATGATCTCGATCTCGTGGTTGCCTGGGTCCGCCGTTCGGTGCATCAACGCCAGGACATGGCCGTGCAGCCTTTCTGCAACCGGCGCATTGGCGGGCACCCCGCCATCCGGCGGGTGAGCTTGGATCGATTCCTCGAACGCGTGCTTCCAGGCCTCGACGTACAGGTTCTCCTTGCTGCCGAAGTGGTAGTTCACGGCGGCAATGTTGGCCTTGGCCTTCTCGCAGATTTCCGCATGGGTGGTCTCCCAGAATCCCTTCTGGGCGAAGACCTCAACGGCCGCCGCCAGCAGGCGTTCCCGTGTCTCCTGTGCGTCTCTTCTCTGCTTTCGACTCATCCGTACATCCTTTCTCAGTACGTGTTCTATCGTATAATTTAATTCCGTATTTGAATTTGTAAATTGACAAATTGAAAAAGAAATGCGCGTGGATCGGAACCTGAGATGTCTCAACGACTTACGCTATCGAATAATCGCCGAGATACCCAGATCGCGGACCTGAATCGCTGCGTCGAACGTGCCCGGGATCTCCCACCCCAGATTCATGTTCACGACCGCGTAGTCATGGGGGGCTGCGTCCTTCAGATACCCTCTCTTGGCCGCCTCCTGAAGTCCGCTGCGGATGAACGGCAGAAGGTCCGCCTGCACGCTGATCCAATCACCCCCCTGCAAGGAGGTGATTCCCAGTAGCCTGGCGTCCACAGTGTAGATGAACTTGCCCGTCGCATCACCTTTCCCTGCGTCCTGGGCCATGTATGCAGGGGGGACATCGTATCGGCTGTCGAAGAAAGGGACGCCGAACCAGAAGTAGTTGCCCCGGTCCTGGGAGATCGGCGAGATGTTCTTGACGATGAAGAACATCTGGAACTGAGCGGCATGGAGCCCGGGGTCGTACTGCTCCGGCGGCGTGTGATTCGTGCAGCGCAAAAGCCGCAGACAAATTGCCAGCCTGATGCCGTCCAACTCGTCGAGCGGATAGAGCACAGGCGCATCCTGTTCGACGAGAAGATGCGGCCAGCTCTCGCCTTGTTTCCTGGCTGTCGCGCCGTATTCCGTCTTCCCGTGTATGTCGAGAATCAGGTCACGGTTTTGAGAGCCTGGTCCCCCGACGACCACTCTCTTTCCTTCATTCTTATAGGACAGGTCGCCGGCGTCTCCCTGAATACACGAGACAGCGGCCAAGCTATACTTCGTCGCCCACTGGCACAGCCGCCAGACAGGGACGCTGTTCGCATCGCCGAGATGGAGAACCGCTTCGACCGCCCGTCCCCTGGAGGAATCCGGATAGCTCAGCAAGAAACCCCGCCGGAACTGCGCATCGGCAAACAGAGCCGCCGTGTCGGCCGCCTGCCCACATCGAGTGACAAAGCCGGTCGATAGCGTCAGAAGAACGAACAGACTGCGTTGAATGGAACTCATTGCCTTGTCACGATCCCGACGGCTCATCGAAGTACTTCTTCACAATCCAGTCCGGCTGCCATTGGTCCGGCACGCGTTTTCGTCCGGTCAGATCGACCGGCTCGGGCGCCTTGTTCTGCGTCGGCAATTCCACTGTGTCGCCAACCTTCGCCTGCCACTGTTTCATCCGCGTCAGCAGCCGGTGGACGTGCTCGGCGTATTCCGCACGGTCGATCAGGTTGGTCGTCTCATCCGGATCGCTTTGCAGGTCGAACAACTGCATGTGGCTGATCTTCGGATAGCAGATCAGCTTCCATCGCTCGTCGCGCACGGCCCGCTGGATGTCGAGGAACGGCAGGAACACCGAATCACGGACCCGCTCCTTCCTCCTCTCCCACAGGGGCCGGAGGCTCTCGCCTTCCAGATCCGAGGGAGCCGTGACTCCAACCACGTCGCACAACGTGGGGAAGATATCCAGCAGGTAGGTGAACGCCCGAGTGGAACCGCCTTGTGGAATCCCTGGACCCGCGAAGATCAAGGGGCAGCGCATGCTGTGTTCGTAGACGCTCTGCTTGCCCAGCAGGCCGTGGCTGCCGAGGGCGAGTCCCTGGTCGGCGGCGTAGATGACGAGGGTGTTGTCCGCCTGACCCGTCTGTTCCAACGCATCGAGAATCCGCCCCACCTGGCCGTCGAGGTGCGTGATAGCGCCGTAGTACTCCGCGAGCTGATCGCGAATGATGGACTCCGTTCGCGGCCAGGCGGCCAGGTTCTCGTCGCGACCGCCTTTCATCATGCCATTGTCGAATGGGTGCTGAGGAAGGAAGTTCGCGGGCACAGGGGGCAAGTCGCGATAGTACATCTCTCGATAGGCTTCCGGCGGCATCCTCGGATCGTGCGGCACCGTGAAGGCCACATAGGCGAAGAAAGGCTTCTTGCCGTCGTGACCCCGAAGAAACTCGATCGCTGAGTCTGCGAACAACTCGCTGGAGAACTTCTCGCCCGTACGCTCCGCCGTCAGCTTGCCGTCGGGGCCAAGGTCTCTGACCGGCACCCTGGTGTGATCCGACATGCCGCCGAAGAAGATATTCCGGCCCTGTTGAAAGGCCCGCAGCCAGGAGGCCTGGCCATTGTGCCACTTCCCGGTGCCGAACGTGACATAGCCATTCTCGTGCAGCACCTCCGGCAGCAGCTTCGCGTCTTTGAGGGAGGCGATATCGACGTGGAACCACGTCTTGCCGCTCATCAGCATGGCCCGGCTGGGCACACAGACCGCGCCGCTGTTGCCCCCGAAACAGTAATTGCCCCGGAAGGCGAAACCCGAAGCCGCCAACTTGTCGAGGTTGGGAGTTCGAATGTGCGGATTGCCGAGAGCGCCGATGGTGTCGGCTCGCTGGTCATCCGCGAAGAGGAACAGAATGTTCGGCTTGCCCTTCCCCGTCGCCTTCAGCACACAAGGGAGAACCGCCAACGCCGCTCCCGAGGCCACGAATCTTAGAAAGTCGCGTCTGTTCATACACCTGATTCCCCATTGCCTTTCCATGCCCTTGCCGAACGGGGGTCTATGCTATCACGTCAACAAACTCCCTTCAAGACACGGCCGCCAAACCGCGTTAC
>JBDKRX010000014.1:0-13666 GCA_039683175.1 Phycisphaerales bacterium
GGCGACGGACATTCGGGCATGTCGGAGTCGGTTGCGATCTACCGAATAAACGAAGCCCGACCTCGTCACAGAGATAAAACAGAGGTGCTGTTATAATTCGAATTCTTTCACAGCCTCAGAGCCCCCAAGGAACGAGCATAGACGCCGGACTCGGACTGCTCAGACGTACCATCCACCGCTCGCATGCCACCGATTGGAAAGGGTAAGTGGTTGATGGCAGGCTCAACACAGAACGGCAGATCGTCCATTGAGGATTCGACGCGGATTCTGGGCATCGATCCGGGATTGCGGGTCTGCGGCTACGCCTGCGTCGAAACCGACGGCAACCGAGAGACCGTAATCGAAGCGGGCGTGCTCCGGACCACCCACGATTTGCCGATCGAGCTGCGGCTGGATGAGATCGCCCTGGACATCGAGACACTGCTGACCCGGCTGACTCCCCACGTGGTGGCGGTCGAGGAAATCTACTCGCACTATGCCCATCCTCGGACCGCAATCTTGATGGGCCACGCTCGCGGCGTTATATTGCAGAAGTGTGCCCGGGCGCACATCGAGGTCAGGAGTTTCGCGGCCACACGGATCAAGAAGTCGGTCACAGGCCACGGCCGGGCTTCGAAGGAACAGATACAGAGGACGATCCAGACGATTCTGGCATTGCCGGAGTTGCCGTCTCCGCCCGACGTAGCCGATGCCATGGCGGCGGCGCTCTGTTGTGCAAATGCCCTGACCAGGTATCCGGTAGAGTATTGACAGGCAAGCATTATGCCCCAGGCATTAGATAAACTGACCATCAAAGGTTTCAAGTCCATTCGATCTCTCGAAGATTTCGAGCTGCGGAATCTCAACGTCCTAATCGGCGGCAATGGCGCGGGCAAAAGCAACCTCGTGGACTTCTTTCGCCTGCTGCGGGCCATGATGGAGCTGCCGCTTCCCCACCTGCAAAACTCCAGCCTCGAAACCTACATCGCCGACGGCGGCGGCAGCGACGATTTCCTCTTCAACGGCCCCAAGGTCACAAAGTGCATCGAAGCCGTACTGTTGTTCGGGCCGAATGGCTACCGATTCAAACTCATGCCGACTGCGGACGAGACATTCATAATCAACGACGAAGCTCGATACTACTGTGACAAGGGAACCAGCGGTTGGTGGGAAATGGGCAGTGGCTATGCGACGCCCAGACTGCTGGAGGAACGCAAAGAGAGAGGTGTAGTGGGGCCAAGGAGTGTAGCCTCCTACGTCTATGACGCAATCTCCTCGTGGATGATCTACCACTTCCACGATACGAGCAACGTCGCGCCCATGCGGCGTTCGGAGTCCGTGGAAGACTGTGACTATTTGCGGTTTGACGCCGCGAACATTGCCCCCTTTTTGCTTGAGCTCAGAAGCAACGAAAGGAAGATCTACGATCAGATCGTTGAGTCTGTCCATCTGGTGGCGCCGTTCTTTCAAGACTTCATACTAAGACCCAACAAACAAGATAAAGTTCGTCTCCGATGGCGGCAGAAAGGCTCGGACTATCCGCTCAAACCCCACCACCTGTCGGACGGCACGATCCGCTTCATCTGCCTTGCCGCCGCCCTGCTGCAACCCTATCCTCCGTCGACGATGATTATCGACGAACCGGAACTGGGGCTCCACCCTTACGCCATTGAGATCCTGGCGGAGTTGATCCAGGCCGCCTCACGGAAGACTCAGTTGATCGTCTCCACCCAGTCCCCCGCCCTGGTGGATTGTTTTACACCAGAGGATATCGTCGTGGTAACTCGGAGGAAGGGGGCCTCCTGCTTCGAGCATCTGGATGCAAAGGACCTGTCCACGTGGCTGACGGACTATTCGCTGGGCGATCTCTGGCGCAAGAACGTTATCGCCGGGGGGCCGGTGTGTGAATAGTGCGACAGTCTATGTGTTGGCGGAAGGCTCGACCGAACAGACCTTCGTGCGGGATGTCTTGGCCCCTGCAATGTCCTGTCAAGGCGTCTATCTCTGCCCAGCTCTGATCGGCAAGTCGGGTCACAAAGGCGGCAATATCCGCTTCGACCGAGCCAAGATCGACATCAGGAATTTCCTTCGACAGCGGCACGACACGTATGTATCGACCATGTTCGACTACTTTCGGATCGATGCGGATTGGCCGGGCCGGGCCGAGGTGTGCCAGCGAGTAAAGAGCGGGATGGCCCTGAGAGCGAGAGATAAGGCAATGATCCTGGAAGCCGCCACGCAGAAGGCCATTGAAGAAACATGCCCTGACTCAGACGCGGAGAAACGTTTTGTCCCGTACATCGAAATGCACGAGTTCGAGGCTCTCCTTTTCAGTGATGTGCGCGTCCTGGCTGAGAAGGCGGACATTGGTATCTCCGCGTTAGATCGCCTCCTGGAGGAATATGGCGAGCCGGAGGAGATCAACGACGATCCACAGAATGCTCCGTCCAAGAAGATCGCGACACTCAACCACAGCTATCGGAAGGTGGCCATGGGCAAAGCCATCGCCGAGGCCATCGGCATCTCAACTCTCCGCAAGAAATGCACGCATTTTGACGAATGGCTGCGTAAACTGGAAGGACTTGCCATTAGGACTGATACCGAATGGATAAAGGACACGTAGGGAGTGGCCATTTCGCATGATCGCAGGAATCGAAGGAAAACTCGTTCAGCTTGGCACCGAGAACGGACTGGTCCGGGTCGGGGCCGTCACCTATGAGGTCATGCTGCCCGGCTATTGCGTCAGCGCCTTGGCCGGCCGGATCGGCGAGGATGTCTCGCTGTGTACGATGGAATACTACGAGGGCAGCCTCGGCGGCGGCAACCTCATCCCGCGTCTGGTCGGTTTCCTGAGCCCGGTCGAGCGGGAGTTCTTCTCCACGTTCATCAGCGTCAAGGGCCTGGGCATCCGCAAGGGCTTGAGAGCCCTGAGCATCCCCATCGCCGACGTCGCCGGGGCGGTCGAGGCGGGCAATGAGAAAGTGCTCATGACCTTGGCCGGCATCGGACGCAAGATGGCTCAGCAGATCGTCGCCGAACTCAAGGGCAAGCTCGAGGCGTTCGCCTTCGGCACCGAGCCCGCCAGGGCCGCACAGACGCGTCTGAAGCCCTTCCAGGCCGAGGCGATCGAGATTCTCGTCGCCTGGGGCGAGAAACGCAACGAGGCGATGGAACTGATCGAGCTGGCCGGCCAGAGACACCCGGAGATCGACACTGCCGAGGCACTCGTACCGCTCATCTACCGCCTCAAGCAAGGCATCGAGGTCTGACTGACTCCCACTGTGCCCTGTCGTCGGCATGACGGCAGCGACGGGCTCCGAGGGTTTGCCCTTGACCGGTATTCACCCGCCTGCATATCATAAACGAGGTGTTCCGGCACGATTTGGAGAATAGATATCTCTCTTGGCTCGCAGGGAGGACACTATGCGAACGATCATCATTACAGTGGCGCTGTCGATCCTCTGGGCTTCGGTCTCTGTAGCGGCGGATTATATGCCCATGAAGGAAGGAAACCAGTGGAATTACACGATGTCCAATGGAATCCAGATGACCACGAAGGTCAGCGGGTTTGAGGATGTCGACGGCATTCGCTGCGCCGTCCTGGACACGACGGCGGCCGGGCAGACGAGCCGGGAGTACGTGGCCGTTGACTCTCAAGGGGTGAAGTCCTACATGAGTCAGACGCAGGGGCAGCAGTTCCGTTACGACCCGCCCGTGCTGCGGGTCAAGCTCCCCTACCGCCAGGGCGACACCTGGCAGGCGACCATCAACCAGATGGGCATGGCCATGACGTCGAACTTCCAGTCCGCCGGCAAGGAGCAGATTCAGACGCCGGCCGGCTCCTTCGACTGCATCAAAGTCCAGTCCTCCATGGACATGGGCGGCCAGTCGATGGCCGCGACGATCTGGTACGCCGACGGGATCGGGCCGGTCCATCAGGTCATGCAGATGGCCGGTCAGGAGATCACCATTACGCTGGCCTCGACCAATGTCAAGGGGACCCCCAACGCGACGCGACGCGTTGGGGAACCCGAGCCGGCGCCGGCCCAGACGGTCACCACGCCGGTCCAGGAGCCCCGGTCCGTTCCGACGGCGCAGACAGCCGCCCAGCTCCGTTGCCCCAAGTGCGGCGCGAAGGTGCAGGCCGGCACGAAGTTCTGTCCCGAGTGCGGGACCAAGCTCGAACAGCCCAAGCCGGCAACCCCGACCAATTGCCCCAAGTGCGGCACGAAGCTGCCGGCCGGGGCCAAGTTCTGTCCGGCGTGCGGGGAGAAGATTGTCGCCACGACTATCACGCTGCCGCCGGTTCAGGCGGGAGATCCGCCGAGGGCCAACGAGCCGGCGATGGAGAAGTACCAATCCGCCGATGGCAAGGTCGTGCTGTACAAACCGACAGACTGGCAGGTGACGGAAGGCGACATGTTCGGTCAGGGCATCTACGTGGTCATTGTGATGGAGCCGCAGGAGAACGCGGTCGCTCTGTTCATGACGTTCCCGGTGAGTCCGGAGATCAAGGACTCCGTCGCGCTGGCGGCCAAGTGCATCGCGGCGCTCCGCGAGGAGTATCCCGATTTGCAGGCGACCAACATGAACTCGACGCCGGACCGCGGACGCACGATTGCAGAGCTGACTCTGACGGAAGAAGGAGAGAAAGGCACCGGACACGGCTACTTCTTTCACACTCAGAACATCGGGACCTTCTACCTGCTGCTCGCGAAATCGGAGGTGTGGAACGAGCTTCGTCCCACGCTGACGGCCATCATGGCCAATCTCGCCTTTGCCCCGCAGGGCGTGGCGGCGGTACAGGATCAGGCCCAGAGGGCGGCTGAAGCGACGCCCGTCGCCGACGGGGCCACCCTCTCGCCGGCGGCGCTCATCAAGCAGGCGACGCAAAGACCGGGAAAGCAACTCCCCCTCCAGCAGGCGGCCCTGACCGACCAATCCCTGTCGATCCAAATCCCCCAGGGCTGGAACCTGGAGGGACAGAAAGTCCAGTTCATCCTTACGAACAACGCGCAGACCAGAACGCACGGCATGGGCGGCGTCTGGCACACGATCATCCCGATGGAGGGCATCCAGGTCCCCGGCACGATCAACGCGCCCTATCAGGCGCCGCCGCAAGCGCTGAGTCTCGTGCTGGAATTGGGCCAAACCAGCCGAAACGTACAGGTCATCAGCCAGTGCGGAGCCGAACAGGTATCGACGGATGCGGCCCAGGCGGTTCAGCAGTTGCGGACCCAGGGATTTCAGGTCGATTCGCGTCTGCTCCACGTCCGGTTCCAGAACGTCCCGACGGGAAAGACGCTCCGAGGGCTCTTCAGCGTGATGTGCTCGACTCAGTCGATGAGTCCCGTCTGGCAGGTGACGGTCCAGGGCAGTTGGGCTCCCGAGAATGAGTTCGACGAGTGGCTGCCGCTCTTCATGCGGATCGAGAAGACGATGCAGATCAACCAACAGTGGATGGGCCAGGAGATGCAGAACCGTGCGGTCCACCAGCAGCAGCTCAACCGCAATCTGCAACGGTCGATCGCCGAATCGAACCAGGCGTTCGACGGCTACATGGACAGCCTGCAGGACGCTAGCCGCAGCCGCGATTACACCGCTCACATGTGGAGCCAGACCACGCTCGGCCAGGGCACCTGGGTGGCGGAAAATGAAGGGGCCCGGGTCTACCAGACGGACGACTGGGGCATCCAGGGTCCTGAGGGCCGGATCGACAGCTCCGCCTACAACACGACCAACTTCACCGGCGAGAACCCCTGGGGCGGCAGTAACCTCGAACTGGTCGATACCCGCGCCGAGTACGAGCGGTATATCGCGAATCGATGATGAGTTTCAAGTTGGAAGTGTGAAGTTTGAAGTGCCAAGGCCGGAGCCTGGAATGGCTCTTTCTGCTTCAAACTTCACACTTGAAACTTCAAACTTCCCTCCGTCTTGCAGTTTTGCGTAAAACCGGTAAGCTGGCGACATGGCAATAGGTAGGATCATCAGCGGACAGTCCCTGAGCGAGGCCGAGGAGAGCTTCAACGTATCGCTGCGTCCGAAGTCTCTCGGCGAGTGCATCGGGCAAAAGAACGTGCGGGAGAAGCTCCAGATCGCTATCACGGCGGCCAAGCAGCGGGGCGAGCCCCTGGAGCACATGCTCTTCTACGGCCCGCCCGGCCTGGGCAAGACCACCTTGGCAAACGTCGTCGCCAATGAAATGGGAGCCCGAATCCGCTGCAGCTCCGGCCCCGCTTTGGTCAAGGCCGGCGACGTCATGGGCATGCTCAGCAACATCAACACCGGCGACGTGCTCTTCATCGACGAGATCCACCGGCTCAGCACGCCGGTCGAGGAATTCATCTACCCTGCGATGGAGGACTTCCGCGTCGATTACACAGTCGATAGCGGCCTGCACGCCAAGACGATCAACTTCCCGCTCAAGCGATTCACCCTGATCGGGGCCACCACCCGCGCCGGTCTGCTCAGCGCGCCGCTTCGCAGCCGGTTCGGCATGCTCTACCACATGGATTTCTACACCACCGGCGAGCTGACCGAGATCCTCAGCCGCTCGGCGCAGTTGCTCAAGCTGATCTGCGAGGAGGGCACGCTGGAACTGATCGCGGCCCGCTCGCGGGGCACGCCGCGAATCGCCAACCGCCTGCTCAAGCGGGTCCGGGACTACGCCCAGGTGAAGGGCACCGGCGTCCTGAGCACGAAGATCGTGGACAGCGCCCTCAAGATGGAACAGATCGACGCTCTGGGCCTGGACGAGCTTGACCGGTCGTTCCTCAAGGCTCTGGCCAACGTCTACGACGGCGGCCCGGCCGGCATCGAGGCCCTCGCCGCCACGTTGGGCGAGGAGCGTGACACCCTGGAGGACGTCGTCGAGCCCTACCTGCTGCAAATCGGCTTCCTCCGGCGGACCAAGCGGGGACGAGAGATCACGACGAAAGCCTGCGAACACCTCAGCCTGGCTGTCGCCCCCAAGAAGCAGGCGGTGGACGAGCCGGAGCTGTTCGACACCGAACAGGTGTGAGTGTCGCCGGGAATGGGCGTGATCCGCGGGAACGGGAGGCGGTCTCGCTATCCGAGATAGGTCGGATCGAGCCTTCGCAGGAGCCTTTGACCCATTCGATAGGAACAGTACGTCATGAAGAATGCGCCAAACACGTCGATACTGTAGTGCAGGTGCATCGCGAGAACGACGATCCCCATCACGATGGCCCCGACGAGAAACACGTAGCGCAGGGGGCTGTGCCGGAACAGGTAGAAGCCGAGGAACGGCATGGCGGTGTGCCCCGAGAAGAACATGTCGTTCTCGAAATAGAGCTTCTCAAAGACGCCGGGGAACCCCACAGAGATGGAGCCGGTCGGGGTTTCGATGTGGGTGAAGATCATGAACACGGACCGCAGCATCAGGAGGAGACTGAACTGAATGGCCACGATGTGAAGCGTCCGCACGCGAAAGAACGTCGGATACAGAAACATCGTGACGATCAGCGCCATGTAGCCGTAAACGAAGAGGAAGCCCAGGTCCACGGCCTGGAACCGATCCAGGATGAGGTCCGGGACCTTGGCGCCTTCCGTGACGGTGACGTATGCGCCGCAGTAGTAGTCCGCACACAGTGCGACGGCCGTGAAGATTCCCGCGAGGACGAGGAGGTGCTTGCACGCGAGCACGTCCGCGATCCAATCGAGCAGACCGTCGCGCATGCGTTCTCGCAACATCGGCCGGTTCATGCTTTCCGGCGGAACCGGCCTGAGCCGCGGCCTCTGTATCGGTATCGCGGATGTCCTTCCAGCAACCGTCATATCAACCCCTTTCGGGGTCCCCAGCACCGTGGTTCGCATTGGGGGGCCCCTGCACGTACTCCGCCATTCTCAACCGATGCCCCAGTATTCCCGTGAGATGACGAATCAGGACCCTCTCGATCTCGTCGAGTGTCTTGTCATCAGCATTAGCAATTTGTCTCACATTGGTCAAGTATTTTACGGCCTTTATACCCAAGAGAATCCTGTCTGGGAAGCTCATTTCACAATCCCGGCAAATCAGGCCGTTGGCCGCATGGCTGAAATAACTCTCTCCCCAGGTTTCCGAGAAGGGTCTCTTGCAATTCGCACAGGCGCTCAGAATCGGCCTCAAGCCCACCTCATAGAGTACGACAAGCTGAAAGAGAATCAGCCGGATCAGGATACTCCGGCGATCCGACCCCAGACGCCCCTCTTCGATATCCTCCAGAAACTGAACGAACTGGTCGAAGAGATCGGGGTGCGGGTCATAGTCATCGGTCAGCAGGTCCACCAGCTCGGCGGAAAACTGGGCACAATGGAGAGCATACAGATTCCGGCGAAGCTCTCCCCGCACCGGTTTGGGCTGGAACTCCGTCAAGGTGGCCAGATTCTCCTTTCGGACGCCGGAGAACACGATGTCGCCGAACGAAAGGACCTCGATCGGGCCGTCGAAGGGGGACTTCGGCCGCTTCGAGCCCTTGGCCAGAGCCCGGATCTTCCCCGACAGCCGTCCGAACAGAACGACGACCTGGGACGTTTCGGAATAATCGACAGTCCGGATGCAGACCGCCCGATCCTTGGTCAACATGGCTATTGCTCGGAGACTTTCTGTATCCTGACCCGCTTGACGCGCCGAGGCTCGGCGGAGGCGATGGTGAACTTGAGCTTCTCGTAGTCGAAATCTTCGCCGGCCTTCGGGACATAGCCCAAGCGGGAGAACACGAACCCACCCACGGTGTCGTAGTCCTCGTCCTCGGGCAGACCCAACTCGTATTCGTCGTTCAGGTCTTCCACGTAGGTCCGAGCGTCCACCTCGATGGTGTTCTCGTCGATCTTCCGGACCGATTCCTGCCGGGCCTCGTCATACTCATCCGCGATATCGCCCACCAACTCCTCAATGATGTCTTCGAGAGTGACGATCCCCGCCGTGCCGCCGTATTCGTCCAGGACGACCGCAATGTGCAACTTCTCGTTCTGGAACTCGTGAAGCAGAGCACGCAGCGGTTTCGTCTCCGGCACGAAATAAGCCTCGCGCATCCTCGCCCGCGGATTGAACTGCTCCGGCGGCGCGCCGATTTCCACAAGAAGATCCTTCGCGTAGATCAGTCCGACGATGTTGTCGATCGTCTCCTCGTATACCGGGATTCGGGAATGCCCGGCCTCGCGGATCGCCTCCAGCACCGTCGTCCGATCGGCATGGATCTCGACGGCGATCAGGTCGGTCCGAGGCGTCATGATCTCGCCGGCCGTCCTCTCGGTGAATTCCAGGACGTTCTCGATCATTTCCTGCTCTTCCTCGTCGACGGCCCCCTCGATCCGGCGCTGTTCGAGGTCTTCGAGGAATTCTTCCTGCATCTGGTCCTGCTGCGTTTCCGGCGTCGCTTCCGGCACGCCCGCCAGACGGCGCACGAAACCATCGTAAAGCTGGAGAACGTGCAGGATGGGAGCCGCCAGCGCAGCGAACACCACGAGAATCCACCAGGTCCGGCTGAGGAGCTTCTCCCCTGCGTGTTTCGCCCAGGCGTAGGGGATCGCCAGACTGAAGACCGAGAAGATCGCCAACGAAACGACAAACGCGATCACGTAGGCGCCCACGGTCAGCTCTTCATACAGCGCCGCCATCAGCGCCACCATGAGCAACAGGGCGCCGATGTTGAAGACCAGACGATAGAACGCACAGGCAAGGATCAGCCTGTCTGCGTTCTCCGCGACCTTGTCGACCAACTCGGGTCGTTCCTCTCCGTCGGCCGTCCTGAACGCCTCCAGCAGTCGCAGACGCGAGAACACCCGCAGCGCATTGGCGTTGACAGAGAAGAACGATGTCGCTCCAACGAAAAGGCAGATCCACAGCAGTGCCCAACCGATGAAGCCCACGTGCAGCCACCCCTCAAGGAAACTTTCAAATGCCGGCCCGCCAACCTACGGCTGCCGAGCGTCGCTATTATACACCAATCCATATCCCAGATGTAGTAGAATCTCGTCCTCCATTCGATGCATCTTCCGGGCCTGCTCGGCTGTGGCGTCGTCGAACCCCAGGTTGTGGAGCAATCCGTGGGTGACGTACAGCGCCAGCTCCGCATCGGCGCCGTGGCCCCGACGTGTTGCTTCCCGTGCGGCCAACTCCCCATTGACGATCAGATCGAAAACCCGCGGTTCCTCGGGATCCGCGTCGTCCGACAAGTCAAAGCTCAGGCTGTCTGTAGTCCCTTCGTGGTTCAGGAACCGCACGTTAAGCTGGGAAATCTCGGCATCATCGACAATTCCGATGCTGATAACGGCCTGTCCGACCTCGAAACGCCGGCAGACCGCTCGCACGAGCTTTCTGAGCTTCGTCACCTCGGTGCAAGTCCCCTGGAAATGCTCTGTGATCTTGATCGTGATCATGCGCGGGCCGCTCACGTCTCGACCATCTTGGGCAGACCCGGCTTCGAGGCACGATCCGGACGCGGGGCAGGAGCATCCGGCGCGGTGGGATAGGCGATGCGGCCGTGGTAGTGAGCAGCGAGGGATTTCGAGAGACTCGCCTCGATCTGGCTGAGTTCGCGCAGCGTCAGGTCGCACTCATCGAACTGGCCGTCCTGCAGGCGTCGCATGGCGATGTTGTGTACGACCGCCTCGACCTTGGCCAATGTCACCTCGGATACCGACCGGACGGCGCCTTCGACCGCGTCGGACAACATGATAATTGCCGCTTCCTTGGCCTTGGGCTTGGGACCGGCATAACGAAACTCGCTCTCGCTCGGCGGATTCTCGATGGGTTTCCTGCCGGACTCGTCACATTCCTGGTCTTCGTACTTCCTCTTGGCCTCGTGGTAGAACGGCTCGACCAGCGTCGTGCCGTGATGGGACTCGATGAACTGACGCAGCACGCCGGGCAGGCCGAATTCCTTGGCCATCTCCACGCCGTCCTTGACGTGGCCCACGATGATCAACTGGCTCATCGCAGGCGAGAGTTCCTTGTGCTTGCTGGCCGAGCCCATCTCGTTCTCGGTGAAGTACTTGGGCTTGTTGATCTTGCCGATGTCGTGGTAGTAGGCCCCGACCCGGCAGAGCAGGCCGTTGCAGCCGATCGCCTCGGCGGCCGCCTCGGCAATCGAGCCGATGAGCAGGCTGTGGCTGAACGTCCCCGGCGCCTCCATCGCCAGCTTTCGCAGCAGCGGCTGATTCGCGTCGGAGTAGTCCAGCAGCGTCATGCTCGTGGCAATCCGGAACACCCTCTCGATCAGCGGAAGCAGGCTCTGGACCAGCAGGCCCGCGATAAAGGCGGCGCACGCGTGAAAACCGGCCGCCTGGAAGACGGTCGTCCCTTTCGGCGGCTCGCCCAGGAAATTCAGGTACACCACGGAGGAGGCGGTGACGAACACGACGACCGCAGACAGGGCGCTGACCTCCAGCAGCTTCATGCGTGTGCGGATTTCCCTCAGCGAGAAGCAACAGGTCCCCGCGCCGCTGAGCATGGTCAGAAACAACCCGATCCCCTGCAACTGGAAGCCCTGGTCGTGTTTCGGCCCGACCGCCAGGGCCGCCAGGACACAGTACAGCGCGCTCATCCCGACAGCAAACCGCTGGTCATAGGCAATGACCAGGACAATGGCAAACAGCACGGCGGTGCCTGTCCCCCAACTGGGTCCCCAGAGGGCCTCGCCGCTGGAGAGCGAGCAGATCTTCGCCATCGCCAGCAGCAGGGGCACCAGGACGACAAGCGCAGAGGCCCGAGCGTGGTTGCGAAGCAGGCGAGATTGATAGTGGCAAACGTAGAAGGCTGCGCCCACCGCCATGAGGACGTTCAGCACCGCCAACGCCGCCAGGGCACGATGGCGTCCCGGCTGGGTCAGTCCGAACGAGAGCACGGCGAAGCACAGCACGACGAAGACCAGCCACAACAGGAGGGAAACCGCAATGCCGGCATCTGCGTGCAGGCTGTACCACCAGGACCGTTCGTTGCCGATGGTCCGGCGGACCTGATTTCTCCGCGGGCTCGTCTTTCTCAGGAACGCCATGCTATATGCCTCTTCGACAGGCTAAGCGGATACACACCATAAGACCACACCTTTGTATCGATCCGGGCCTCATCGCGCGGTCTCGCGGTTCTTCGGCTGTTTGGCCGCCTCCTGCTTCTGGCGGTAGGCCTCGACGATATTCTGGACCAGCCGATGCCGGACGATATCCTGTTGACTCAGTTCCACCGTGCCAATCCCCTCGACCCGATGAAGGATCTCCATGGCCTCGACCATGCCGCTCTTTTGATTGGCGGCCAGGTCCACCTGGGTGATGTCGCCGGTGATAATCATTTTGGAGCCATGCCCGAGGCGGGTCAGAACCATCAACATCTGCAAACCCGAGGTGTTCTGCGCCTCGTCGCAGATGATCGCGGCCTCGTTCAGGGTCCGGCCCCGCATAAAGGCCAGGGGGATGATCTCGATGATGTCGAGCTCCATGAACTTCCGCATCTGGGCGAAGTCCATCATGTCCTCGATGGCGTCGAAGAGCGGACGCAGGTACGGGTTGACCTTGGCGGCGATGTCGCCGGGCAGGAAGCCGAGCTTTTCCCCGGCCTCGACCGCAGGGCGAGCCAGCACGATCCGCCGGATCTGCCGCTTCTTGAGCATCGAAACCGCCATCGCGACCGCCAGGTACGTCTTGCCCGTCCCCGCCGGCCCGGTGCAGAAGGTCACGTCGTGGTTGAGCATCGTCTCGATATATTTCAACTGCCCGGGCGTGGACGGCTCGATCACCTTGTTCGAATAGACCGTGACCGCCTGGTTGCCTTCCACCCTGTCCGCGGGGGGGCCCTGCTCGACCAGATCCGCGACATCCTCCGCCGTCAATTGCCTGTGCTTGAGCAGGTGCTTCTGCATCCGGTCGATCGCTTCGGTGGCGCGATTGACGTTCGTCTCCGCACCGCTGATGTGCAAGTCCGACTGGCGGGCGATGATCTGCACGCCGAGAGAACGGCGCAACAAACGAAGATGACTATCGGCGGGGCCGAAGAGTTCGAGCTGCTTGTCCGGATCCAGTTGTACAGTTACTTCCAAAACCGTTTCTCGCTCCTGCGATACTGGGCCTGTCCCGCCTTTTGCCTTCTCTACGCCAGCACGGCAAAGAACAGGTACGCGACCGGCGCCGCAAACAACGGCGAGTCGATCACATCCAGTATACCACCAAAACCGGGTACCCGGTTCGAGGAATCCTTCTGCCGCGCGTCGCGCTTGAGCATGGACTCCGTCAGATCACTGAGCTGGCCAACAACGGCCATGGATGCCCCGAACACCGGGGCAAGCCAAGCCGGCATTATACCCAGAACCAGTGCAAACGCCAAGCTCACGAGGATTGCGAAGACCACGGCGCCTCCCAGGCCCTCCCAGGTCTTGCCGGGACTGACGCTGGGCGCCAGTTTGTGCTTTCCGAAGAGCTTGCCAAACGTGTAAGCACCTATATCAGAAGACTTTACAGCAAATACGAAGACCAGAAACTCCCAGGGCCCGCCGTCGATTCGGATGCCCAGGATAAAGGACCCGAGCAGGCCAAGGTACAGCAGGGAAAAGCAACTGATTCCGCAGTTGGCCAGTACGCCGGTGGTTCCCCATCGAGCGTGCTGCTGCCACAACATCGCAGCGATCGTAAGTGCCGTTGCCAGCGGGAGATAGGTTCCCTGCGGCAAGGAGATGAGTCGTGCGCCGTACCACGCGGT
>JBDKRX010000015.1:0-34271 GCA_039683175.1 Phycisphaerales bacterium
GCCAGGATGGCTCCGGCGACCAACAGGAGCACGCGTCGGAACGTCGGCCGGGTGAACGCGATGGAAAAACTCATCAAAAGAACGCGGGCGGCCGATGGAAGAGATAGCATAACGGACTCCTTTCCGACCTGATTACCTTCGTCAGTAATTCACGTCGGCAGGAGTCTGCCTATCTCATCAGGATTCCTCCTCTCTTGTCTCCTCATCTCCTCTGCAAAAACGGCAGAAGTCGAGCTTACGGCGTCACTATGAACCCGCGCATCGCGTCATCGTCATCCGCCGATCACCCCACGTTGTGAACGGCCAACGTTCGGATAAGCGGTTCCGCGGCACACTTCGACGCTCTCAGCCGCACCTTGGCAACTTCCACGGGCTCGAACTGCTGAATCCGTTTGTGGCCGACCGACTGGCCTGTGCACAGGGTCTGCCATGTGTCCGCGCCCACCAGTCCTTCGATCTGGTACTCGCGGATTCGCTCGCCGTGGGTGATGTCCTCCATCACAACGACGTGATCGATCTTCGCCGGTTGCGCCAGCGTCAGCTCGACCGCGCCGCCCTTGCCGGCGGTCTGAGCCAGAGGCTTGTCGAATCGTCTGCGAATCTCCTTGCCGAACTCGACATACCGCTGGAAGTCCGCCTCTGGAACCAGACCGTCTGGATTTGGATTGGCGTTGAGCAACAGATTGCAGTTGCGGCCCACCGAGCGGTAGTACATGTCCATCAGTTGCTCGACGGAGTACAGCTTCTGGTCGGCGTTCGGCGTCCAGAACCACTCGTGGTTGCGGACCGGGACATCGCACTCGCCCGGCAGCCAGAAGCGTCCTTCGGGATCGCCCGGGCCATTGTAGTCCTGGCGATGTGGAACGGTCGCCCAGCAAGGATAGCCCGCGACGCCCTGTTCGTTGCCGATCCAGCGAATCGACGCAACCGGTCCCTGGAAGACGATGGCGTCAGGCTGGTGCTTCTGATAGATCGGCACCAGGTCCGGGCCACCCTTGTCCACCGGCATCGCCCCACCATCGAACCAGATCTCGAACAGCTCGCCATAGCGGCTCCACAGTTCCGTCAGCATCTGCTCGCAAATCTTCACATAGCGGGCCTGGGCAGCCGGATCGCCGCCTTTGCCCTGATTGACCAGGCCGGGATTGTCAACCTCCAGGTAGCCGTTGGCGGACACGGAGGCGTACAGGCCGGGCCGGATGCCATACTTGCGGCAGGATTTCACGAAATCGCCGACGACATCGCCCTTGCCGTCTCGCCACGGGGATTGCTTGACGCCGTAGGGGTAAAGATCGCTTTGCCACTGGAGAAAGCCGCTGCAATGCTTGGCGACAAGCACGGCGTACTTCGCCCCCATTGCCTTGGCCGCCTCCATCCACTGATCGGTATCGAGCTTGGCGGGGTTGTACATCGCAGGCGTCGGCATGTCACGCCAACTGCGCCAATCCCAGCCGGGCTTATAGATCGGGATATCGAAATGAAAGAACATCCCGAGTTCCATGTCCTGCCACCGGGCCTGCTGCCGGCTGGGCTTCGGCAGACCATCCGGCCCGGCCGTTCCCTCACCTGCCCCAAAACATCGTTGGCCCCAGGCAACAGCCGAGGCCGCCCCAACAACACTTTGAAGAAACCGACGTCGATTCATCGCATGATCCTTTTCACTCTGCCCCACACCGCCGCCCTTCGCAAAAGAGCCGGTCGCAATCCAAGGCACAACATGGCATCATACCCTCCGTCACCCGGTCCCGAAAGCCTCTTCCCGGAGAGTCGCAAGACGTGAAGGACTGCGGACGGACCGAGAGCCCCTTGCGACGTTCAGGGAGAGGATGGACAGGCGAGCCGGGAGCGGGTAGGCTGTTGGTGTTTTGGGTGTCACGAGATGATCGGTTGATCTTGCCTGAAAGGATGATCGTATGAACAACGCCTGCACGAGAATGCTCATAGCGACCGCAATCCCCCTGCTGCTTCCGTCCTTTGTCTCTCCGGCTTCGGCACAGATTCCGCTGGCGGAGCATCCGAGGCCCGATTTCCAGCGGGCGCAGTGGCTGAACCTCAACGGCGCGTGGGAATTCCGATTCGACAAGGACAACGTGGGGCTCGATCAGGACTGGGCGGCCGGCAAGTCGGAGTTTCCGCTGTCGATCACGGTGCCCTTCCCGTGGGGCTCGAAGCTCTCCGGCGTTGAGAGCGAAGCCGATATCGCATGGTACCGCCGGACGATTCGCGTGCCCGCCGAGTGGCAGGGGCAGCGGGTTTTCGTCGTCGTGGGCGCCTGCGACTGGCTCACGACCGGATGGCTGGATGGCCAGAAAGTCGGCAGCTTCCAGGGCGGGTACACGCCGTTCGAGTTCGAGCTGACAGCGAACGTCAAGTGGGGTCAGGACCAGCAACTTGTGCTGCGTGTGGACGACACGCCCCACCGATTCAAGCTCGAAGGCAAACAGGGCTACGGCCCAGCCAAGGGCATCTGGCAGACGGTTTACCTCGAAGCCAGACCCAAGGTCGCGTTGGAGACCGTACACTTTGTGCCGGATATCGACGCCGGGACGGTCACCGTGAAGGCGACGCTGAATGAGCCCGCGTCGGGGCCGATGACGTTCGAGCTCCAGTTCAAACCCGAAGACCGCTCGGAGACAGTCGCGAGCACAAAGGTATCCGCACAGCAGCGGGAAGTCGAATTCAAGGTGCCGCTAAGCGCCGTGCGGCTCTGGTCGCTGGAGGACCCCTATTTGTACGAAGTCAACGCCGTGCTGTCGGGCGAGGGCGGCAAAGACACCGTGGAGACTTACTTCGGGATGCGTAAAATCGGCGTAATGAAACTGCCCGGCACGGACCATCCCTACATCGCTCTGAACAACAAACCCATTTACCTCAAGCTGACGCTGGACCAGGCCTACCATCCCGACGGCTTCTACACCTTCCCGAGCGACGCCTTCATGCGGGATGAGATCCTGCGGTCGCGGCAGATCGGCCTCAACGGGCATCGCATCCACGTCAAGATCGGCATCCCGCGGAAACTTTACTGGGCCGACCGGCTCGGCGTGCTCATCATGGCGGACGTGCCCAATAGCTGGGGCCAGCCCGACGAGGACATGCGCCGCGAGGCCGAGGTCGCCCTTCGCGGTATGCTCAAACGGGACTTCAACCACCCGGCCATCTTCAGTTGGGTGATCTTCAACGAGACCTGGGGCCTCCGCGCGGGCGACCAGGGCTATACCCCTCAGACGCAGGACTGGGTGGCCTCCATGGTCCGGCTCGCCAAGGGACTCGACCCCACCCGCCTCGTGGAGGACAACTCGCCCTGCAACAACGACCACGTCCTGACGGACATCAACAGTTGGCACGCCTATCTGCCGGGCTACAAGTGGACCGAGCATCTGGACCAGGTCTGCCGGGACACCCGCGTGGGCTCAAAATGGAACTACATCGGCGACCGCACCCAGGACGGCGACCCGCTCCTGAACAGCGAGTGCGGCAACGTCTGGGGCTACAAGGGCAGCACCGGCGACGTGGATTGGAGCTGGGATTATCACATCATGATGAACGCCTTCCGGCGGCATCCCCAAATCTGCGGCTGGCTGTACACCGAGCATCACGACGTCATCAACGAGTGGAACGGCTACTGGCGGTTCGACCGTTCACAGAAGTTCACCGGGATGGAGGACCTCGCGGCGGGCATGAGCCTGCGCGACCTGCACAACGACTTCTACATCGCGATGTCCGAAGAGCTGTGCCAGGAAGTCAAGCCGGGGACACAGGTCCAGGTTCCGCTGTACCTGTCCTTCCTCACGGACCGCAGGGCCGGTGAGGAGCTGTTCCTGCGGGGCAACCTGCACTCGTGGGACACCCTGGGCCAGGAGCGATCCTACGGCCGCATCCGGCAGAGAATCCCGTGCGAGGCGTGGAAGTGCGGGGCCATCGAGCCGCTTGAAGTCACGATGCCCGAGGAACCGGCTGTGGTCGTCCTCGCCGTCCGGCTGGAAGACAGGTCCGGCGCCGTCCTGGCCAGGAATTTCACCACGTTCGCGGTCCGCGACGGCCGCCAGCCGCGTGAAGAAACCCTCGGCCAGCGGGAACGCAGAACGAAGGTCGTGCGGATCACGCCGAAGGATTTCGCCAAAGCACAGTGGTCCGTCAAGCAGTGGAACGTGTTCGACGGTCTGAAGGTCAACGGCGCGGGCGCCGGGTATTTCGAGTACCGCATCCCATGGCCCACCGACCTGAAGGTCGAGGATATCCAGACCGCCACCTTCCGCGCGGAGGTCTCCGCCAAGCAGCTCTTCGGCAAGGACAAGGAAGGCGCCGCGAAGCAGGATGGCGACTACATGCGGGGCAAAGGCACGCATGACCCGAGCCTGAACCCGAATGCCTATCCCATGACGGATGAGCAGACCTATCCGAGCGCTGTTCGCGTCCGCGTCGGCAGCGAAGTCGTCGGCGTCTTCGAGTTGCCGGACGATCCGGCGGATCATCGGGGCATCCTCTCCTGGCACGCGCAGAAACGCGACGACACGCTGACGGAGGCTGGCTCCTATGGCTACCTGATCAGCGCCGAGATCCCGGCGCGGGTTCTTAAGCAGGCCGCGGCGACGGGCACGATCGTCCTGCGTCTGGAGGCTGACGAGGCCATCGCGGGCGGCCTTGCCATCTACGGCGAGCAGTTCGGCCGTTACCCGCTCGACCCGACGCTGGCGTTCGTTCTCAAGTAGCCGTCACCTACGAACGGATGTCAGTGTCACCGGGCCGAGCAGGCCGGATTCGAGCAGCGGCGTTTCCTTCCACGGTGTCTGCCATGTGAGCGACTTTGCGATATTCGTCCGGCAGAAGTCCCTGCCCTCGGACAGCGCATCGCCGACGAGTCGGTTCGACCAGGTGTTGGCGACCTTGACGATCAGTTCGTTTGTGCCCGGCCTGACGGCATCCGTGATATCGACTCGGAAAGGTGGCTTCCAGAGCACGCCCACGCTGTGCCCGTTCACAAGGACCTCCGCAACGAAACGGACCCGGCCGAGGTCAAGCTGCAATACGTCACCCGCTGCAAGCGGCCCCGACGGCAGTTTGAAATGGTTCTGGTATGCTGCAACACCGGAGAAGTGCTTGACACCCCAGTCGCTGTCCTCGGTCCAGGAGACCAGTTCGGGAAACACCTTCGACGCGGGCGCTCCCCACCCCTCGGGGAAATGCACCCGCCAGGGTCCTGCGACCGGGTGTGCCTCCGTGACGGTCTGTGCACGGGCCGTCGTCTGGGAGTTCTGCACACTATCGTGGAACACCACAAACACGCTGTCGTGCGGGGCCAGAGACAGACTGACCCTCGTACCGCCATCGACTGATTCCCAGGCTTGGCAACGGCGAATCTCGCCCGTGTCCGGCATCCACAATTCCGGCGTCCGACCAGTCACTCGGAACGTGCACACAGGCTCCAGCCGGCAGTCAGTCCGGTTGCTGATGAAATAGATGTCGGCGTCGGGCGTCCGACGGTGGATATAATCCAGATCGCTTTCATTGGCATCGCCGCCGGAGATGAAGTCCGGTCCCAAGCCCTTTGCATGCAGGAGCTGCCGCAGAGGCGTGCCCCAGACGATCTTCCCCCGGCCGTAGGCGCGTTCCTTGCACCGGTCGCCGTCACAGGGTCCCCAAAGCCGGTCGGCGATCTCCCGGACTTCCCCGTCCTGTCGGGAATAGTCCTCCAAGCCGTTGGAGCGAGTGGGTTTTCGACCGACAACCGTCGCTCCGGCGAGCACGAGCTGCTCGATCCACCCGAGGACCTGCGGGCTGATGTCTACGCGGTCCGGCAGTACGAGCAGCTCGTAGCCAAGTCCGTCGAGCAACGTGATCCGACCGTCCCGGACTTCCATACGGCTGCAGATCGCGTCGGCGTTCACCACGTCGTAATCGTAGCCATAGCCAAGGGAGGGATCGACGTGCTTCGGCGGGACGAAGTTGAAGCCATGGTCGCCGTAATAGTAGCAGACATCCGCGACGAACAGGCCCTGTTGCAACAGGTACGAGCACCGGGAAAGGTAATCGATCCACGCTCCGGCCATCGGCCACCAGGCAATGCTCGGCCCGATGTGCGTGCCCGCGTGGTAGACCCAGCCGGGCCGGTCCGTGGCGGACGGATTGTGCGCAGACGTGTGGAATGTCATGTGATTTGCGCCGTCGCAGAACGCGCGGTCCGCAATGGGCTTGAGCTCGAACGGGCCATCCTGCCAGTGCCGCCAGCTTGTGAACGCCTCCATGTCCACGATCCGCTTGCCGTAGATATGCGAGGCACAGGCGGTCTCCTTGACGACCCAGACATCGTGGTCCTTCCAGAATTCGCCGCGCGGGATGTCCACAGCGCCGAGGGCGTCGAGCGCACTGACGGGCACCTGGTGCAGCGGCGGCCCCGGTCCCCCGGCCTCGGCACAGAGCTGAAGGCCGTGCTTGTTCGAGATCTCGGTTGCGGTTTCATAGAAGGCATGGACAAGCAGGTCACCGAGGGTCTTGCGGTAGTCATAATCGAATCGGTCCGTGATCTCGCGACTGCCCACTACCCAGCCGGCCAAGACGGGCAGGTACTTCGTCATGTCATAACCGCGCCAAAACTCGAACTCCGCGAGAAAATCGGGCGTCCAGGTCGAGCCGCTCAGCTCATAGCTGCACACGTACAACTGCTTCAACGCAGTGCCGCGAAAGTCGCCAAGCTCCTTGTGCAGTCTGCCGAGCAGGTATTCGAAGTGAAACCGCGTGGCCGCGGGATTGAAGTGGTCGATGGCCAGCCCGCCGGAATTCGGACTGGGCAGCCGCAGCGCCAGTCCTGTATTGGCGCAGACGAACCGCAGGATGGTCCACTCCCCCGCCGGCACGTCCCAGTCCAGTCGGCCGCTTTCGTCGACTTGTCCCGTCAGGTTGATGATCCTGTTCGGGTCTTTGACCACCTTTCCTTCGCCAGGAAGGGCGAGGATGGCGACGTCCCGCACGAATGCCGCCCGGCCATCGGGACTGCGAGGCGCGTTCTTGGGCAGTTCCGGCATGGGCAAAACCTCAGAGAGCCGAGTTGGCCCTGTCACCACCCTTCGGCAGTGATAGAGTCCCATGCTCGCATATTCCGGCGGCACCCACGGGCCGCCGCAGTTCCAACTGCTCGACGTGACCAATCCGACCTCCAGACCCAGGCGCGTCGCCTCGCGCACGGTATGCCCGATGGCATCCACCGACTCGGGTCCCATGAACGCCGGACCGGCGGGCACGATCTTCTGCGGGTCCTGCGCCCCAATGTCGAAGATGTACAGCCCGCCGATCCCCTTGGCCTTGAGTTCCTCCAGCTCGCGCGTCATCCGGCGTTTGTCCGTGAGCCCGTTGACCCACGACCAATACACCGAGGGCCGTACCGACAATGGCGGATTCGTGAACTCCTGCGCCAGATCGAAAGCCCCCGCAGCGCCGACGACATCCCCGCCGCCGACGGCCATGACTGCCAACACAAGCGACAATGCCCAGTTCGAAACCATGATCTCCCCTTTCAGACAACCAGCGACAGCATAGCATACCATCCATCATCGGGCCACTCGATCCTGTCGGGCGTTTACATGTTGACAAGCCGCGGCGGGACTGGCCTACTGTGACTCGAATTGCTATGCCCAGACACAGTTTCATAAAACGAGTCGTCGGCGTCGTGCTTTGTGCGACAGCAGGACTGGCCCTGCTCCTGTGGCGGCTGGGGTTGCCGCCGTTGTACGCCGGCCTGATCGGCGTCAACGCGATCACCCTGCTGTCATATGGATACGACAAGCGACAGGCGAGAAACGGCGGCACTCGTGCTCCGGAGGCGGTCCTGCACCTCGTCGCCCTATTCGGGGGCAGTCCCGCCGCGCTCGTGGGGCAGGAGTTGTTCCGACACAAGACACGTAAGCTCGCGTTTCGCCTGGTTCTGGTGCCCATCTTCCTATTGCAGGCCGGATTGGGGTACGCGTACTGGCGCATCTGGCGGAGTTGAAACCCAATGGACACCTTCCCTGCCGGCATTCAGTTCCGCAAACCCTGGCGCAGCTACCAGCAGCGTGTGCTCGCAGAGTTGGAGAACCATCTGGACGACAACCACCTGCACATCATCGCGGCGCCGGGATCGGGCAAGACCGTACTCGGTCTGGAGGTCATGCGGCGACTGAACCGGCCCACGCTGATCCTGGCCCCCACCGTCGCGATTCGCGACCAATGGGTGGATCGATTCGTCGGCCTGTTCATGAGCGGTCAACGGAGCACGCCCGACTGGATGTCCAAGGATATCAGGACTCCTCAATTCCTCACGGCGTCCACGTACCAGGGACTGCACAGCGCGTACAGAGAACAAGGGGGTGCGCGCACCCGAGACAAGCTGCGGGAGCTGGGCGTGCAGACGCTCGTCCTTGATGAGGCCCACCATCTGCGAAACGAATGGTGGAAGTGCCTGGCCGACCTCAAGAAGCACTTGGGCAAGCCCACGGTCGTGGCGTTGACCGCTACGCCTCCGTTCGACGTCTCGCCGTTCGAGTGGGAAAGGTACGTCGGCCTGTGCGGACCCATCGATTCGGAGATCTCCGTCCCCGAGTTGGTGGCCCAGAAAAACCTTTGTCCACATCAGGATTATGTCTACATGTCCGGGCCATTGCAGGCCGAGCAGCAGGAGATTCGCGAGTTCCGCAAAGAAGTCGATGCGTTTGTCGGTAGCCTCTACACAAACGAGGAGTTCATCGGCGCGCTCGAAGGCCATTCATGCGTTGCGCAGCCACAGACCTGTGTCGAGGAGATTCTCGACGATCCGGCGTTCTATTCGAGCATCGCGGTCTTCTTGAACCACGTCCGCCGGTCCCCGCCCCGCAGACTGCTCCACATCATCGGCCTGTCGCCCAGGAAATGCCCCAAGCTCGATATGGAGTGGCTCCAGACCCTGCTGGCCGGCTGCCTGTTCACACACGCCAAATCCTTCGAGGCCCACAAGGACCTGCTTCATCGCATCCTCCGTGACGCCAGGCGAATCGGCGTGGTGGACAGGCGAGAGGTCGGCCTGCAGAACGCCACGAAGATCGCCAAGCTCCTGATCCGCAGCGCGTCGAAGCTCAAGAGTATCGACGACATCGTCCAACTGGAGAGCAACGCTCTCGGGCCGGACCTGCGGATGGTGATCCTCACCGACTTCATCCGTCGGGCCGACTTCCCGAAGGATGAGACCGACGTCAAGCCGGTCAAGCAACTTGGCGTGGTGCCGATCTTCGAGCAGGTCCGCCGCAGCGAGGCGGGCATCGCGAAGCTCGGCATCCTCACCGGCACTCTGACGGTGATCCCCTGCGATTCGTGCGAACTGTTGCGAGCCGCCGGACCGGGACTGGGCATCGACCCGGCCGATATCGCTTTCAAGTCTCTGCCCCACGATCCCCGGTTCTGCGAGGTCACGATTCGTGGGGCGGACAAGCACAAGATGGTTGCGCTCGTCACCGCCCTCTTCAACCGGGGCGGCATCCAGGTCCTCGTCGGGACCACTTCCCTGCTGGGCGAGGGTTGGGATGCTCCCTCGGTGAACTCGCTGATCCTGGCCAGCTTCGTCGGCTCGTACATGCTCTCGAACCAGATGCGAGGCCGGGCCATCCGCACGCAGGAGAGCAACCCGCTCAAGACCGCGAACATCTGGCACCTCGTCTGCCAGGAACAGGACGCATCGCAGCTCAACGAGGACATGGAGACCCTCGCGAGACGATTCAAGTCGTTCGTCGGCGTCTCGTTCACGGCCCCTCGAATCGAGAGCGGCCTGGGGCGTCTCGGCCTGGGCCAGCCGCCCTACACGACCCAGCGGATGGAACACATCAACGCAGTGATGAGGCAGCGGGCCTGCGACCGGGCGGGACTCATCGGTGATTGGGAACGAGCCCTGGGCCCCGTCGAGGCCGCCGACATGACGGAGCAGGTGGCGGTATCCGTGTTGGCTCTGCCCAGGGACTTCATCTTCCGAAACACCATCTTGGCGCTGATGTGGCAAGCGTGGTTCTGGGGAGTATCCGTGTTCTCCCTGCTGATCCAGTCCGCGGACGGAAACTCCAAGGATATGACACTGCGCGGCTTTCTGATCGTCCTCGCAGTCGCTTCAGCACTGGCCGCGATCGCCGCCTTGCCGAAATGTATCAAGGCCCTGTGGCTACTGCTCTGGCACGGTCCGGTCGCATCGAGCATGAAGCAGATCGGCAAGACCGTGCTCAAGTCGATGGCACAGGCGGAGCTGATCGAGACCAGCGTCACGCCTCTGCGCGTGATCACGCGCCGTCTCGACTATGGGTTTGTGTCCTGCTCGCTCCAGGGTGGGACGACGCGGGAGCGGTCGATCTTCCTCGAAGCCCTGCAGGAACTGCTGGGCCCGGTCGAGGACCCCCGCTACGTGCTGCTCCGCAAGTCCCCCTTGGGATGGTTCACGCGAAAGGACTACCACGCGGTACCCAGGGCCCTGGGCAAGAACAAGGAATCCGCGGAGTTCTTCCGCAAGACATGGTCGATCCGGGTGGGCTCGGCGGACCTGATCTACACGCGGACCCCGGAGGGCCGACGCCTCCTGCTGAAGGCCCGGACGCGGTCGATGGCACAGAGCTTCCAGAAACGGGCCGAACGACTCAAGGTCTGGCAATAATTCGCACCCGGTAGACAAAACAGAGGCGGATACGCCGTCTCTATCTGTGAATTGACACGAGTGCCCAAGGGTTGTTGCTTTGGACAAGCTTTCGTCTGAAGATCCGATACGAGCGGCCCTCGCTCGGGATGACCCGGTCGCGGCGGAGATGATCTGGGACCGATATGCTCGCGATCTGTTCGCCTTTCTTCAGGCGACCCTGGGTTCGAGGCACGACGCCGAGGACGTGCTTCAGGCGGTCTTCGTCCGAATCGTCGGCAAACGCCGATATCTGGCAAAGGCCGATTGCCTGGACGCCTACGTGTTCGGGATTGCCAGAAACGAAGTCGCAGGTTTCTTGCGAAAACGACGGTGCAAGGCGGACCACGACGCACAGGCTGACTCGTGGCTGGTGGCTGCAAACGCCCACGAAAACGCGACCGAGCTTGCCGACGAGTTGCAGACGGCGATGGCTCAGTTGCCCCGGGCACAGAGGGAGATCGTGGTTTTGAAGGTGTACAGGGACAAGACGTTCCGGGAGATCGCCGGGATGTTCGAGCTCTCTCTCAACACCGTAGCAAGCCGGTATCGCTACGCCATGGAGAAGCTCAGAGACCTGCTGAAGGATACCGAATCATGAGCACAACAGACAAACAGTACGACAAGGCCGAGCGACTCCTGAAGCGGGCCCGGCCGCTGGAACCGTCGGACGAACTGCGGGAGCGGGTCATGCACGCCGCCCGGAAAGCGTGGAAGGAGACTCCCGCCGAGGTCCCGTGGCAGATTCCGCTTCGGCGGCTGGCCATGTCGGCGGCAGCCGCCATCGTGATCGTCTCGTCCACCAACTTCTTCAGTGATCACGCCGTCGGCCGATGGCAAGCCGACCAACCCGTTGTCGCCCGAGTGCCGGTCGCCAGTGCCGGCGAGACGTGGGACGTGCCGCGTGATCCATTCGTGCAGCACCTGGTGGCGGTCCGTCGCGCGTCGGAGAGAGACCCCCTGGCCGTGATCGACTCCGCCGAGAGAATGCGAGAAATGCTCCAGGAGATCGAACAGAGACTCGATGAAGCCGACGAGTCAGACCCGGCGGGGATCAAGAGTGGTCTGTTGCCGGGCGGATCGAACTCCCCTTGGCACGTGTAGACACACACCGTGAAGGAGACACATGGGCAAGAGATCCAGGAGAATATTGACGGCGCTGGGCATAGTCATCGTCGCACTGGGCATAGCCTACGCCGGCTTGATGGCCCGTGCGACGGTCAAGCTCCGGCGGGCCTACGCCGCCCTCGAAGCGGATGGCCGGCCCATGCGGACGGCGGACATCATGCCGCCCAAGGTTCCCGATTCCGAGAACGCGGCGGTGCTCTATCAGAGCGCCATCCTGATGCTCAAAGGGCAGCCCGCTGGGGAAAAAAGCCTGTTCGAAAGCCTCACCGCCCATGCAGATGCAGTCAGAAAGGAGGCCGAGAAGAAATGGCTCGGTCACGAGGTGGTGACCAACGCTTTGTCGCTCATCGAACAGGGGACACGCCGGCCGGCATGCCAGATCGAGCACAACAACGACAACGTTCTGGACCTATTGGACACCCCCTTTCTGGATGACCTGAGGCGCCTGGGATCCATCATGATGGCCAGGGCCAACTACGAGGCTCAGGCAGGCAATCCGGCCGCGGCATGGGAGCTGGTTTTGACACAACTGCGGTTCGCCGATTCGCTGCGTTCCGATCCCTCGTCGGATACACAGTTCGCCCGTCTGGGTCTCGCCCTTCGGGCATCTCGCATGATGCGGCAGCTCTGCGAGACCGCCCCGCCGGAACCGGAACACTGCCGGGCAATCAGCGACCTCTTGAAGCAACAGGAAGGCATCGACCCGCTCATTCGCGCCATCGATGGAGAGCGTCTGCTGATCGGGGAGTGGTTCTTCAATCTGCCCAGGGGGGAGTTGGACAGAATCCTGTGGAAGGAACACAGCGGCGAGGATGTCATTCCCCTGGCCCTCCTGAAGGCCATCTATCGGGCATGGTTCACCGTGGTCGCGTTCAGACCGAGGTTCGTTGCAGACCATGCGGCCTATCTGCACGTGATGAGGAAACGCGTGCAGGTGCTCCAGGGCCCCTACCGAGACAGGAAGGAGATCGAGCAGTTCATGCAAATGTCGCACTGGAACTTCCTGACCGGCTTGCTGACCGGCTGGGGGGGCAACGACAAGTGGTACTACTGCCGGTTTTCGGGGGATCTGAAGATAAGCCGAGCCGGTTTGGCGTTGCTGCAATACAAACAGGCCCACGGCGCATTCCCGGAAATGCTCGACGCGCTGGGCTTGGAAGGGATGATCGACCCGTACACGGACAAGCCGCTGCTCTACCGCGCCCAGGGCGAAGGATTCGCCGTCTACAGTGTCGGCGAGGACCTGAAGGACAACGGCGGAACCCCGCAGCAGCGACGGACGGATTCGGACCCGCGCCGAAAGCCCGTTGAGTACGATCAGGTCTGGCTGTTCCCAGACCCCGAGCTTCAGCCTGCTGTGAAAGCCGACGAAGGATAGCCGGCAAGATCAGCGGAGTCGTTCGGGGATGGAGTTCGAGCGAGAGAATAGGAGGTAGACAGTGTTCGTGCAAACCGATCCAGGCAAACCTCTCAACCAGGACGTGTGCACACCAGTCGTGGAATGCACACAATTGACGAAAGTCTACAAGAGGCTGTTGACCAGCCGGGTGAAAGCCGTCTGTGCGTTGCGGGAGGTCTCCCTGACAGTCCGCAAGGGCCAGATCGTCGGTCTGATCGGCCCCAATGGAGCCGGGAAATCCACGCTGCTGAACCTGATCGCCGGACTGATCTTCCCCACGGAGGGCCAGGTCGCCGTCTGTGGACACCCGGCCCGATCCGTGAAGGCCAAGGACGGCCTGGGATACATGGCCGAACATCCGGCGTTTCTCGGCACCTATTCCGCACGGGCCACCCTGCGATATCACGGAGCCCTGCTCGGCCTGTCTCGTCGGGCCATTGCTTCGCAGGTGGACAAATCGGTTCAGCAGTTGCAGATGCAGGAGTTCATCGACCGGCCCTGCTCCGACTTCTCCCAGGGCATGAAGCAGCGGCTGGCCCTGGCCATCGCGATCATGAACGATCCACATGTGCTCCTGCTCGACGAGCCGAGCAACGGCCTGGACCCGGTCGGCATCATCCAGTTGCGGGACCTCCTCAAGCAGTTGCGCGACGCAGGCACCGCCGTCGTCATCAGCTCCCATCGCCTGGGCGAACTGGAGAAGCTGACCTGCGACTACCTGTTCATGCACCACGGCCGGATCATCACGATTGGGGATAAGGTCGGCCCCGGCCAGGCGGGCCGCCTGCACGTGGGACTCGTATCCGAAGGCTGCCGGATCGCGGAGACGGTGCCCCAGACATGGCAGGTGCTCGACGCATCGGAGACGGAGCTGACCATCGCCGTGAGCGATCCGGCCCAGGTCCCCGACCTTGTGACCTGCCTCGTCCAAAGCGGCGCACGGATCACCAGCGTGGCCCTCCGAAGAGAGGATATCGAAGAGACGTTCCTGCGTCTGTGCAATGAGGAGGCATAGCCGATGAGAGCCTGGGAACTGATGAAGGAAACGTTCTTCCGACGGGGCTACGTCTGGATGGTGCACGTCATCTGGCTGGCGCTCTACGGCATCTTCTGGTGGCTGTTCCTGCCGGACCCGGAGGAATATGGGCATTTCGTGCTCCTCTGGGGCGGTTTCCTGCTGCCCCTGGCGCTCAGCGGCGGAATCCTCGGCGACGACATCACCTCCGGGCGAATCTGCGTGCTGGTGACGAAACCCTTCTGGCCGGGCAAGCTTTTCATCTACCGGCTGCTGGGATTGTCTCTTCAGGGCGCGGTGCACTTCGTCCTGGCCGCCGGCGTCGTCTTCGTGCTGCACACCGTGACCGGACGAAGCACGATGGTCGGATTGGACCGGTGGCTCCTGTCGTGCTGGCTGCTGTTCAACACCTTTGCAGCGTTGTCCGCATCCCTGTCCGTCGTGGTCAAGCGCGCCCACAATGCACTGTTGATGTTCGTGGCCACGATCACGATCATGATCATAGCCGCGATGCTGATGTGGCAATTTCGGAATCACGCCATCGCACCGATCGTGGAAGGCTTCTTCCGGTATCCTTTCCCTCCATTCAAGCTGTTGGACAACATGAGCCGGGGTCTCTACGCGAAGGAGAGCCTGACCGTCGGAGGCTGGAAGATCCCGGTGGCGGTCGCGTGTGTGGCCCACAGCCTGCTGCTGGCGACTCTGTACGGTGCGGCCGGTGTCTTCCTTTTCACCAGGCGACAGTTCCTGTCGGAACGGGATTGAGAGGCATAATCCATGAAGATCAGTAAGAGAACCCGTGTATGGATCGCGATCCTGGTGCCCGTGCTGGCCGTGGAGAGTTGGGCCATCTACACCCTCCGGCCATCTGCGGGGCGGTGGCGCTCCGACTGCGTCGTCAAGGACGAGCCCGCAGCCCACGCGCTCTACGACCAGATGATTGCCACGATGCGCGAGGCCAAGACCCTGTCGTACAAGCTCTCATCGAGCAGTCCGGGAGAGAAGGCCAGACACTACCTCCTCTGGCTGAAGAAGCCGAACCACTTCCGGGTGGAAGCAATCGACACCCGAGGCGAGAAGACCGGGACCCTGGTGTGTGACGGGAACGACTCATGGATTTTCTGGCCGGGGGATTGTCCTCGCATCGACGTGGAGGACACGAACATCCCGCGAGAGCAGTGGTCGAGCTTCTACATGACCCGGCACACTCCGCAGGGAAAACACTCCATCGGCCACGACGTAGGTTCGCTCGGACGAGGCATGCACATGCCCTTCATCGATCCGAGCACCTTCCATGGCTATACCGACTCGCTCCAGCCCTACATCGACGGCATCGCCAACAGGGGCACAGACACGGTCCAGGACGAACTGTGCGACGTGATCGAAGTGAGCATCATGAACGCCCAGCGGACCTGGTACTTCTGGCTCTCGAAGGAGGATTATCTGCCGAGGAGAGCCAAACAGATCATCCGAGGATTCGGAACGTCCGTCGACGTCGAGGAATGGTCCCAGGTGACCCTCGACGCGGAGATTCCCCAGGACAAGTTCGTCTGGTCGCCGCCGGAAGGCTGGCGCGTGTGGGTGGACCCCGATCCGGCGGACAAGCTCCTCAAGCCCGGCACGGAGGCCCCGCAGTTCGCGCTGCGCTCCATGGCCGGCGGCAGGATCAAGCTCTCTGACTTTCGCAACGAGATTGTCTGGCTCTACATCTGGAGGTCTGGCTGACCCGCTTGCCGCGAGGAGATGTGTCATCTCCAGAAACTGTACGAGAAGTACAAGGATCAGGGCCTGGTGGTCCTCGGCTTCAACTGCATCGACAACAAAGGCATCACGAAAAGCCTGCTGCGGGAGAACGGGGTGACGTTCCCGAACATCCGCGAGGTCAGCCGGATCGCCTGGAAGGTGCTCGACAAGGGCTACAAGGCGGACGGCGGCGTGCCGGTGAGCTACATCATCGACCGCGAAGGCAAGGTCGTGGATGCATGGTACGGCTATGAGGAAGGCCACCCAAGGGCCCTGGCCGCGTTGAAAAAGGCGGGCCTGAACGTGGAGGAATGACGTGTCTGGCAAAGAGAGAAAGAAGACGCCGGTGCTGCGAGCGTACGAATTGATGAGAGAAACGCTCTTTCGCAAGACCTTCGTCCTGGCCGTACACATGATCTGGTTTGCAGTCTACGGCATGTTCTGGCTGTTGTTCCTGCCGACGGAGATGGAGGTCGGGGAATTCATCTACATCTGGGGTGGTTTCTTCCTGCCCCTGGCCCTCAGCGCCGGCATCTTCGGCGACGACATGGCCTCCGGGCGGATCTGCACACTCGTGACCAAGCCCTTCTGGCCCGGGACGCTGTACCTCTACCGCCTGCTCGGGTTATCCCTGCAGGGGGCCGCGAGCATCCTCATCGCCGGCGGGGCCGTGTTCCTCCTCGATATGCTCTTCGGCAAAGGGACGCCGAACAGCCTGGGCTTGTGGCTGTTCTCGACGTGGCTGCTGTTCAATGCCTGTGCCGCTCTGGCCACCACCGTATCCATCGTGGTTCCGAGATCGTACAATTCCCTGCTGGTGCTCCTCGGCGCCGCCGCGATCTACCTTCTGGTCGATGTTCTGTGGGGCTACTGGCTCGAGCAGGGAGCGGCCGCAATGGTCAGGAACGTCATCCGCTTTGCGGGTCTGCCGTTCGGGCTGATACACGACCTGGCCAAAGGGGACTACGGCAAGTACAGCCTGAGCGTCGGAAAACTCGGCTTCGTCAAGAGCCTGGCCTGCACGGTCCACTGCCTGATCTTGACGACGGCGTACGCGCTGGCCGGCATCGCCATTCTGACCAGGCGACAGTTCTCGCTGCACCGAGATTGAGAGTCTCGGGCTCTCGAGTTCCTCCGAGTCAGCGATTACGCGAAAGGAGCCGATCATGCGAAAGAAAACAACCTGGACGTGGATCGTACTGTGCACAGCCGCAACAATCGCATCCGGCTCGCCCGCCGAGAGACAAGCGGTCGCAGAGGGCGCCTCGGTAGACGACCCTGAGGCACGGGCTCTGTATGAGAGGATGATCCGGAGCATGCGGGATGCCGTAACCCTGTACTATGAGAGTTCCTACCACACGGGGCAGGGGACACAGGAAGCCGTCAATCACGGCACGTACAAGGTCTGGCTGAAGAAGCCCAACTATTTCCGCCTGGAGACGAGACTCGGGGATGACGACCGTTTTCGCGGGATCGTCATCGGAGACGGCCAACACGCGTGGAGCTATTGGCCGAATGGCCGGCCGTACTTCGGTGGCGAGGATGAAGCCCGCCATGCGCAGACTCGTTTCGATGTCTATATGCAGGAACCCACTCCCCCAGGCAAATACTCCATCCGCTATTCGACGGTCATGAAGAAGAGCAACGTCTTCCCACCGGTCGATCCCTCCCGGTTCTTTGGAGTGGAATGCAGCCTTGAGCCGTTTATCGACTGGATACGAGGGATGGGCGTCGAGAAGGTGGGGGATGAGGATTGCCGCCTTGTCGAGATCAGCTACCTGGACCATGGGAAGAGCTGCTATCTCTGGATTTCACAGCAGGACGGGTTGCCACGCAGGATCAGGCGAGTCATACGTGGCGTGGGGGACGAGGATCACGTCAGTGAGGAGCAGTGGTCCCGAGTGACGCTCAATGCCGAAATACCGGCGGAACAATTCACCTGGAGACCACCCGAAGGCTGGCGGCAATGGCAGCCCCCTGCGCCCGAAGACAAGCTTCTCAAGCCCGGCCGAACAGCCCCGGATTTCAGGTTCAAGTCCCTCGATGGGCAGCCAATCGCCCTGTCCGCCTGGCGTGGAAAGATCGTCTGGCTGACCTTCTGGCGGGTGCAGTGCCCGCCGTGTCGCGAGGAGATCCCCTATCTACAGAAGCTGTACGAAGAATACGCGAACAAGGGGCTCGTCGTCCTGGGATTCGACTTCGTCGACGATGTGAAGAGCGCCACGGATTTCCTCCGCGAGCATTCGGCGACGTTTCCCTGTATCGTCGACTCCTCGGACGAGGCGGTCAAGACCGCGTTCTTCACCTACGGCGCCACGGCGGCGCCGGTAAACTACATCATCGATCGCGATGGGGAGGTCGCGGCCGCGTGGCTTGGGTACGACAAGGGCGACAAGCAAGGGCCCGAGGCGATCGCCGCACTGGGCCTGAACGTGGCTCCATGAACCGTCTGTGAAGATAGGCCGGTCGTGCAGTGCTACAGCCTGGCGATGGCGTCCTTGATTTCGTCGAATCGTTCCTCGGCCAGCAGCCTGCCGTAGTCCCGCATGACACCGACATTGCGCCAAGCCGTCCAGACGGCATCCTTGCCTCGTGGAGCCGTGAGTTGTCTCGCGACAAGCGCTGCCTCCGCTTCGACAAAACGGTCCAGTGTCTCATGGCTCCACGTGGGCATCTTCTGCGCGAGGGTCGCCAGCCGCGAGACGATGGTCTCGGTCATCGTGCGACCATCCTCGGCGGAGGACTCTTTCGGGTCTCGCCCGCCGACACCCTGATAGGGCGGACTCCCCAGCCGCGACAGGTCCACCGTGTCGGGGAACAGGTGCATCATCAGCGAAGTCTCGCCCCAGGCAGCGTGGTCGCCCAGGTAGCCCACATCCATCGCAAGCCAGTACTCCGGCGTCCCGAGCACAGCGACGCCCAAGGCCCGGCTCATGCGGACTGCGGTCTCGCGAACGACGATCTGCTGGGCGGCGCCGTAGTGGCCGGTGAGGATGATGATCGCGCGATATCCGTCGCGGGCCATCTCCCGACAAAGCTGTTCCAGCCAAGGACGCAGGAGCCTGGAGAAGACACTGTCCTCGGGGTCCATGATGAACGTATGCGGTTCACTCAGGCCGCCAACACCTCCGTACAGCGCGGGCGAAACGACTCCTCCGCCCTTCTGGGCCGCGAGACTACACAATGCGTGGGCCTTGACCGCATCGACGCCCACCACGTTGTGGACGCCGTGCCATTCAATCGTCCCCAGCGGCTGGAAGATCGTCGCACATGCGGCCCGCGCCTCCTCGATCTCGCGGGGCCGGAGAAGTTCCAGTCGGACCTCCCGTCGGTCCTCATTGCCGGCACTTTGCGCCCGCACCGAACGGGAGCCAAGCAACGCCGCCACAGCAGCCCCGAGAAATCCTCTTCGCCCCAACCGTCGAGCCATGATCCATCCCCTTTCTGCCCCAAGCCGGAGCACTATTCGGATCATACCACATCCCGGACATTTCGCCATCGTTCCTCCCAGGCCGGAAGTCCACCTGGTTCGGAGAACCGGCGTGTAACCTTCCCGCTCCAGCCCACGTAGAAGAAGGTGGATGCCGGATTCAACGGGCAGGAAACAGCTTCGTGGCGTTTCCGTGTGGCCTCACAGCAGGCAATCCTGTAGAATGACGAAAGGAACGGATCATGGATAGACGGACATCAATCACAGTCCTCATGACGACCCTGTGTCTGGCCGCAACCCCGACGCTCGCGGCGCCGCTGCAGAAGAGCGAGATCGGTCCGGCGGCCAACTGGGTAGCTCACATCGATCTGGAGGCGTTCCGCAGCTCCGGCATCGGCAAACTGATCCTGGCCGAGTTACAGAGCCAGGGTGTTGGGGAGAAGCTCCAGAGCTTCGAAACCATCTTTTCGTTCAACCCGCTTCGCGACATCCGCGACGTGACCGTCTACGGCAACGGGCAGGATCGCGACAACGCAGTGGCCGTATTCGAAGGGCAATTCGACCCCCAGAAGCTCCTGGCGGTCGTGCGATTGAACCCGCAGTACCAGGAGATCCCGTACAAAGGTGCGACGGTGCATCGCTGGCAGCAGGAGCCCAAGCCAGGCGACCAGGCGGCGGGCGGACAGGCGGACAATCAGATGATGTACGGAAGCATCTGCGACGGCAATCGGGTCGTGATCGGCAGCGGCCTGGAGGCCGTGAAGCAGGCTGTGGACACGATGAAGGGTCAAGCGACAGGCACATCCGCCGGCCTGCTCAACCAGATTCCCCAGGGGCATGGCGCCGTGTTCGCCGTGATTGCGGCCGCGGGCGTCGGCGACATGGTCGGCCAGAACCCGCAGGCAGCGCTGCTGCAACAGACCGACTCGCTTTCGCTCGCGATCGGCGAAAGCGCCGACAAAGTCTTCGGCGAATTGAGCCTGCAAGCCCAATCTGCCGAGGTGGCCCAGAACATGACGAAGTTGCTTGAGGGCATCGTCGCAATGGCTCAGTTGAGCGGCAACGAACGGCCCCGAATGGCCGAGTTGGCCAAAGGCCTGAATGTATCCTGCGCCGACAAGACTACCCAAGTCCGATTCGAGGCCGCCACCCAATCGATGTTCCAGTTCCTGAAAGAGCAATGGGAGCAACAAGGGCAAAAGCAGAACCAGCCGTAGTCGGCCGCGACGTTGCCGGCGGCAGCCACGCGCTGCACGAGCTGACCTCCGAGAGACTGGCCTGGCGGGCGGGACGAGGCTGCCAGGCATCGTTCGCGGAGCTTGTCCATCGCTATGCCCCCAGGCTCCAGGCGTTCCTGCGACGACGGACACACAACCTGCATGAGGCCGAAGACCTCGTGCAGGATACCCTCCTGAAGGCCTACCGGAACCTGTCGAGATATGACGAATCCCGGCGGTTCTCGACCTGGTTGTTCACGATCGCCGCACGTGCGGCGGCCAGTCACTATCGCAGGCGACGGCCCGACTGCGTCTGCCTGGATACGGAAGCTCCCGCATGCGATGAGGCGGTCGGAAGGCAGGAACAACGGGAGAGATTGTGGACCATGGCTGCACAGTTGCCGGAGGGACAGTACCGGTCGCTGTGGCTGAAGTATGCCGAGGATTTGCCCATCAAGGAAATCGCACGCGTGATGGGCAAGTCCCAGGTGTGTGTGAAAGTGCTCCTCTATCGCGCCCGAGTGAACCTTGCGCGGCGTCTGAACGACGTGGACTTGTGAGGCACGACTGAAGTCAGGAGAGACGCGATGTTCTGCTGGTTCTT
The DNA here is from genome assembly GCA_039683175.1 of Phycisphaerales bacterium. Lineage (GTDB taxonomy): Bacteria > Planctomycetota > Phycisphaerae > Sedimentisphaerales > Anaerobacaceae > PLanc-01. Next base: position 21,188 of record JBDKRX010000015.1, read on the forward strand.
TCGATTCATGATCTCGAACGCTGCCGACTCGGACGGGCATATCGGGACGATCACCCGGTGGCACGCCCTGCGATGCGCGAATTGCCGCCAGTTCCATCGAACCTGCCGGACCCTGGGCAAGAACCTGCGGGCCGAAGCGGCTGCTCTGCCTGCGACCTCCAGGCAGTTCGCTTGGGAGGTCCCGGCGAGCCTACCCCATGCACAACGCAGACCCCCGGCAAGACCGGCATGGTCCGCAATCGCCGCGGCGGCCTGCCTCGCCGTGGTCGTTCTGTTCGTCGTCCCAAGCCGCCACATTGAATCGCCGACGCCCCCTGCGCATACAGCCCCCACTCCTCGCATGGAACTGCCAGGCGCCTGGGCACACATGCTCGAAACACCTCTGACAACCGAGGTCCAACGTCTCTCGGATGACGCCCAGTCCGGCATCCGCTTCCTCGTCGCCTGCCTGGACGCCCGGCCGGCGGAGACAGTCGTATCGCCGGAAATCAAGTAGCCGAAGCCGCTGCCCTCGCAAGCATCACGCGCGGTTCCGCGTTACCGACTCACGCCGGCGTGCCTTCTATAGGTGGAGCCGGAGAGCCGGAATCTTCGGCACAAAGTCATTGAAACCGTGAGGAGACCCTGAACATGATGCGCACAGACTCTATCCACGCAGTGGGCCCTGCAACAACCTCAAGTCCAGCACGGAGTACGCCAGGTCAGCATCGTCATCGCCGCACGCCACTCGCACATGGCCTCTGCCTGATCGGAATCGCGCTGGCGTGGTCCGCCTGTAGCCAGGCCGCGTCCGGCCCGGGACTGGCGTTCAAGGTCGGCGCCCAGACCCTCGAAGACCCCATCGATCAGGACGACACGACCCGTTTGAGAGTCGAGGTGGAGCTTTCCACCGCGAGGTTCTTCGACGAGCACGTCGATCTGGCCTTCGCCTTCGGCGGCTCGCCGCTCGGCACACATCGGGAGACCTACACCGACTACGTGGACGACGTCTACATGGAGGACACCTACAGAGACACCCTGTCCCTCCTCGACGTTCGCTTCGCCGCCCGGCTGTACCCGCTGGGCAGCGCCAGCGAGATCCGTCCCTACCTTGGCGCGGGAATCGGCTACTTCTGGCTCCTCGACGCGTGGCGAGACACGCTCAGCGACACGATCCAGGACCCGGTGTTCCCCGACGTGTACCACACGTACACCGACGAGTATGAGGGCCACGACACACCGGCCGAAGGCTTCTTCCCCTTCATCATGGCCGGCGTGACATTCCCACTCGGCGACAACGGCGAACTGCTCCTTGAGTTCCAGTACGACATCGAGAAAGAAGACAACGACTTCGACCTCGGCGGCCCCATCTTTATGATCGGCGGACGGATCCGCTTCTGAAGCCGACCTGCATAGTGCGCCCTTCGATGGCAACTGAATCCACAATAGCCGAAAGAAACAAAAGAACAGACAAAAGAAAGAAGGGTCCTGCAGATTGCCTCAGGACCCTTCCTGCGTCTTCTTTCGTTTCTTTCGGCAGATTGTCTCTACTTGCCGCCGGCGGGAGTCTTCTGACGGTTAAAGGTGAGCGTGCGCCCAGGCTGGGAGGCCCGAGAGCCCGAGGTCACGGCGTACTCCTTCACCTTGAACGCGTCGTCGCTGTCCTGGACATAAACGTGCTCCATCTGCCGGACCGTCGCGTAAGGCTGGGTGTACTCGATCCTGTGCGTAGCGCCCTCGTAGCTCTGGTCCCAGGTGCCCTTCCAGATGCCGCCCATGTTGTCGGCGCCGACCTGGAAGATCTCCTGCCACGCAGGGTTGAGCAGGATCATGCCGTGGTAGGAGAAGTCGCCTGCCTTCAGGTCCACGAGCACGACGTGCTTGCCGAGCGCCCACTTGTGCTCCAGCTCGTACTTCTGGTCGCCGTCGGTCGCGAGCCACTTGCCGGCCATCCACTCATAGCCGCCCTGAGCGACGAGATCACCCAGCGTCTGGTGGTCGGAGGTCTGGGCAGTCGGTTCCGACGTTGCAGCGACGGTCGCGGCGGAAGCCGGTTGACGTTTGTATGTGAGCTTGCTCATGGGCTCGGAATTGCGGTAGCCGCTGCTGTCCACGCCGTACATCGCGATGGTGATGCTGTCTGCGTCCACCTTCGAGTACACCGTGTGGGCCTTCATCACAGCTCCATTCGTTCCCGTGTGCTGGAGACGATAGACGAGGTCGCCGCCCTCGTCCGTCCAGTCGCCTTTCACGGTGCCGCCCTTGTTGTCGGCTCCCGCCTCGATAACCCCACTACTGTCCGGGTCCAGCATGATGATCCCGCTATACTTGTAGTCCCCCACCTTCAACTCCGCCAGGACGATGTGCTTGTCCAACGCCCATTTGTACTCCAGTTCGATCTTCCCGTCGTCACCGGTTGCGACCCACCTGCCGATGATCCAGTCATACCCCCCGTCCGCCACGAAATCGCCGAGTTTCTGCTGGGCCACGGCGGGCATGGCGCAGACGGCCAGCAACACGATCGCTGTCATAGTGGATGATGCCATTCGTCGGATCATGGTGTCCTCCTTTTCTTCACAGTCTTCGTCGGGCGACAATCGCCCCGTTCACCGGCGCTTCACAACCTGTGTTCACAGTCGATGCGCACCAATATAACAATTCAGGACGACGTTCGCCTCTGCCAAGATCGATTTTTCTGACACAGGGCGATCCGATTCGCTGGATGTGGGCAGAGAAGGCAAAAAAAACGGCCGGAGGTTCTGGACTCTCCGGCCGAAAGATTCGCTGTATGAGGACCGACTACGCGGATTTGTGGTCCAGGAAGCCTTCCAGTTTGCGGGCTCGCACCGGGTGTTGCAGCTTGCGGATCGCCTTGGCCTCGACCTGGCGGACGCGCTCGCGGGTGACCTTGAAGATCCGGCCGACTTCTTCGAGCGTGTACGTATAGCCGTCGCCGATGCCGTAGCGGAGCTTGATGATTTCCCGCTCGCGGTACGACAGGGTCTTGAGGACCATGTCGATGCGTTCCTTGAGCATCTCCTGCGTCGCGGAGGCTACCGGGGAATCGATGTCGTCGTCCTCGATGAAATCGCCGAAGTAGGAATCCTCGCTGTCCCCGATGGGCCGGTCCAGGCTGATCGGGTGCTTGGAAATATTGAGGACCCGGCGGGTTTCCTGGACGGTCATGCCGACCTCGCCGGCGATTTCCTCGATGGTCGGCTCGCGGCCGAGTTCCTGGTGCAGGATCTTCGAGGCGCTGCGAATCCGGCTCATCGTCTCGATCATGTGGACCGGAATCCGGATGGTCCTGGCATGATCGGCAATCGCCCGCGTGATGGCCTGGCGAATCCACCAGGTGGCGTACGTGCTGAACTTGTAGCCACGACGATACTCGTATTTGTCGACCGCCCGCATCAGGCCGGTGTTGCCCTCCTGGATCAGGTCCAGGAAGCTCAGGCCGCGGTTGCGGTATTTCTTGGCAATCGAAACGACCAGACGCAGGTTGGCGCTGGAGAGCGTGCGCTTGGCCTCCTCGTACTGCGAGAAGATCCGCTCCATCGCCCGCAGCTTCTTCTCCAACAGATCGGGCACTTCCAGGACCAGTTCCTGCAAACCCGCGAGTTCCTGCGTGGCGGCCTGAATGTCATCGGCCGTCATGATCTCGTTGACGCCGGTTGCGATCGTCTTTTGAAGCTGCCGCATCTTCTCACAGACGCCCTGCAGCTTGATCTTCATCGGCTGGATGCGGCTGGTCCGCAGGCTCAACTCCTCCAGCAGGGCCGCAATTTTGCGCCGATTCCTGCGGAGGTGCTTGGAGTCGCCGCTCACCTTCGCCTTGTCCGTGCTGGTGCAGATGCTCTTGAAGAGCTTTTGATTGATGTCGAGGAGCTCGCCGACCGTCTTGAGGTTCTCCGTCATCCGCTTCTTGATGACGCCTTTGGTCGTCAGGGGGGTCGTGCCGGTCTTGATGGTCCGGTCGAAGGACATGGAGCCGTCAGAAACCTGCTGCATCAGCTCCGTCGCATTGCGGGCACAGTAGTCACACTGGAGCATCTTTCGCCGGAAGACCATCCGTGCGATCTCGATCTTGCGAGCCAGTGCGATCTCGTCCTTACGAGTCAACAGCGGAATCTGGCCCATCTGGGTCAGATACATGCGAATGGGGTCGTCGATCCGATGGGAAACCTCGCTCTCGGCGAACTCTTTCTCGAGTACCTCCTCCTCTTCGGCTTCCTCTTCTACGTCGGCTTCCTCTTCCTCGTCCGCGGACTCGGCGTCTTCTTCGAAGTCCTCGTCCACCTTGCCGGCCCCGTGGGCTTCGGCGTCACTCTCATCGACGAGTGCAATGCCCATCTCGTCGAGCGTGCCCATGAGCTTCTCGAGCCGCTTGGCGGTGACTGCGTCATCCGGCAGCGCCTCGTTGATCTCCTCGTAGGTCAGGAACCCCTTCTTCTTGCCTTTCGCGACCAGCGTCTTGAGCAGCAATTCAGGGTCCTGGACCTCGGACTTGGTAGTATCGGACGTACTCTTGACTTCCGTCTGACTCATATCCCTTGCCTTCTTCGACTTCATTCCCTTCTTCGCCACAATACCGACTCCACTAAAGTGAAACTGCAAAAGTCATCGCCAACCACCCTTGTGAAGCCAAGAATACTGGTATCCTTACTGGTGTTCTGGATTCACCCGTTGTACGGCCTCGCGCACGTAATTGTTCACGCCACGAGGGTTTACGCAAATCTGTCGCTATGTCAGGCCAATGCTGTGCGGATTCTGCCGGCCCGGGCGTTCGCCCGCAATTTCCGGTGAATCCGTAGGCATCCGGCGTTCCATGGTCCGAACATGTCCCGGAATCCCGGTCCCGGATCGCCGCAGAACCGCCAGCGCGCTCACGAGGCGAGGATGGTAGTTCCCCTTGCCCTCGCCGATCCGCTGCAATTCGACAATCCCCTGCGCCACTTCCGGCGATTCCGTCTGGGCAAGCACCTGACTGATCGTGAAATCCTTCTCGGACCGAATCACATCGAACAAGACCCTGGCGATTCGATTCAGGATGGGCACATCGAACAGGTCTTCCGTAATCTCCTGTTCGGCTGAACGGAACAGACCAGGCTCGTTGAGCAAGACCTCCAGAACCTCCTTCTGGGCGACGGCATAGAGTCCCTGACCCCAGTCGGCCACCTGCGGAGTCTCGACCCGACCGGCCTGTCCCGCCGAGGACGCGGGCACGCGTTGCCTGCGCCGCTCCAGCTCGCCGTAGACGTCCTTCGGGTTCAGCCCGGTGATCCTGGCGACCTTGTGGACATATGCACCGCTCTCGGCCATGGACAACGTCTCCGAGGCAAGCCCGATGGCAATCGCCTGGAGGAACTCGTCCAGGATCGCCTTGCGATCAGCCAGCGTATCGCCGGAGGCAAACGTCTTACAGAGCTTGTCCCATTTGAACTGCAGGACGTCCACCGCGTGCTCGATCACACGGTCAAGACCCTCTTTGCCGGCAACGAGGAGAAACTCGCACGGATCCTTGCCCTGGGGGACAAAGGCCAACTTGATATCGAGATGCTGCGACAGACACACCTCCAAAGCCCGATTCGCAGCCGCCATGCCGGCAGTATCGCTGTCGAACAGCAGAACCACCCTCTTCGCATACCGGCGGAGCGTCCGGCCGTGCCCCGCCGTGAAGCTCGTCCCCAGCGTCGCGACTACATTCGTGCAGCCGAACTGATGAGCCATGATTACGTCGGTATATCCCTCGACGATGACGGCAGTTCCCGTCTTGACAATCTCGTGACGGGCCTGCTCCAGCCCATAGAGCGTATTGCTCTTGTCGAACAGCGCCGTCGTCGGCGAGTTCACGTACTTGGCGCCGGTGCCGTCCAAGGTCCGGCCGCCAAACGCAGTCACCCTGCCGGTGGCGTCGGTGATCGTGAACATCAATCGATTGACGAACTTGTCCTGGTTGGGACTGGTGATAAGACCCGCCTGTTGCAGGACTTGCAGTGAAGCCCTCTTGGCGGCCGCCGCTCGCGCCAGCGCATCGCTTGCATTCGGCGCCAGCCCCAGCCGCCACGCCTTGATGCTCTCCGGAGAGATCCTTCGCTCCGCCAGATAATCCCGGGCCCGTTTGCCCTTCTCGGGATCGTTCAGACAATCCTGGAAGAACTGCATCGCCCACTTGTTGGCCTTCGCCAACAGGTTGGGATCGATCTGTTCCGCCTGCCCTGGCCCCTGCGGCGCCATCCGCCGAACGGGCTGCAATTCGATGCCCGCGCGTTCGGCCAGCCGCTCAATGGCCTGAGGAAACGTCAGACCCTCGCGCATCTGCACGAACTTGAGCACGTCGCCGCCCGCACCGCAGGCAAAACACTTATAGATCTGCTTGTCCGGGTTGACGTAGAGACTGGGCTTATGGTCCTCGTGGAACGGGCACAGACCGAGCCATTCGCGTCCCTTCCTTTTCAGGCTAACATGCTCGCCGATCACGTCAACGATGTCGTTCGCCTGCTGCACCCGGTTGATAGCAGCGTAGTCATACACGCCTGGCATAGAATGCTACGCAAGTCCTTCCTTAAAGCGCCGTCAGCGGAAATCCTCCACCCGCCGCGGGTCAGACTGAGGAAAGACTCCGGCCCCGGCGTATCATTCAGAGGCTTAGCTATTAAATATAGGGGTCGGAGAAGCCCAAAGTCAAATCAAGGGCATAACACCGCGTTTTTCATACTGAAAAAAGGCATTTTACTTATTTTGGACACTTGGTCAAATGACACACACAGGCCCAGTTGTGCCGAACGAAGGGCCTGAAGGACCCAGGATGCTTATGACATGTCAGGCATCGCGAGACCGAAGAATTCGATGGCGGTCCGAGTCGTCGCCTTCGCCAAGTCGTCCAAGCTGATTCCCTTGAGCTGTGCGAGGAATTGGGCCGTGTGCACCATCAGCGCCGGCTCATTGGGTTTCCTGCTCCGGACCGGCTCCGGGGACATGTAGGGACAGTCCGTCTCGATCATCAGCCGGTCCAACGGAACGGCCTGAGCCGCCTGACGCGTCACCTCGGCGTTCTTGAATGTGACTACGCCCGTGAAGGAGACGAAGTACCCCCTGTCGAGAACCATTCGGGCCTGCTCGGCTGAGCCGCTGAAACAGTGAAAGACCACGCCTTTGAGCCCCCCGCCGCAACGGTCGAGGATCTCCATCGTCTCGTCGAATGCGTTGCGAGAGTGAATCACGACAGGCAGACCCACCTCGCGTGCGATCTCAAGATGGGCTTCGAACACCCGCTTCTGGTCCGGCTGCTTCGAGAAGTTGTAGTGGAAATCCAGGCCGGTCTCGCCGACGGCCACCACCTTCTCCCGCTGAGCCAGTTGCCTCAACTCCTCCAGAGCCCTTGAATCAGCACTGTGGGCGTCGTGTGGATGAATCCCCACCGTCGCATACATATTTTCATACTGTCCCGCCAACTCGACAGCCCGCCGACTGTCCTCCAGGAGCGTCCCGATGGTGATCCACCCGGCAACCCCGGCCGCCCGGCTCCGCTCAATCACCCCCGGGACATCCGCTGACAACGGCTCAAATGTCAAATGGCAGTGTGTATCGATCAGTTCCATGCGCTACGTCAACCTGTCCCGTATCCATGCCGGGTCGCGACGGCAATCCAAGACCGCATAAACCCGAATCAGGTCGCTCTCAACGCGATAGTAGACTGCAAAGGGAAACCGTCTGGTCAGAAGCCGATGGTACTTGAAATGCAGGGCATGAATGCCTGCGTAGAGTCGAAGTGACCGGATGTCCGCGAGAACCGAATCCACAAAATAGTCCCCCAAGCCAGCAGCCTGGCGCTCGTAGAACCAATACCCGCCAATAAGATCCTGCGCCGCAGCTTCCGAAATCGTAACCTTCATCGCGTGGCTTTTCGGATTCTCTCCCTTGCCTCGTCCAAGTCGATGAAACCCATCTTGCCCTGTGCAATCTGCCTCTCCCTCTCTGCAAGAACAGCTTCATGCCAAGGCGGAGACGGCACTTCTTCCGGGTTGCGGCAGAGATCGTCCCACAAACGCTCCATTTCGGCGAGCTTCTCGGAGATCGTCATCTTGTCAAGCGGCAACGTGATTCCCATGATCCAATCCCATCAGTCGAACTCATTAACATCTATGCCAATAGTATACCGCGTCCACTCATGGATTTCAAATCACAGGGGGGCCTACGGCACAAAGGCGTTTTCGTAGTGGTGGATTTGCGGGGGGCCGCTTCGGCCGAGGATCAGGGTAATCACGTCGAAACGCAGTGGACGGTCTTCGATCTTCTCGACAGCCAGGAAGTACCGGGCCGCCCGGGCAACCCGCAGTCTCTTGGCCGGGGTGATCGTCGCCTCCGGGGGGCCAAAGCTCTCATCCGCACGGGAGCGCACCTCGACGAAGACCAAGGTGCCATCGGGGTCCACCATGACGAGGTCCAACTCGCCGACCTTACAGGAGTAGTTGCGGGCCAGCGTCCGCAGGCCCTTGTTCCTGAGATACCGCTCACAACGCCTCTCTCCCCAGCGGCCGAGCCGGGCCCTGTCGTTCAGCAGCCTGCGTCGAATCAGGAACAGCATGAGGTCTACGATCTGCTATCGACCATTTGCTATTGGGGCGCACTACCCAGCGACGAGAGCGCGCCCGAGCCTTCAAATCGTGAATGGCAGACGGCAAATCACCAATTACTTGCTGGCCGTGTGTTCGCTGTGCCGCTGCGAGAGCCTGACGGCCTTGCCCGTCCGCTCGCGGAGGAAATACAGCTTGGCCCGACGGACCTTGCCGCTGCGGGTCGCCACGATATTCAGCACGTTGGGTGAATGGAGCGGGAACTGCCGCTCGACACCCTCGTTGGCGACGATCCGCCGAACGGTGAAGCTCTCGTTGATGCCCCGTCCCTTGCGGGAGATGACCGTGCCGGAGAAGATCTGGGTCCGGGTCTTATCGCCTTCCTGGATGCGACAATGCACGTCCACCGTATCGCCGACCTCAAAATGCGGCATCTCTTTCTTCAGGCTCTTGCTCTCAACTGCATCCAGCAACTTGGTTTTCACGAGTAATCTCCCGACGGTCGTAAATCATCAGCATAGTGAAACGGGTATTTTACGCAGTTGCACGCATGATAGCAAGCGTTTTTTAGATGATTTTCACGCCCCCCCCCTCGCAGACGGGTTTACGGGGCGCGCCGGGCCGGGGTGGACGCGGAGGGCTGAACCTCCGACTCGCTGTCCAGGCGGCTCCGCAGCATCTCCTGGACCGCCTCGATATCCCGTCGGACCTCTTCCGCAGAGCGGCTCTGGATCATGGCGATCTCCTCCGGTTCCCAGCCGTCGAGCATGCGCATAGTGAAAGCCCGTCGGCAGACGGGGGATACCTCACTCAATTGGGCAAGAACCCATTTCATCTGGTCGATCGCCGCCATCTGCTGCCAGGGCTCGTCCACCTCGTGGCTGGGCAGAACATCGTCGAAGGTCACCGTCAGGGGCTCCTCCTCCCAAGCCGGCGCATCGTCCAGCGCTCGTCCGGCGGCCGCCTCCCGGCCGGGATCCAGCCCATCGACCTCCTCGTCGAGGGAGGACACGACCCGCGGATTCACGGCCTGCTCGTCGAGAACCTCATGGAGGAGCCTCGTGAGCCAGACTTCGAGGGGGACTGCCGGGTCCCTGTTGTCCACCTGTGCCCAGGCTCTCAGGATCGTCTCGTCGAGCAGATCGGTCGCCGTCACCTGTTCCCGCCCGATCCGCTCCTGCAGCTCTGCCACGGCCAGCTCCTGCTGCGCGTGATCCCGCAGCCGGGCCATCAAGGGGCTCAACAGACTGAAGAAGGCGCTCTGATCCAGCTTCTCGACTTGCGGTTGGAGCAGAACCTCCACCTGCCGGGACAGTTCCTCCCGATACTGCTTCCTGTGGTATAGATGCTCGCGGCGGATCACCTCCTTGTGCCGGCGGACCTCCGCAGCCAGCTTGCTCGCCACCGCGTCGATCGCATCGCGATCCGTCGGGGAAGACGCTTCGGCAACAAGCGATCCCGTGGGCAACAGGAGCGCCACATGGATGTCAAACCGCTTGGGTTTGTGCGTCGCGGTCACCCGCAACTCCCGCTGGTCCTCGGGGAATCGCGTCAGAAGCCTCTCAATCCGCGGCAACTTCTCCTGCCAATAGGATTTGATGGCCTCTTTCTGCCAACTCGCACATCCCTGGAACACCATGTGATCCGACATGAGCCGCTACTCCTGCCCTCCCGTGCGTTCACGGTCGCACATGCCGGCGTCCTGCCGAAGGGCGTCGGACGTTCGCGGAGCCCTTCTCTCCCCCCCCGTTTGTACGCGGTCTCCCGCCCCATAGTTCAAATCGACGACAAGCCCCCGGGCTCACAAGCGTTTCGCGAGTACGACAACCTCACACGGCGGGACACCGCGGATTTCGAGATAGGCCGGTTCATAGGGATACCGCCGGCCCACGACCTGGAGGGTCGAGCCCACCGGATGGCTTGCTGCATAGGCCTTGCCGGCCGCAGTATGGGCTGTATTCGCAAGCACCTCGAACACCGTCCCCGGCGGGCACAGCGATCCATCGACCACCACGTCGCCCCCCCGGCTCTGGGTCGCATGCGGGTTCACAACGCACAGATACTCCAGCGTATCGAGTATCCGGCTCCAGGCGACAAGCTCGCCCTGAGCGGGCAGTTCGAACCAGCGATTGGGCAGCCGCAGCGCACGCTGATACTGCCTGCCCACTCGCAGCGTCAGGTGCTCGCTGCGCAGCTTGCACAAGGCCGCAATTCGCACGAACGACGGGCTCGACTTGTCGAAGCAGTGCTTGCCGCACGTGCCGAACGGGCCGAACCCGGGCAACGACGCATTCTGTTTGGAGAGTTGCTCGTCGATCGGCCGCTCGAAGGACGCACGCGGGTGCTCCGGGCCAAACATGGCTTCGCGCAGATACCGGTCGCCGCCGTTGGCGCCGTTCTTCCAGCCCTCGGAACTCAAGTGCTCTACCTGCGATTGGGCCGGACCGGCGAAGGCCTGCTCCGTGCCATAGTAGATGCAGGGAATCCCCAGCGTGAACAGTTGGATCGCCGTCGGGACCACGACCTGGTAATCCTTGACGCCATATTCATCGGGGACCTCGGCCGAAAACCGCACCTTCTCGCCACTGACGTGATCGTGATCATCGAGAATGGAGACGTGCCGGCCGCCATTGTTGCGATGGGACCCGAACCCGTCGTCGAACGGGTCGAAGCCTGCGAAGTAGTCCCGGCCCGGTTGAAGCCCCTTGCCCACGCCGGTCAGAATCATCCGGGCGGACCCGATATCCAACGCGGCGGTCATATTCCGACCCAGAATGCTCATGTGGTCGAGGTACAGGTCCTGGTATCCCTCACCGCCGGCGATCTCGCTGATGATCAGGAAGTTGCGTTTCCCGAGCGTCTCCGCGAACTCCCGGATCGCCCCGGCGAAATTCCGGGCGGTCTCCAGTTCCATGTGCTTGACCGTGTCCACGCGGTACCCGTCCACATCCGAGATCGCGATCCAGTACCGGTAGCAGTCGATCAGGAAGTCCAGGGTCGGCGGGACATCCAGAGCCAGATCCTTCAAAGCGAAGAAATCGCTCCGGCGGAACTGGGCGTGCGGATCGGCCGGGTCGCCACTGCCCAGGCTGCCCGCCCCCGCTCGGGTGAACCGCGCCTCGTCCTGGAACTCGCGAGGCCACAGCGCCTGGTCCCGCGACTCGATCTCCTTCGGATCCGTGCTCAGGGCATCCTGCCTCACGTCCCGCCAGGCGATCTGCCAGCCGTGGGTGTCGTACGACCCCGGACTGCCGTAGTAGCCGGGCCAGGCGCGGTACGGCGGCTCGTTTCGGCACTTGTCGAGCGGCTCGCCGGGCGGAAGATAGCCCCAGGCGTCGCCCGTGTGGTTCACGATGATGTCGAGGATCACGCGGATTCCCTTGCGATGGGCGGCCTGCACCAACGCCAGCAGTTCCTCCCGACTCCCGAACCGCGGATCAACATCGAGGAAGTCCTGGATGCCGTAGCCGTGATAGGTGTTGAGATGGGCCCGCTGCTTGAGCACGGGACCGACCCAGATCGCCGAGACGCCCAAGTCCTGCAGATAGCCCAGGCGCTTGGCGATGCCGGGGAGGGTGCCGCCCTGCCAGAGCCGGCCGGAATCCGCCCACTGCCTCCAGCTCCAATCCGGGCGGGACAGCGTCTTCCTGAGCCTGCCAATCTCCTCGCGAGTCAGCAGGGGCCGATTCTTCGTGTCGCTGAACCGGTCGGGCAGCAGGAAGTACAGGATTTCATCCTGCCAGTTCTCGGGGGACGGATGGTACTTCAGGTGGCCGGCGCGGGCCTCTTGCAGAATCGGACGGGAGGCCGCCGCGGTATCCGGACTCGCGCTCGCGATCAGGTCCTTGATCGATGCCATGAGCGACTCCTTTCGAAGAAGTCTACATTATACCTCGAACCCGGCGTCCAGACCAATCATCAAATTCGTCGACTCATTTTATCCCCTCGGGATAGAGGAATGCCAAGACCTCCTTGAGGAGGGCCTGTCGCTGAGTTGTGTCCTTGATGTCAGCCAGGTAGAAGCCGAGCACGACGGCCCGGAAGGAGACGCCGGTGTCCGGATGGGTCCGCTCAATCTTGGCCCCGATCATCGAACCGGTGTCGGCCAGAACGCACAGCGGAGCGACGCCATCGCCGCCTGTAAAGACGCGAAGGGCCTGCCCTTTTCGCGCCGTCTCGATCTCAAACACAGGTTCCTGCCGATCGGGCAGACGGAACTTGTACGACCGGTCCCAGTTCTGCCCATACGTCAATCCGAGCAAGTCCCGGTAGAAAGGCATGTCCCAAGACTGTGATGCGATCCCCGGCGTCGTCAGCAGCAGTCGCCCGCCCTTGCCCAAATAATCTGCCAGCGTACGGGCATCGGGTCCCTGGATCGCAGGCAGCTCCGGCCGCTCGCTGGACAGATAGCCATATGGGTCCTGCCCGCCTGATGGAGTCCCCTCGGTATTGTCGGCAATGATGAGCTTCGGACTCCATTTTCCGATCAGGCCCGCCCAATCCTGGCCGTAGGGGCGAGGGTCGCGCGC
>JBDKRX010000016.1:0-24537 GCA_039683175.1 Phycisphaerales bacterium
CCTGAGGACCTCGTGCGCGGGCTGGGCTATGCCTCGCGACTGTGTCGCGAGAACGGCCTGGCGCTTCCTCGCGACGCGAAGATGACCGATGTCCCGTGTCATTCGTGGATCCTGCCCACGTTGCTCAAGCACGCGGGCATCGACTTTCTACACTTGGGCTGCAACTCGGCCAGTAGTTCGCCCGAGGTATCGCCGCTGTTTTGGTGGGAGGGGCCTGACGGCTCTCGCCTGCTGACGATGTATTCCGCCGCCGGGTATGGCACCGGTCTGGTCCCTCCTGGAGATTGGCCTTACCGAACCTGGCTGGCTCTGCAGCACACCGGCGACAATCACGGCCCGCCCACGCCCGACGAGGTCAAGCAGTTGCTCGCGGAAGCGGCACAGAGACTGCCGGGCGTGAAGGTTCGCATCGGGCGATTGTCCGACTTCGCCGACGCGATCCTCGCGGAGAAGGCGGAGATCCCGGTGATTCGAGGCGATATGCCGGACACCTGGATTCACGGGCCGATGTGCGATCCTGCCGGCGCGAGGATCGCCCGTAATCTCCGGCCTGCAATCGGTTGTGTTGAGTCCCTGACTACTCTCCTGCAAATCTGGGGCGTGGCCACGTCGGAAACCGACTGTACTCGCCTCGTTGCTGATGCCCGCGAGAAGAGCCTGCTCTACGGCGAGCACACCTGGGGTGGCGCCCTGTCCTGGATCACAAAGTATGGCAACGAGACAAAGTGGGACTATGGTGACGTGTGGAAGGCCGATCTTGCGGCGGGCCGCTTCTCGAAATTGGAGGCATCCTGGGCGGAGCATACCGGATATATCGAGCGGGCTCGCGATGAGATCGTTCCCCTTGTCGAAGGCACGGTGCGGGTCTTGGCAGAACGAGTTGGCCCGGAAGGGCGTCGTATCGTCGTGTTCAATCCGCTCCCGTGGCGGCGAAGCGGCATTGTGCGAGTGAAGTCCGTCGGCCCAAGCTTGGCTGCTGTGCAGCCGGCCGATGGAGGGCCCGCCGTGCCGGTCGCGCCGGACGGCAATGGTCTCTGTTTCCTGGCCCGGGACATCCCGGCGATGGGCTATCGCGTCTTCATCCCCACCGAGGCCGGCAGCACGGGAGTCGATCTGCGGAGCGATCCCCAGACAGGCATCATCGAGAATGAGCATCTCAGGATCACGCTCGACCCGGCTCGCGGCGGCATTCGCTCCGTGGTGGACAAACGCACGGGACGTGAACTCGCGGACCCACGCTCCGATTATGTACTCGGCCAGTATCTGTATGAGCGGTTCAACGCCGATCAGGTCGCGGCCTATGTCAAAGCCTATGTGAAGAGCCGCTCGGACTGGGCAGTGGCGGAATTGGGCAAACCCGTCATGCCGCCTGCCGACAAGGTCCCTTACCGAGCTGCATCGCCGCGATATGATGATGTTCGCATGACACAATCGCCTGTGTCCGTCACTGCCACCCTGCACTCCTCGCCGGTGGTAGGGCTGCCCCATGCGGTGACGACGAAGGTCATTCTCCACGCAGGCGAGCCCTATCTCGACCTCGAAGTGACCCTGCACGACAAACCGGCGGACAACTGGCCGGAAGCGGGATGGATTTGCCTGCCGGTGAATGCGGCTAAGCCGCAGTTTCGCCTTGGCCGACTGGGTGGCATCGCGGATCCCGCATGCGATTTCGTACGTGGCTCGAACCACGATCTCCAGGCCGTGCACACGGGCATCACCGTCACAGATGCCCAAGGTCGCGGCGTGGGCATTTGTCCGCTCGATAGTCCCCTCGTGAGTCTCGACCGGCCGGGGATCTTCAAGTACTGGCCCGCCTTTGTGCCCGGCAGGCCGGTTGCGTTCATCAATCTCTTCAACAACCAGTGGACCACGAACTTTCGCCTCTGGAACGAAGGAACCTGGACGACGCGCGTCCGCCTCTGGGCGTTCGACCACTTCGACGCAGAATCTGCTCTCGTCACGCCGTCGCTCGAAGCACGGTATCCATTGGTGGCCACTGTTGCCGAGGGGGAAGCCGGCATACTACCGGCCACGCAGAAGGGCCTGGAGCTTTCGGTTCGCGGCGTTCTCGTCACGGCTTTCGGCCCAAACCCGGACGGTCCCGGCGCCGTGCTTCGGTTGTGGGAATATGCGGGCAGGGGAGGGCCCTGCGAGGTGCGTCTACCGACCGGGCTTGGCATTGAAGAGGTCCGGCTGGTCACCCTTCGTGGCGAACCGGTCGGCGTTCCGATTCCGGTGAAAGATGGCACATTCATCGCGAGTCTGACCGGGTTCGCCCCGGCGAGTTTCATTATCCCAAGTCCATAGAAATGGAGTCTGTAGAGCATGGATACGTATTCCGCCAATCCCGATCGGACAGGCGAAGGCCGCGGCGGGGCACTGCTGATGACCAGCGCGATCATTGCGGCGTTGGGGTCGTTTCTCTTCGGGTTCGACACCGCGGTGATCTCGGGCACGACGGAAGCTCTGCGAACCGTGTACTCGCTGGATGACAACCTCCTGGGCTTCACGGTCTCCAGCGCCCTGATCGGGACTCTGTTCGGCGCTTTCCTGGTGGGGCGGCCCTCCGATTGGTGGGGCCGTCGGCCGGTGTTGACTGTGCTGGCCGTCTTCTATCTCGTGTCGGCGGTTGGCTGTGCCTTTGCGTGGAACTGGCATGCGCTGCTGTTCTTCCGGTGGATCGGAGGCATCGCGGTCGGCGGGGCGTCTGTCGTTTCGCCGGTCTACATCACCGAGATTGCGCCCGCCCGGCGACGCGGCCTGCTCGTGGCGGTCAGCCAGTTGAATATCGTCGTGGGAATCCTGGCGGCCTATTTCTCCAATTACCTGGTGGCATATCTACTGGGCGCCGAGCATCCGGCGGCATGGCGATGGATGTTCGGCATCGAGGCGGCCCCTGCGGCGGTCTTTCTCGTAGCCTCGGTCCTGATTCCAGAGAGTCCCCGATGGCTGATGAAGAAGGGGGACCGGGCGGCGGCCCAGGAGGTGCTGACGCGGTTCGGCCATGAAGATCCGGTCCGGGAAATCGATGAAATCGAGCAGTCGCTCACTTCCGAACGGGTCGCCGGCCACCAGAGTCTCCTGCATCGCAAGTACCTCAGACCCCTGTTGTTGGCGGGCATGATTGCGGCGTTCAACCAGTTGGACGGTATCAACGCGGTGATCTACTACACGGCCGATATCTTCCGCATGGCGGGCGCCGACAAGGCGAGCGCCCTGATGCAGTCGGTCATCATCGGCCTGACGAACCTCGTCATGACGGTGCTCGCGATGATTCTGATCGACCGCGTGGGTCGCAAGTCGCTCCTGCTGGCCGGGTCTGTGACATTTGTCATCTCGCACGCACTGGCCGCCTGGGTGTTCCACACGCACGCCCAAGGCTGGATTGTTCTCGTCGCGATGATCGGGATCGTGGGCTCGCACGCCTATTCCCAGGGTGCTGTGGTGTGGGTCATCATCAACGAGTTGTTGCCCAATGCGATCCGCGCATCGGGCTCGGCGGCCGCGTGTTTTCTGATCTGGCTGCTCTGCATCGGCGTGAGCTGGACCTTCCCGGTGGTGGCCAAGGAGTCCGGCGCGCCGGCATTTGCGTTCTTCGCCGTGATGATGGTCGTGCAGTTTGTCCTGGTGTGGAAGTACCTGCCCGAAACCAAGGGCGTCTCGCTGGAGCAGTTGCAGCAGCGCCTGGGAGTGGGGGAGTGAGCCACAAAGAGACAGGGACGGTCTTGCATTGCGCTGCGCCCGAGTTGAGAGCGCAATCCTCGCGGCGCGATTGGCCGCGCGGTTTCGGTCAGAGTCCCTGGTGCCCGGACCCGGACAGGGAGATCGAAATCAAGGGTTCGTCCCAGTCGCTGGAGCCGATCGTCAGAAGCGTGTAGTCGTAGGTCTGAACCGTAGCCGGCGAGAATCGAACGCGCACACTCTCCTCCTCACCTGGCGCCAGATCGAACGGCAGCGACCGGACCGACTCGACGGCAAACGCCGTCGGCATCAGGCCGACGATCTTCAGAGAGTTGACTGCAAGCGGCTCCTGGCCCGTATTCGTCAGCGTCAACTCCAACTCAGCGGATGCGCCGGGCCTCACGTCTCCAAATTGCAGCTCCCAGGCACTGGGGACGAGGTTGGGTTGCGGACTACGCAGCCCGGCGACGGTGAGCTTCGGGATCATGGTCAGATCGGAGCTGCCGCTACTTGAGTTATGGACCTCGATGGCAAACACGTTGAGGCCGGCCCTGAGGTCGCCGAGATATGCGCCAAGGTCGATGGTCTCGACCTGGCCACCATCCACGGATGCCGCGTGGTCTTCCGCGCCGGTGTCTTGGGTCTGACCATTCGGCACGCCCCGACGTGCGACCTCCCGGCCGTTCAGATAGGCGACGAACCCATCGTCATAGTCTACCTGGAACTCCATGGCCGTGATATTGTCCGGATCGGGTATGTTGAACTCATATCGCATGTACACGGTGGTGTACAGGTTCATCATTTGCAGTACGGTGGCGTCATCACCGTCGCTGAAACCGATTCCGGTCGGACCGGTCGTCCAGTCCGGAGTGACCGCAAAACCTATATCGTTCCAGCCATCGCCCGGATAGCTGTAGCCCTCGAAGTACTGCCAAAGGTCACCCTGCTGGAAGATGACAGGGGAGGCTTCTGCCGTGAACTGCCGTGTCGCCGGGGCCCAGAGGCTCTCGGATTCGCCCGCGATGTACGCTCGGTAGAAGTAGGTTCGTCCTCGGGTCAGGCCGGTCAGTTCGGTTGTGAATGAGCCATCCAGGACGGGACCCAGGTCGACGCGGTAGTCCCAGTCGCCCGGGCTATCGGCGCCGTCGTTGTCACCCCAATAGACATAGAGACGATGCGGCTTGTCATTTGTTTCGGCTACGCTCGCCCCTACGACGGCGGATATCTCCGTCACCTGCGAGGCCGGCGTGTTTTCCAGCGACAATCCCGCGACTGTGTACGTGAGCTTGATATTGAGGTACCCACCCTGGCTGGTCGGACCAATCGACCAGTTCCCCCGGCCCTTGGTGATCGTGAAGACCGCGTAATTGTGCGGGTTGCCGTCGTCGTCGTTCGTACACTCGAAGTGCAGCTTGTACGTGCCGTCCGGCACGACGGCACCATCGAGTCTGTGCCAGCTCCAATTGATGTCATAGGTGTGGTACGCGGTGGGCGTCGCCCCGGTCCTCGCATCGACGTCGTCCTTCGGCTTGGGATTGGACTTGTACCAGGTTGCGAGCGAAGAAGCCCGGGCATTGGCCCAGAGCGCTCGCTTGTTCACCGAATCGTTGCCTACGGTGCAGACCCATTGGCCCGACTCGGTCGTGAGCCAGACGACGTGCACGTGGCGGGTGCCGTAGGCGCCGCCGGCGTTCGTGGTTGTGAACACGATGTTGAGGTTGTCATCGGCCGCGAACGCAGGCGCGGGCCACAAAGTGCCCAACGACGACGCAAACAACAGAAGGCTCAACGTTCGCAAGAGTGGTCTCATGAGTTCTCCTCGATTGCAGCCAGATCCCCGACAGACCGGACAATCTCACATACGGCACGAATCACACGCGGCAGCGCCGCTTCCACCGGCTCCGAGAGGACAAGCGAATACTCCACGCGGGCCGGCTGGACTCCCACGACGAGGACCCGCGGTCGGTGGGCCGGCGGGATGAGCCGGATCACGCCGGCCAGCGAGAGGCTGTGAAGGGACTCGGCTTCGGGCGTCGCCGCATCCGCGATGTCGAGCAGGTACACGCTGCCCGGCGAACCGTCGGCCTGGACCGCATCCAGAGCGATTACGATGTCCGACTGTTCGCATATGTCCTGTGCCTGGAGGGATGCGGTGCCGATCTCGACGCACGGCACCTCCGGCGGCAGCACGGTGCGAAGCCGGCGAATCGCGTGGATGCCCACGCCGTCGTCGGCCATCAGCTCATTGCCAAGGCCGATCACCGCAATCCTGATTTGGGCGGGTTCATTGATCATAGACTATAGCACATGGTAGATCCTGGCTTGTTCGCCGGGACGGATCACATGGGTGGCGCAGTCCAGGCACGGATCGAACGAGTGGATGATTCGCATGATCTCGATCGGCTGTTCCGCATTCTCGATGGGCATGCCCAGCAGAGCCTGTTCCAGCGGACCCGGAACGCCCGCATCGTCTCGTGGCGAGACATTCCATGTCGTGGGCGAGATCACCTGGTAGTGCGCGATCTTGCTCTGCTCGATCCGCACCCAGTGGCCCAGCGCCCCGCGGGGGGCCTCGGTGAGACCCGCCGCCTCTGCGGTCTGTGCCGGCACGAACGTGTTGCACACGCTGCCTTCCGGCGTCAATTCAGCGACCCATTGCCTCATTGCCCGGGCGATCTTCAACGCCTCGTGGGCCCTGGCCAGATGCCGATCCATGATGGATACTCCCTGACGATAGTCACCATTGACCCACATCCTTGCCAGCGGCCCGACCTCGCACGGCTCCTCGATATAGCGGGGGGCCTTCAGCCAGGAATAAGCGCCGTCCTTGGGATGCTGTGGCTCGGTCTTGCTCTCCGTGGGGTTGGCCGGCGAATGGTTGAGGAACCAACTGTGGAGCACATGCTCGTTAATGGCGTTGGTGTCGAGTGCGTCGATGACATCGGCTGCGTTCCAGGCGATGCCTGGTGCGAAGAGCTTGCTCGTTTGGTCGTCGTTCAACTCGAAGGCGCCGTAGGCAAGGAGATTCCCCGGGCCGCGGCCCCAGGATTGATAGTCGTCATAAACCCCGGCGAGGAATTGAACGTCCGGGAGGTACGTGTTCTCGATGAAGGCGATCACTTCGTCGAGGATCGTCGTGAACGTCGCGATGCGCTCGGGGCGAGGGTTCGCCGTGAAGCCGCCCGGGATGAAGGCGGGCGGGTGCGGCATTCGTCCGCCGAAGACGGCTGTCATCTGGTCGGCCTTGCGGCGTATCGTCAGCGCCTGAAGATAGTGCTGCATCAGGCGGTCATTGTCCTCGCTGCCGAGCCGGCGATCCACCTCCCAGCCCGCCTGCCACGGAGCGGTGGCAGGTCCCGCGATGTAATCCGGCAGCGACAGCAGGTAGAAGTGCAGAATGTGCGACCCCACGAAGTTCGAACCGTTGGTGAGGTTCCGCAGGATGCGGCCGTTGGCCGGCACGGATACCCCGAAGGCGTCGTCCAACGCACGTACGGCCGCGAGGCCGTGAGCGACCGGACAAACGCCGCAGATCCGCTCGGTGATGTGTTGGGCGTCCCGGGGATCGCGGCCGATCAGTAGCTTCTCGAATCCGCGGAACAATCCTCCGACGGCCTTGGCATCGACCACTTGTTGCAGGCCGTTGACCGTGTCGATCGTGATTTCGATGTTGAGGTGGCCCTCAATGCGTGTCACCGGATCGAAGGCGGCTGTGATTCTCATGCGTGTATCTCCTGGGCTGAGTACGGTTGGGCCTCACGATGCGTAGAAGTCGCCGCCTGGGAAATCCGGCTCTACGCAGCCGATGCACATGCCGTTGGAGTCCACACACCAGTTGGCGGGCCCTTGCTCCCCGTTATTCCACTTGCGAAGGGGACAATCCGCATAGGTGTTGGGCCCACGACAACCGAGTTGTTCGAGGCAGCGATAATCCTGGCCGAATTGCGAGGCCAGGTCGAGGTTGCCGGGCAGTTTGGGATTGCGGGGGCAGTGCTCGTGGATGTTCATGGCAAGCAGATCGAGGTCCTTGTTCCCGAACAATTCGACCGGGCGCAGGTAACCGTCCAGGACCGGCGTGTTTCCAAGGATCAACTGAACGACGGCCCAGGCGACCCACGCGGGATGTGCGGGGCAGCCCGGAATATTGATCACGGGCTTGTCCGGCGACAACTGCCGCACGTAGCTCGTGGCGCTGACCACGTCGGTCGGATTGCTCTCGAAGGGGTCGGGACCCGAGGCCACAATGCCGCCGTAGCAGGCGCAGGTGCCTACGCTGAGCACGGCGACGGCGCTGTGCACCAGCTTCTCGATGGCCTGCTGGTAGGTCACCGCCCCGCGCTCGTCGGACCAGACGATGCAGGCATTGCCGGCAAAGGCCGTGGGCACACCTCCTTCCAGGACGAGCACATAGCCGCCCTGTTCCTGAGTCTGTTTTGCGATGCCCACCGCTGTGGGGCCGGCTGCCGTCATGAGCACCGTGTGGTAGGCCAGATTGATTTGATCGAGCAGCACGTCGCCGACGGTGAGCTGCCCGGCAGGCGGGATGTCGGCGAAGAGATTCAGGAATGAGATCGAATCGCCCTGGCAGCCGCTGCCGTGCAGCCACAGGAGCGTCGGCGTCTGGCCGGAGCCGAGGGCCGCCTCCAGTTGCCTGAGCGCTGTTGGGGTCAATCCCAGTGCGGCCGCGGTGGCGGCGCAGCACCTGAGGAAACTACGGCGTGTAACGTTCATCACAGGCTCCTTCTAACCCAGCCGTGCGGACACGAATGCGAATCACCCGTCAGGATGTAGTCCCCCCCCAAGGGAACATATCCATTATAACAGCGTGCTTTGGCAACACCAAGGCGATTGTACTACGCTGTCGGCGGCGCCGGGTTCTCGCATTATCGCCGGGACTGGCATTCTCCTCTCCGGCTGGGGACAATCGGCGGGAGCGCGCAGCGAAGGGTCAGAGGAGCCACAGTTTGTCCTTGGGGAGACTGCACGGGAGTTGGGTACGGCGCCCTTACGGCTGTGTCGGGGGGAGAGGAAAAGACAAGCCCACATTGCGGATGGCGCAACGTGGGCTTGTGCAGTTCATCTGATCGGTGGTGATCAGACCATGTCTTTGAGGCTCTTCAGAGCGCGAATCTTCACGACGTTCCGCGCCGGTTTGGCCTTGAACATGGTCTCTTCGCCGGTAAAGGGGTTGATGCCCTTGTGGGCCTTCACGGCGGGCTTGCGCACCACGACGAGCTTCATCAGGCCGGGGACCGTGTAGGCGCCGGGACCACGGCTGCCGAGGCTCTTGCTGATCTGACCCGTCATCGCCTCGAACACCGAGCTCACTTGTTTCTTCGTCAACCCGGTCGCCTCGGCGATCCCGGATACGACTTCACTCTTGCTCATCGGTTTGTCTGCCTTCTTTTGCGCCATACCCCATGGCCTCCTTGCAGTGACAAAAACAGGAAACGGTTCCAACACGCTTTGGATTCCATTCAAACGAATGTCGAAATCCGCCGCTTTCTTAAGGCTTTTCCCGGTCCTTGTCAAACAAAAATCGCGAATTTCCCGAGACTTTTTGCATCCTGCGACGAAATGTCTCTGGAATTGCCCGCTGCGGTGTCCCGGTTGTCTATCGCACAAGGTGCCTGTACTTGATGCGATGCGGCTCGTCGGCGGCCTTTCCGAGCCTCCGTTTTCTATCGGCTTCGTAGTCGGAGTAGTTGCCTTCGAACCAGCGGACCTCGCTGTCGCCCTCGAACGCCAGGATGTGCGTCGCGATGCGGTCGAGGAACCAGCGGTCGTGACTGATGACGACGGCGCAGCCTCCGAAGCGCTCCAGGGCCTCTTCCAGAGCCCGCATCGTGTTGACGTCCAGGTCGTTCGTAGGCTCGTCCAGCAACAGGACGTTCGCACCCTCTTTGAGCAGGCAGGACAGGTGGACGCGGTTGCGCTCTCCGCCGGAGAGGGCGATGACCTTCTTCTGCTGGTCCGTCCCGCCGAAATTGAATCGCGCCACATAGGCCCGCGAATTCACTTCGAGCTTGCCGAGCCGGACCGTGTCCTTGCCGCTGGAAATCACTTCCCAGATTGTTTTTTCCGGGTCGAGCGTGGCGCGATCCTGATCCACATAAGCCAGCCGGACCGTGTCGCCGATGGTGATCGTGCCGGAATCCGGCTGCTCCTGGCCGGTGATCATCTTGAAAAGCGTCGTTTTGCCGGCGCCGTTAGGACCGATGATGCCGACGATGCCGCCCGCGGGCAGATCGAAGGACATGTTCTCGAAGAGTACGCGGTCGCCGAACGCCTTGGAGATGTTCGCCGCCCGGATCACCAGATTGCCCAGGCGGGGTCCCGGCGGAATGTAGATCTCCAGGTCTTTGTCCTGTTTCTCGATGTCCTGGCTCAGCAGAGCCTCGTAGGCATTGATGCGGGCCTTGCCCTTGGCCTGGCGGCCCTTGGGCGACATGTGAATCCACTCCAATTCCCGTTGCAGAGTCTTCTGTCGCTCGGTCTGGGCCTTGGTTTCCTGCTGCAATCGCTTCTGTTTCTGGTCGAGCCAGGATGAGTAATTGCCTTTCCAGGGGATGCCGTAGCCGCGGTCCAGCTCCAGGATCCAGCCCGCGACGTTGTCCAGGAAGTAGCGGTCGTGCGTGACCGCGATCACGGTGCCTGCGTACTGCTGGAGGTGTCGCTCCAACCAGGCGATCGTCTCGGCGTCCAGGTGGTTGGTCGGCTCGTCGAGCAGGAGGATGTCGGGTTTCTGCAGCAGGAGCCGGCACAGTCCGACGCGACGCTTCTCGCCGCCGGAAAGGACCCGGATCGGGGTATCGCCCGGCGGGCATCGCAGGGCGTCCATCGCCATCTCCAGACGCGAGTCGATGTCCCAGGCGTCCAGATGGTCGATTTGCTCCTGCAACTGGCCCTGCCGCTCCAGGAGCCGGTTCATCTCGTCCTCGGACATCGGCTCGGAGAACTTGTCGCTGATCTGATTGTACTCCTTGACGAGATTCACCACGGCCTGCAGGCCCTCTTCGACGACGGCCCTGACCGTCTTGTCGGGATCGAGCTGCGGCTCCTGTTCGAGGAATCCCAGGCTGTATCCGGGGACCAGCATGGCCTCGCCGTTGAATTCCTTGTCCACGCCTGCCATGATGCGAAGCAGCGAGCTCTTGCCGGAGCCGTTGAGGCCCAGCACGCCAATCTTCGCGCCGTAGAAGTACGAAAGCGAGATGTCTTTCAGCACGACCTTGCTGTTGTACGACTTGCTGACCCGCATCATCGAATAGATGATCTTCTCTGTACCATTGCTCATTCAAAAGGTCCTTATGATTCCAGTAGATCGCCCACACATGAGCAGGATACTATAGCGAGCAGATGCGTTCCTGGCAAGGCTCAGGGAGATGTCGCTGAACCTACGCAGGGATTGTTTGTGCGCGGGCAGCTTGTCGGATAGGATTCGTGGCCGGTTGAAGTGAATCCCATATTTGGAAAGGCATCAGCATGAAAACGGGATACTCGCGAGTATTCGGTCGAATCTCGATTCACCTTGTTCTGGGTCTCTGGGTCTTGTGCTCGGCGGGGTTGGCTCCCGGGCAAGCCGTCGGGCAGGAATTCCGACGGCTGCCGGTCAAGGAGTACCGCGACAAGATGAAAGCCGGCTGGATCGGGCAAATCTTCGGCGTCTCCTGGGGCGCGCCGACGGAAGGCCGATACCAGAAAGTCATGCCGGCCGACAAGATGCCGCCGTTCAGCGAGGACCTCGTCAATGACGCGTTCGGACAGGACGATCTCTACGTGGAGATGACCTTCCTGCGAACCATGGAGGAGTATGGCTACGACGTTTCGATCCGCCAGGCGGGTATCGATTTCGCCAACAGCGGCTACTCGCTTTGGGTGGCGAACGCCATGGGTCGATTGAACCTCCGCAACGGGATCGCGCCGCCGGACTCGAGCCATCCGCAGTTCCACAACTGCGCCGGCGCGATCGACTACCAGATCGAGGCGGATTACGCAGGCCTCATCGCGCCGGGAATGCCGGATGTGGTGATCGCGCTGGGCGAGAAATTCGGGCGGCTGATGAACTATGGCGACGGCGTCTACGCCGGCCAGTTCATGGGCGCCATGTACGCGGAAGCGTTCTTCGAGCGGGACGTCATGAAGCTCATTGAGGCCGGACTCAAGGCCATCCCGAGCGAATCGCTGTATGCCGGCATGGTCCGCGACATGATCCAATGGCACAAGGAGAACCCCGCCGATTGGGAGAAGACCTGGGAACTCGCGGAGAAGAAGTACAACCAGGACCGCAACTACAACATCAGCGCCCTTGACGTGAAGCGCGAAGGCGCCTGGGTCCTGATGGGACTGCTCTATGGACAGGGCGACCTGGATCAGACGATGGTCATCTCGTGCCGGTGCGGTTTCGACAGCGACTGCAACCCATCCTCCAGCGGCGGCATCCTGTTCACCTCGCGTGGCATCGCGAACCTGCCTGACAAGTACTACAGGAAACTGGACGAAACCAGGATCTTCAGCCATACGGCGTACAATTTCCCGAGGCTTCTCGATGTCTGCGAGAAGCTGGCCCGCCAGGGGCTGACGAGGGTCGGTGGGCGGATCGAGAAGGACGCGAACGGCGAGGAGGTCTTTGTGATCCTGGTCAAACCGCCGACACTGAGCAGGTTCGAGGACCTGAAGAACCCGGGCCCGATCGCCGGAAGCGTCTACACGGACGAGGAAATGGCGAAGATTCATACGGTCGGGCTCAAGTGGGCCGCGAGGTTCCTCGATGGCTGGACACTCGCCAACTGCGAGCAGGGTGAAGGCTGGATGCTCTGGGAGTCCCAGGGACGCAAGAACGTGTTCGTGCTTGAGGGTCTGACGAGAGGTGCGAAGGGGTATGTGCTGACGAAGACGGTGAGTGTGCCCGCTGGAAAGGCTGCTACGCTGGAGTTTTTCGCGGCTTGTGACCCGAAGACCGATGGATGGAAGGTTGCTGGGAAGGCGGACGGCAAGGACATCGGCGCTGTGGTCGTGAACAAGGAGTCGATGCAGAATAGCTGGACGCAGGTCAAATTGTCCCTGCCGGTGGCGGAAAAGCCTCTGGCTGTCGAGATCACAACGGAGCCTGTTGCGCAGCCAACCGAGCGAAGAGGTCCGCCGGCTCTGCGCATTACCGTCCCGCAGCTTGTGAATCGCTGAGGAAGTGTAGGGTGCGTATCACGCACCATCTTCCAGGCATCCGAGAGGTGAGCGGTGCGTGATACGCACCCTGCGCAATCCTATTGCTGGTACTCGATCGCGACGACCGAGACATCCGGATCGGGCGCCTGCGACGGGACCTGGATCGTCACAGAGTTCGAGCCGGCCTCTATCTTCAGAGGTCTCTTCTCGCGGTCGGCGAGCAGATAGACGCGGGCGATACTGCGATCCGAGGCCGGGATTTGCAGCTTGCCATCCTGCGGCCAGTCGAATACGTGGGCGTAGAGCCGTCCGGGTTTTGCAGTGTATCTGCCCCATGCCGGTTTGTCGAATGGGCTGGCGGTTGTGCCGTAGATGGCCTCGCCGTTGGCGGTCATCCACTTGCCGATTGTCCGCATGGATTCGATGCTCTCGTCGGGGATCGAGCCGTCGCCCTTGGGACCGATGTTGAGCAGGTAGTTGCCGCCTTTGGAGACGATATCGACGAGATTCTGAATGAGCGTCTTCGTCGGCTTCCAGGCGTCGTCGTGTTCGGAGTATCCCCACGTCGTGTTCATCGTCATGCAGACCTCCCAATCGACGCCGGGGATGCCGGTGGAGGGGATGGTCTGCTCGGGCGTCGTGAAGTCGCCCTGCTCGGGTCTCCACGTCTTGAGCCGGCCGGCGGAGTCGTCCCTCTCAATGTCCGGGATGTGGTACAGGCGGTTGTTCGAGATGATGGCCGGCTGGAGCCGATGGGCCATGGCCATGAGCTGCTCGGCTCGCCAGAAGGGGCCTTCGTTACCTTCTTTGGAGTAGTCCCACCAGATCACGTCGAGCGTCCCGTAGTTTGAGAACAGCTCCTGTGCCTGGTGGTGCAGATAGTCCAGGTAAATGTCATGGTTGCGCGGGCCGTTCGGGGAGGGCTTGCCGTGGAGTGGGTGCGGCAACTGATTGGCCTTGAAGTAGTCATACTGTGGGTGGTGCCAATCGATCACCGAGTGATAGAAGCCCACCTTCATGCCCTCGGCGCGAATGGCGTCAACGATCTCTTTGCACAGGTCGCGGCCGACGAGGTCGTACGCATCGTAGTCCGTATACTGCGAGTTGAACAGGCAGAAGCCGTCATGGTGCTTGGTCGTGAAGACCACGTAGCGGCATCCCGCCTCGCGGGCGAGCTTCGCCCAGTCGGTTGCGAAACCTTCTTTGGGCCGGAATCGCGGGACGGCCTCATGGGCGTACTCCCATGTATCGACGCCCACGCGCTGCTGGATCCACTCCATGCCGCCCCGGTCGCCGACGGGCTTGTCCTTCCACGTTCCGGCCAGGCCCGAATACAGGCCCCAATGGACGAACATGCCGAATCGGGCCTGACGCCACCAGTCCATGCGGGCGTCTCGCTGGGCCTGTGTTTCCGGCGCGCACCATGCGGGCTGTGTCTGTGTCAGAATGAATGCCATTGTGACACACGTCATTGCGAAGGACGCCATTCGTTTCATATATTCCTGCACTCCCATCTCTTGCTGTTACTGCTGTGGCGGCCTGAGCGTGATGCTCTCGCTGTAGAGGCCCTCGGGGCGGCTCTGCATGTAACCCACGCTCGCGCCCCAGTACTTCTCCACGGCTTCGAATTCCGGCAGCCGGTTCAAATCCACGTAATCTTTGATTTTCGTCAACATCATCGTGATCGGATCGGGGAAACCAGCTTCCTCGTCCGATTTGTCCTGGTCCTTTTCTGCCAGGTCGCGAGCCATCTGCTTGAGTGCCGTCCAGGTGATCTCGGCGTTGAGCCGGTCATTGCGGTAGGCGTACAGGCACGCCTGTGACGGCAGGAACTCCCTTGCATACCGGAACAGCGGATCGGATGCAATCGTGTCCGCGGGCTCTTTGCCGATGGTGCGAATGGCCTGCTCGACCTCGCCAATTTGGCCGAATACCAAGCTGTCTCCTGCCACAGCGAAGGCCATGGTCTCCTCGCTGGTCGCTGTCGCTCCGGCCGACGGGTCTTCTGCTTCGTCTTCATCCTCGTCGTTCGTGGGCGATCCCCTGGTCGGCAGCAGATAGAGAACGTGATCGAGCAGCTCTCTTCTCAGTTCGGCCCTGTTGCCGAGGAACGCCCGGTGAATCCTGCCGACGGCTGTATCCAGCTTGGCGCCATCCTGGACCGGTACACCGACCAGGAATCTGGTCGGCCCGTCGAGCGCATAGGGTTTGTCCATTCGCCACGTGGCGAACAGCGGCGCGGCCATCTGGGCCAGCACGTCGTCGCGCAATTGCACGGGGGGTTGTCCCGCCTCTCCGGCTGTGGCGGCCATCCCCGCCTGGACCATCATGTTGAGGTCCATGAACGCCGCGTCCTGAACGATCTTGGCAATCCCGTCGAAGACCTTGACCGGGACGTAGTTGGCGCACAGGAACCCCACCGCGTCCCGCGTCAGGAGGCGGTTGTTGATCTTCAACGGGCCGGAGCCCTCGCTCAGCAGGGCGAAGATACCCGTCTTGGGCCCGTCGATCCCGACCAAGGTCTTGGAGATCATCTCCTGGTTTCTCTGGCCGGCGACCTGGATCGCCCCAGTGACGCCTGTGACATTGCTCAAGCCGATGGCCTTGATCATCCGTTCGACCTGGGCCTTGTTGGGTGCGATATTGGCGATCAACGACCTGATCGCGTCGACATTCACGAAGGCAAAGATCTGGGCCTCGCCCAGGGTTCTGATTGCGGTGTTGAACCCGGCCTTCTCCGCCAGGCTGTCGGGCAGGTTGCGGCCCATGCGTTTGACGACCGATTCGGTGAACTCGATCCCACGGGCCGAATCCCCTGCAATCACCAGCCAGTTGTCCTTGAGCCCATAGTACAGGGTAGGATCGTCGGACTCCGCGTCGGGCACGATGACGTTCAACTCGATGCCGCCGATCTCCTTCTTCACCACGGTGGCGCCTACGTTTGCGGCGCTGGTCGAAAGCGACTGCATCATCTGCCTGGCCTGTTCGATCCAGGTGCCCATATCTGCAAATACGGTGAAGCGGAATCCCATGTCATTCTTCTGCGGTTTCTCAGTGTTGCTGTCCGACGTCTCCCCGAAGAAAGAGACGCCCAAGACGAGTCTGCCCTCGGGCCAGGGGATCTCCTCGGGGGGATTCTCGATCTTCATCTTCTGCCAGAAGTCCTTCAGCTTTGTGTCGATCGACTCGTGGATCTTCTTCTCGGATTCCTGCACGAATTCCTGCATGGCCGGGTCCTTGTACAGGTCATACAGGGAGGTCTTCCGGGCTGCCGCTCGAAGCTCGCTGACGGATTCGATGCTCAGCATGAACATCATGTCGTTCGGCAGCATCCGTGCCGATTCCAGGACATCCGCGCCCGCTGGTGCGCATACAGAGAGAATCAGGAGGCCCAGCAGCCTCCGCATGGGTCTGTGGTTCGTTGCCTGCATAGTGTTCCTCTCGATTGCATAGAACGTCTCATCGCCGGCTCGTCACAACTGCGGCAGCTTGGCGGTCGGGGGGACGCCCCGGTTCGTACGGCCGCCGGGCTGGAGGTAGCGAAAGCCGGCGTTGGGGTTGTCTTCGCGATAGGCGAAGGCGTCCCAATTCTCAATGAAGGCCTTGACGGTGTTCGTCGGGATGGCGAAGTTGAGCCCCCCGAGGTACAGATACCCCATGGAGGTGACTCCGATCACTTCGCCGGCCAGGTTGAACAGGGGGCCGCCGGAGTTGCCGGGGTTGATGTCGGCCGTGGTCTGGATGTAGAGCTGGCCGTCGAAGTCGCGATTCGTGGTCGAGACGATGCCCTGGCTGACCGTGCGGGTCAGGCCCAGGGGATTGCCGATCGCGAAGACGGTCTCGCCGACGGTCACGGCCTTCACGTCGCCGAGAAAGACGTGCTGAAACGGGCGATTGGCGTCCTCGATCTTCAGCAGGGCCAGATCGACGTAGGGATTGAGCGCGACGATCTTGACCTTGTCATATCGCTTCTGCTCGAACCCGTTGTCGGTGCGATGGAAGACCGTTGTCTTGATGAGAGTCTCGCGGGCGATGACGTGGTAGTTCGTGATCAGATACCCGTCGGGATTGATGAAGAACCCGGAACCTCCGCCGTTTGGAGTGTTGACCATGACGACGGCCTCGCCGAATCGCGTCACATTTTGCTCGATGGTTGTCTTGACCGGCTTTGTGGTCCGGTACAGGCCCTGCGAGACGGATTCGCTCGTCGCCTGAGGTTGCGAAGCCACCGGGGCAGAACTCTCTGTCGCCGGCTCGTCGTCCCGGATCGCTTGAATCTGCGACCGCGGCACGCGAAGCAGATCGTACCCGAGGTCGAGAATGACGGCCTGATCGTCCTGCCTGACGATCTCCGCGCGGATCTGCTGGCCGTTGCGCAGGACCAGTGTTTTCGCGACGCTGACGGAAACGCCGGCCAACACGATCAGAATGGCTGCAAGTGTGGACAGGAGCGGCGTATGTCTCATCGTGCGCATCCGCGAAAAACCTCCACCCCGTCTTGCGGGAACCTGAACTCCACTATATACTCGTCACACGCTGAATGTGGCTTATTATATGGGTAGTGCGTGCCCCAGGGAAGCGCATATTCCGGGAGGTACAGGCTCATGTTTCAAAGGCGGTGGGATGGAGTTTCACCACGACTGGCATTGTTCCTGGCGGCATGGATCGCCGCCTCTGCGGTTTGTGCAGGCGAGCTGAGCGAATACTACGGCTTTCGGGAGATGGAAATCCTCAAGCTCGACTGGGAGCTGGGGACGCCGCTGGCAGGCGATCTGAACGGCGACTCGCTGATCGATCTGGTTGCGTGCAACAACCGCAGGGCCCGCATCGAACTGTTGTTGCAGAAGCCCAAGTTCGACCCGCAGGCGGCTCAGACGGTTCTCGAACCGCCTGAAGAGAACATCAACGATTTGTTCGGACGCGAGACGAGGTGGCGGTTCAAGCGATTCCAGTATCCTTTGCAGGTGAAGGCAACAAGTTTGGCGATGGCGGACTTCAACCACGACGGGTGGCTCGACCTGGCGTATTACAGCGCCGAAGGGCTCTACATCGTATTGCAGGCCGATGACGACGAGAAGGCATCTGAACCGCGGGCGGGGGAAGACTCGGTTGGGTCCTTTGCCGACCTCTCCTGGGAAAGCCCGATTCGGTTCGATCTGCGCGACGGGCTCAAGACCCCCGAGGCCCTCGCCTGGGGCGATCTCAATAACGATGGACTGACGGACCTCGTGTTGCTCCTGCAGGATGGGTATTTCGTCTTGCTCCAGGGTCCGGATGGCAAGCTGACCCGGCCGGTCCGGCATTACAGCTCCTCCGGGAATCTCCGGCAGATCGAGATTGGCGACGTGAACGGCGATGGACGCTGCGATCTGCTCTTGGTGACGGGCGAGCAGGAAGAACGCCCGCTGCGGATTCGACTGCAAAATGCCGATGGCACTCTCGGGCCCGAGGGCCGCTACACGATCCCCGCGCCGTCCGCAGTCCGCCTGTGCAAACTGAACGACTCGGGCAAGCAGGCGATCGCCTCGATTTCGCGGCAGAGCGGCCGATTCGCAATTCACACGATGGTTCAAGAAGGTCCCCAGCAGAATACTGTCTCGATCCATCCGCTGCCTTCGGGCGACGATGCCGCCAAACGGAGTACGATCCGTGCGGATGTGGATGGCGACGGCCTGACGGATATGGTTGTGACCGACCCCGGCCGGGGCCAGTTCCTCGTGTTCATGGGACAGGAGAGTCTTGGCTTGGGGCCCGCGGCGGTCTATCCCGGGTTCAAGGACATGCGAAAGGTCTGCGCCGCTCGGCTGGGCGCCGCCCAGGCGGATGCGCTGGTCGTTCTGAGCGTCGATGAGAAGCTGATCGGGCTCAGCCGTCTCGAAGGGGAACGCTTGTCCTTCCCGCAAACGGTCGCCGTGGTGGGCGAGCCGCAGGCCATGGAGCTGGCGGACCTGAATCAGGACGGCTTGCTCGATCTGACCTATGTGGCAAAGGGTCCCGATCCTGCGGGCGCTTTCTTCTTTCGTAGTGTTTTGAGCATTGGGCAGGCAGCGTCTGAACCCGGACCCTCGCTGAAGCTTACGGGCGTTGAGGATCGGCCCGAGGATCTGCTGGCCTGCGATATCGACCATGACGGGGACACGGACCTGATCCTGGTGCGAAGCTACGACCCACTGCTGCTGGTCCGCCAGACCGGGGCCGGCGTGTTCGAGCAGCAGGTGCAGGACCAGACCCACAGCGGACTGGTGAGCAATCTGGGCTCATCCGCCATCTCCATAGCGCCCTTGGGAAAAGACGGCAGTCCGGCCCTCCTCGTCGCGCGGGGTGATTTCGCCCGCTCGATGTACTTCGACGCCGAGAAGGGCTGGCAGGTGATCGACCAGTACCAGGCCGGCGACGGGCGTCGCCAGATTCGCGTAGCCGCGGTGGTGCCCGGCCCGACGGCGGGGGCCCCGAGCATCGTCGCCTATGACGATGTGTCCGGCATCCTGTTTTTCATGGACCCGCAGGCGGACGGCACATACAGCGTATCTCGCGAAGTGGATGTGGGGACTGCCAAAGTCCGCAAGATCCTGACCGGCCGATTCGGCGCCGGCTCGAGCGGCGACTTGGTTCTCTGTGCCGAGCGTGAGCTGATTTGCCTGCGTTCCAACGCCCAGTGGGATCTGCGACAGGTAGCCGGATTTGAGCCGGCTGCCGAGAATGAGCGCTTCGGCTCCTTCACCATCGGAGACATCAACAGCGACGATGTTCCCGATGTCGTCCTGTGCGAGCCGGGCCGCCGGCACGTGCAGATTCTGTCTTTCGACGAGAATGCGCAGTTGATTGATGCCTGCAAGTTCAGGGTCTTCGAGGAACACCCACACAACACCGACCGCCCCCAAGCCCGCGGTTCCACTGCCGGCGAGCCCCGTTACGTGCTCGTCCAGGACGTCACCGGCGACGGGCGAAACGATCTGGTCCTGCTCGTGCACGATCGGATGATCCTCTATCCACAGGACGGAAAGGATTGACTATCGACTGTTTACCGTTTACGATCTGGCATTCCTTGGCTGGAGGGAGCATTCGTGCGGCGAAGCCAAACTGCGAACAATCGACTGTAAATCGGAAATCCTGAGGGGGTCCGGTGCGACAACACCGCGTGAGAAACATGGGGGAATGGCTGGGTCCCTGGGTGGTCCGGCATCGCTGGCCGATCATCGTGTTGAGCCTGGTGGTTGTCTTCGCCATGGCGACCGGGATGTGCCGCCTGCGGATCTGCAATGATACCCGCGTGTTCTTTGGGGAAGACAACCCCGACTATAAGGCACTGAAGGCTCTGGAGCACACCTACAGCAGGGAGCAGAGCGTTTTCTTCGTTCTCGCTCCGCGCGATGGGAATGTCTTCACACGCGAGACGCTCACCGCGGTTGCCGAACTGACGGAGGCCGGATGGCAGGTGCCCTGCTCGACGGTCGTCAACTCCATCACCAACTTCTCGAATACCAGAAACGAGGGCGACGAACTGATCGTCGAGGACCTTGTGCCCGACCCCAACACGTTGTCGGAACAGGATTTGGAGGGGATTCGTCGGACGGCCCTTT
Source organism: Phycisphaerales bacterium (assembly GCA_039683175.1). Classification (GTDB taxonomy): domain Bacteria; phylum Planctomycetota; class Phycisphaerae; order Sedimentisphaerales; family Anaerobacaceae; genus PLanc-01. The sequence continues at coordinate 20,427 of JBDKRX010000016.1, forward strand.
CCGATGTGACCCTCGTCAACGTGTTGCTCTCTCCCACGGGCCACGTTACCGGCGTACATGTCGGCTTCGCGGCCCCGGAGGAGCGGTCAACGCCGACTTCGGAAATCGCTCAATTCGTCCGCGGAATGGCGGATAGCTTCCGCGCCAGGCACCCGGACATCGACGTCTACGTCACGGGCTCGATCCAGATCGACGATGCTTTCGCGCAAGCCAGCAGGAATGACCTGTTGACGTTGGGTCCGATAGCATTTGCCGTCATGGCATCACTGGTCGCGATCTCACTGCGGTCCTTCTACGGCACGTTCTCGGCTGTCGTTGTGACCGTGCTGTCCATGGTTGCCGCGATGGGGCTGGTCGGATGGCTGAATGTGCCGTTGAACGCCGTTTCCGTGGGGGCGCCGGTGCTCATGCTGACCCTGGCCGTTGCGGACAACGTCCACATTCTCACGACCATGTTTCACTACGTTCGCCAGGGCCTCTCGAAGCACGAGGCGATTGCCAGGTCCTTGCAGGTGAACCTGAAGGCCATCTGTCTCACGAGCATCACCACGATCATCGGTTTTCTCACGATGAACTTCTCCGAGTCGCCGCCATTTCGCGACCTGGGCAACCTTGTCGGCATCGGCGTCACGATCGACCTGGTCAATTCCATCCTGCTGTTGCCCGCGCTGATGGCCGTGCTGCCGGTGTCCACGAGTGTGAGCCGCGAAAGGGCTCCCTGGATCAACGTGGACTGGCTGGCGGACCTGGTGATTCGCAGACGCAACCTGCTGCTGTATTCGACGCTTGCGCTGGCTGTGGTTTGCAGCGTCGGCATGTTGCGGATCGACCTCGATGACAATTTCCTCACGTATTTCGACGACACGTTCGAATTTCGTCGGGCGACGGATTTCATGATCGAGAACCTCAGGGGCTGGGATGTCATCGAATACTCCCTGTATTCCGGCCGGTCCGGCGGGATCACGGACCCCGAGTACATGGCGACGGTCGACCGGTTCGCCGCCTGGTATCGTCAACAGCCCAAGGTCGTCGAGGTATCGACCATCATCGACACGATCAAACGCCTGAACAAGGACATGCACGGGGGCGACAAGAGCTTCTACCGAATTCCCGAGAGCAGGGAACTGGCCGCACAGTACCTGCTTCTCTACGAGATGTCGCTGCCGGTCGGCCAGGACCTCAACAACCAGATCGATGTCGACCGGTCCGCCTCCCGGTTCCTGGTGTCCTTCGAGAGTATGAAGACCAGCGAACTGCGTGCGATGGATGCCGCTGCGGGCCGGTGGCTTGCCGCCAACGCTCCCTCCCATATGGTCACCTCCGGCACGGGTCTGTCTCTCGTCTGGGCCCACATCACGCAGCGGAACATCCGCGGCATGCTCCTCGGGTCGCTTGGGGAGATCCTGACGATCGCCTGCATGATGGTCTTCGTGCTGCGAAGCGTCAAATTCGTTCTGTTGTTCCTGGTTCCCAATCTCTTGCCTCCCTTCATCGCCTTCGGGATCTGGGGGGTGACGAAAGGGCAGGTGGGACTGGCCTTGTCGGTCATTGTCGCGATGACCCTGGGCATCATCGTCGACGACACGATTCACTTCTTCATCAAGTACTTCCGGGCCCGAAACGGGGAGGGACAGACGCCGGAGCAGGCGGTTCGCACCGCGTTCCACACGGTGGGTTCGGCCATTGGGATCACGACGATCGTCCTGGTGTCGGGATTCCTCGTTATGTCCGTCTCTCACTACCGGATGAGCTCGGAAATGGGCCTGATGTGCGCTATGGTGATCGGCCTGGCGCTGCTGACCGACTTTTTTCTCACGCCGACTTTATTGATGAAATTCGATCGTGCGGCGGGTAAACTCCCCAGCGCGTAGAGTGCAAACTATGATTTCGCAAGGATGGACGAATCGAATGACACGAACGCTCCTTATGGTGGCCGCGATGATCGCGGCCCCTGTGTCGTACGCGGGACAGACGCCTGAGGACAAGGGTCTGGAACTGGTCCGGGAGGCGGATCGCCGATACTCCGGGTATGGAGATTCCGTCGCGAGTCTCCGCATGGTTCTTCGCAACAAGCACGGCCAGGTCAGCGAACGCGAGCTTCGCATCCGTTCACTGGAGACCCAGAACGACGGGACCAGGAGCCTGTGCATCTTCGACAGTCCTGCGGACGTCAAGGGCACGGTCCTGCTGACCCATACGCACCGGGACCAGCCGGACGATCAGTGGCTGTACTTACCGGCCCTGGAACGCGTCAAGCGAATCGCGGCCCAGAACCGGTCCGGGTCGTTCATGGGCAGCGAGTTCTCCTATGAGGACATCGCCACCCAGACCATCGAGAAGTACTCCTACCGCTGGCTTCGGGACGAAGTCGAGGGCGACCGGCAATGCCACGTGATCGAGCGCCGTCCGCTGGACAAGCAGAGTTCCGGCTACCTCCGCCAGATCGTCTGGCTGGACACCGAGCACCTGCGCATGATGAAGGTCGATTACTACGACCGCAAGGACTCCCTCCTGAAGACGCTCACCTTCAAAGACTACCGCAAGTACCTGGACCAGTTCTGGCGGTCGCACGAGATGACCATGGTGAACCACCAGACCGGCAAGAGCAGCCAGTTGCTCTGGTCCGACTACGCGTTCCGCCGAGGGCTGGCCGAAAACGAGTTCGATTCGCACGCGTTGACCCGAATCAGGTGATATTCATGCACGCACGGATGTTTGTGTTCTTTGCGACCTTGACTGTCGGATCGTTGTGTATTCTGTGTTCTGCCCACGGTGTCGAGCCGGACGTGAAAGAGGACGCGTCAGGCACGACGGCCGATACAACCGGCGCCGCGCATGGGGCCCGGGATGAGCTCACGGGGTACGTCTCCGCCGAGGGGAGGTGGTTCTTCCAGGATCCTCTGTTCCCCGATCAGGAGGAGAACAACGCCTCTTTGGCGGCGCAGCCGGAGTACTACCACCAGTGGAAGAACGGCTCGATCTTCACGTTCACTCCGTTCGGCCGGGTCGACAGCGCCGATTCCGAGCGCACGCACTGGGATATTCGCGAACTGTACTACCTCTATCCGAAGGACTGGTGGACGTTCCGCGCCGGCATCGCGCGGGTCTTCTGGGGCGCCACGGAGTTTGTCCACCTCGTGGATGTGGTCAACCAGACCGACCTCGTCGAACACATCGACGGCGAGGAGAAGCTCGGCCAGCCCCTGATCCAGTTCACTGCGTCGCGGGACTGGGGCACGCTGGACATTATCATCCTCCCGTACTTCCGAGAGCGGACCTATCCGGGCAGCGACGGCCGTCTGCGTCCGGAGCTTATGGTCGACACGGATCATCCGTTCTATGAGAGCACTGCCGAGGAGAATGCCAAGGACATTGTGCTTCGCTACAGCCGGACCCTGGGGGATCTCGATTTCGGCGTCTATTTCTTCAAGGGGACCAATCGGGACCCGGTCCTGGTCCCCGCGGACTACCTGGATCCCAACGACACCGGCGATCCCAGGCTGATTCCCTTCTACGATCGGGTGAGTCAATTCGGCGTCGATGCCCAGTGGGTGACCGGCAACTGGCTCTGGAAATTCGAAGGCCTGTACAAAAGCGGGTATCTCGATCCTTTTTTCGCGGCTACCGGTGGTGTCGAGTACACGTTCTTCGGCCTCGGCGGCGGCAAGACGGATGTGGGACTCCTGGCGGAATACGCCTACGACCACCGTGGCGACGATCCCGAGATGACCTCGATCTACGACAACGATGCCTTCTTCGGTGTGCGTCTGTCGCCCAACGACATGGCCAGCACGCTCGTGCTGGTCGGCGTCATGCAGGACCTCGACGACTCGGAGAACGCTCTGATCGTAGAGGCAAGCCGGCGGTTCGGTTCCCACTGGCGGCTCAGCCTTGACGCCTGGCTCTTCTGCAGCGTGCCCGAAGACAGCGTGATCTACGACCTCCGCGACGACAGCTTCCTGAGAATGGAGTTGGCATACCACTTCTAATACGACAGCGCTATGACGAATCCATCTGTTTGTTGGCTCGACGCTGAGTGCGTTTCCGACTTTCATACGAGGCATGATTTCGCCGTTGATAATACTTGCACCGCGCCGTGACCAAGGCCCAC
>JBDKRX010000017.1:0-41831 GCA_039683175.1 Phycisphaerales bacterium
GGCGACGGACATTCGGGCATGTCGGAGTCGGTTGCGATCTACCGAATAAACGAAGCCCGACCTCGTCACAGAGATAAAACAGAGGTGCTGTTATAATTCGAATTCTTTCACAGCCTCAGAGCCCCCAGTCACTCGAATGTCACTGTGCTACCGGATCGCTGCGGATGCCTCCGAACGGCCGTGTTGCGCTTCGCATGTTAATGCGCCAGTCCATACGAGTCCAGACACTGGTGGCTGTGCCGAGTATCAAACTGTTGAAGAAGGGTTCGACTTGAGGAATTGAAGTGATTGCCACAAAGACTGTGCTGATATTGGGAGCGGGAGCAAGTAAACCTTACGGATTTCCCGTGGGCAACGAGTTGGTCTCACAAATACGCGAGTTCACAGCTCCACCACAATCAGGGAATTTCTGCAAGGCATTCCAAGAGTGGGTAGGAGTCAATGCCGGGAAGACTGAACTGGCCTTATGGGCCAATGCGGCTGACGAGATGAAGTCCCTGAACCATGAGCTTGGAAAGTGCCGTCCGCACTCGATTGACGAGTTCTTGGAGCGACGAAAAGATGTAGCTGACGTCGGAAGGTTGGCCATTGGGTTTCTGCTGTTGAGAGCAGAGGAGGAGTCGGCCAATCACTTGTGGAGTGACAACGTGGAGGGGCATTGGTATGACTATCTCAAGTCACGGCTGGTGAATCCATCGGAGACGTTGGCACAGGACCAGCTGCGCATCATCACCTTCAACTATGACCGTTCGCTTGAACATTACCTCTTTGAATCGCTGAAGCCTTACTACAGCCAGGACATGACCGAAGAAGAATACACGACGGCGATGAAGCGTTTTCAATTCTTACACATCTATGGCAGCTTAGGCCCGCTGCCTTGGCAATCGGCAACGGGTGCTGTTCCCTATCCTTCTCGCGGTTACGGACCGATACTAACTGCCGCCAAGAACATCAGGGTCCTGCATCAAGGCAAAGACGATATAGTACAACAGAATTTCACGATTGCTCAGGAATGGTTGAAATGGGCCGATAGGATTCTATTCCTGGGGTTTGGATTCCACAAGGATAATGTTGGACGATTGGCTCTCGACAGTGTGCTCAAACCGCAACAGACAATCAGTGGGACATGCCGCGACCTGGACCGTACCAGCAAGAATAGAGTCGAGTATTGTACCGAGTGGGCAACGCGACCAGAACATACATGCTACGGCCATCCGGCCCGATCTACAATAGAGTTCCCCGACAAAGACGCGAAGTGCTACGAGTTCCTCCACGATCACGCAGACTTGTCTTGAACGGGAGCCGGGGTTGGTGGACGCGGGCATGGGGCAGCCCTTAAAAAGGGATTTCGAAAATCGGACTTCGAGGGCCTGCCCTTGTTTTTGGTTCGTCACGGAATTTTGGGGATACTCCGCGTCGCCGGAGAAGCACGCCCGAAACGGTCGCGCAGGGAGAGTTTATCGCATTGCGGCCTCCAGCGGGATGCGAGAACGAAGCGTTCGCTTATGGGATCGGACGCTGTACAGGGGCGTGCAACGCCCCGCTCATGCTGGTGGCCCCAATGCGTCAAACTCCCGACGCGAAGCGTCGGAATCCGTGTTTGTCCGTCCCCGAAACTCCGTGAAGAACCTATTTTAAGCTGTAACAAGGAAACAGAAGGTTCCAGGAAACCAGAAGTTCCAGGTACATTTGTCTCGTCGGAAGAAGAGGAACGGTGGGCGGAGCGGGGACCCCGAACGCGAGACACCGCGTTTGGGAATCCGACCGCCCTGCCGCTGTCGCTCGACCTCTGTGTCCTCGGGGCGGCGGGACGCCGCGTGGAAGCGTGGGAGCATGGAAGCGTGGAGGCGTTGACGGACTACACACACTCCTGCCTATCTGCGTCTTTGAATCTGCGGAAATCGGCGTAATCTGCGGAAGAACGGCAGTTGTCCATTCTCGCTTCTCAGTTCCCAGGAGAGAATCGGCGTTCATCTGCGTTTATCTGCGGTTCCTCGGAGTCGTGACCCGTGGCCTGTGCCCCGTGACCCGTGCCGGCTGGGCCTTCGGTTTTCGCTCTCCATGCCTTCGTGTCTTTGTGCGCCGTTCCTTGTCCTTGTTTTTCCCCTTCTTCCCTTCGCCCTGCTTCGTCGCGCGGGACGCGTTGCGCGTCTTGTGGGTGGGTTTCGTCGTGTGTCGCGCGTCGCACTTTTTCCGTGTCGATTTCTTCTCTTTCTTGCGCTCGAAGCCCTCCGCATCACGCTCGGCGCGGACCTGGGCCCTTCGCTCGGGCGGCTATTCCTCGGGGAAGTTCAGCCTTGCGAACTCGCCGAAGTACCCGACCGCCTGGCGGTCGTACGCCCTCGTCGCCTCGACCTCATCGTCGACGTACCGCGTCGCGTGGCCCTTGCCTTCGAGCCAGCACTGCGAGAACCACTTGCGGCGCCGCTTGTTGTAGAAGACGCCTTTGAAGCTGGAGATCGAGCCCGTATGTTTGCGCCGGTTGCGCTGGTTCTCCTTGCGGGTGCAGACGCGGAGATTGAAACGGCAGTTGTTCGCCTGGTTGCTGTCGATGTGATCGACGACCATGCCCGCCGGCGGCTGCATGATCTGGCGGTGCATGAGGATGGTCTTGCCCTTCTCCCTGCGTGCGGCGTATCCGTTCTCCAAATGCCACTTGTACCCGCTGAGCCATTCGTAATCGCCGGCCTCGACGTAGGCATAGCACCCATCGCTCACAGGGATCAGCTTGACGTCGCCCTTCGGCGTGGCCGGCTTGGGCCGGTAGTTCCGGCAGGGAACGCCGGAAACCTCTCGCATCTGTCCCGGCCACCACGGATGGTTCGCGCATCGCGGCATAAGCGGCTCGCCCGCCCAAAGACACCGAAGCCACTGCTCCGGATCGCAGCACGAATAGACGCAGTTGTAACAAGTGTGTCCGGCCATGAGATCTCCCTTCCCTTTTGAGTTGTCGCTCATCCCGATTCGTCGGCTTCCACCGGCCGGCGACGCGATGCCGGTCGATCCTTGGATCGGACGCTTGGCCTCAGGGACACTCGATGGACAAGAGAGACTCTCTCTTGTCGGATCTCCTCGCCCCTGTGTGACTCACCGTCGGTTCCGACCGAACGCGCCGGCCCAAGGCCGCTCTGTATGACTCTGAATGAATGATACACTGATGGCTGTTAGGTGTACACACAAAATATCCGCAGTTTTTCACACAGTTACATAAGTCCTTGTCAGCAAGGGAATAATCGCGTCACTTTTTCCGTCGGCCGGGGCACACTCGTCGATTCCCGCCGCGCCGAAGGCTTGCGTGCATGACCGAGATGCGCGATGCGGCCCCGGAATGGGAAGGGGCATCGGCCAGGGCGGCAGCGGTAGTGCGCCGTCCATCCCAGAATGGTGGGTTGCCCCGGCGCGATGGCGCCGTGGAAATGCTGGGTGCCATGCTTACGCTCGCGTAAGCATGTCCTGGCGGTCCTTTCCGACTTGTCTACCCAAGCGTGGACATGGCGCCCGCCGACCAGATTAACATGGACGGCGTAGTAGGGTGTAGTGTGCACACCGTCTTCTCGTGGTCAGTCAGGACGGTAAGGAGCAAGACGTCCCCAGATTGCCTCGGCAACAGGGGCACAGAAAGAAAGCGGGGCCTGCGTCTTGTCGATTCAGGCCCCGCTTGGGGGCTCCCATACGCTGCACGTCGGTCGGGTTATTCAGCCGGACGGCCGAACCCGAGGTCGTCGATGAAGACGATGCCGCTCGTACCGGGCGTCGTGGCATTCTTGTCGCCAATGGCGATCGCGATCCTCTTGACCCTGGTGAAGTTCACCCCTGCGAAGTCGCTCATCGGGATGCTCCACAGGGTCCACTCGGCTGCCGTCACGAGTGTGTCGCTGGTGGCCGTGGCCTTCTTGCCGGCGCTGTCCTCGATGGTCAGCGACATGTTCGCGGGACCGTTGTATAACGGGCTGTCGATCACAGCGCCCTGCCAGGCGCCGGTGACGGCCCCTGTCGAGGCGATGCCGTCGAACTGGAAGGTCCGATCCTCGCCCGGCGCGTGGGACGTGACGCACAGACCGATGCAAACCGGGTTCGCCATCGCGACGGTCGTCTGGCCCATCTGGGTCCAGGTCTTGCCGTCGGCGGAAACAGAGCCTGTGAAGGTGTCGGCGAACCGCTCGATCTTCACCCAGTACGGCGGCGCGAGGACCGAGCCGCTGTCCACGTTGCTCGATGCGCCGCCGGTGGCTTGCCGGTACTGGAAGCTGGCGCCGTTGCCGGCGCTGCCGGTCATGACCATCGTGGCGTGGCTGGACCCGCCGTTGAGGCTGTCGCGAATCATGACGCCGCCCTTGGCCCACGTGTTGGAACCGGTGCCGTTGCTGACGACGCGGGCGATCAGCGTTCCATCGCCGGTGAGGGTCTTGAAGGCGTAGGTGAACTCATCGGAGGTGTCCCAGATGTCCGCGCCGGCGCCGGTGAGGTCCATCTTGCCGCCGGCCTCGGCGACCGCCACGGCAGCGATCACCGGGTAGCCGCGGACCCAGAGGCCCACGTCGGTCGCGCCGTTGCCGGTCCAGTTCTGGACCGGGTCAAAGACCCGCTCGACCTCGCTGTAGAACGGTACGCCGGTCCTCTCGAACTGGGTGCCTTCGCGGAACGTGCCGTCGTTGTCGTACGTGATCGGCATGGATTGCCTGCCGCCGTGGACGATCGTCTGCTCGGCGAACGGGGACTCGTCGTATCCGACCTGCGAGCCGTTGGTGTTGCCGGATATGCCGTCGATCCAGGTCTGCCAGATGGTCGTTCCGGCGTCGATATCGTCGTCGTAGCTCTCGAAGTCGTCGGCCGGGGCAAACTCCTCGGCGGTGAAGCTCCAGAGATCGCCGACGTATGTGCCGGTCGCGCCGACCTCATCGACCCTCCAGTAGTACACGGTCCCGAAGTCCATGGCCGCCGGCGTAAACCGATTGTCGGTCACGGTCTGGGCCGACAAGGCGTTCGGGTCGGCGCCGAAGTAGACTTCGTGCGAGGTGATTTCCCGACCGGGTCGCCAGTTCAGCGTCGCGTCGATGCTCACGCCGGTGGCGCCGTCCGCCGGATCGGGCTCGAACGCCTGCGCCGGGGTATAGTAGAACCGCACCTCGCTGAGGCTGGTGATCCCGGTGAATCCATAGGTGGCGGTGATGGTCAGTTTGACGTACCTGGCCATGACCTCGCCGAGATCGATGATGTTGTTGGCGGTGTACGTCCGCTCGCCGGTTCCCTGTGCGAACTCGGACACGTTCTCCAGCGCGGTCCAGGTCTCGCCGTCGGTGGAGTACTCGATTGTGACGGTCTTGGCCCCGAAGTTCATGAGCGACTCCAGTTCGGAGTTGGCGTTCCAGACCCACAGTTCGTGCAGCTTGTACTCCTTGTCGAAGGTGAACCGGATCCAGGCGGGCAAGGGGCTGGGGCTGACCCACATGGTCTTCACGTCGACGCCGTGCTGGTCGAGCTCATCGAGGCCCGAGCCGTTGACCGTATTGCTCGCGGGCGAGCCGGGCTGCTGAGCGGAGGCCACGGCTGTCACATTGGGGATCGGATAAGCATATGGCTCGACGGTGAAGCTCCAGATGGGGCCTTTGGCGATCGCGCTATCCGGCGGGGCGTTCACCTCATCGACGCGCCAGTAGTAGACTGTGCTGAATTCGAGAAGCTCGTCAAGATCGCAGGAGGTCGCAGTCTGATCCGCGCTGACCAGGACGCCGCGATCATCCGTGCGGCTGGCCTGATCGACGGCGATGAAATCCGTGCCCAAATAGACGTCGTGACTGGCCGCAGATTCCCCGGGCGTCCAGGAGAGAACGACATCGCGACGCACGTCGGTCGCCCCCGCTGCCGGTTGCGGCGCGCTGGCGGACGCGGTATCCCCCGTCATGGCCTTGACGATTCCGTCGGCTGTCAGGGCCATGTCGTAAATCCGCACCTCGTCGATGACGCCGACAAAGGTCTCCGTATTGGTGGAATCCACACAGCCAATCGTCACGGGCGTAGCGTTCGCAGCCTCTCTGAATGTGACGTCCCCGGTTGAAACCTGCTCCCCATCGATGTATTGCACCGTGGGGCCATTCTTCCAAGTCACGGCGACGTGAGCCCACTCATTCGCATAGGGCACGAGCAGCGCATTGCCCCAGCCGAAACTCGTGCCGCCTCCGTTGTAGTCGGCTCGAAACAAGAGATCGCCGGCCGGGTTGGTCTGCCAGAACCACTTGATCGTGTCGCCGGTCGTGCTCCAGCCCAGGCGTTTGCCGATGATGCCCTGCTGAGCGATGGTGTGGTTCTGCCCCTCCCATTTGATCCAGGCGGCCAGCGTCATGGCATTGGTTCCTGCCGAGGGATCAATCGCACCGATCACGATCCGCTCGCCGGCCGTGTCAAACTGCACGGCCCCGCCCTTGACGCCGGCCACCCATGCCACCCCGCTGCTGAGGGTGCCATTGTTGCCGTTGCCGGTGGCGTCAATGGTCGCAGTGCCTTGGCCTTCGCTGAAAGGATAGTAGGCAATCAGGCCAGCGGAAGCCCGGATGCTCAGGACAGCAATCAGAAGAACACCCAACAATGCTGCGTTGCGTAACATCGCTACACCTCCTTCAATAGAGCAGAGACCTTGTTCTGCCAAACATCGAGATGAGCGGACAGCCTCCGCACGGAGAGTCGACAAAGGGATCGCAGACACGCCGCTCTTCTCCCGGCTGCCCCACGAGAACGTTGTATCGCACAGACCAATCTGTTCTTGCGTCCGACAGTGGTCGCGCACCAGTCCCTCCCAAAGGGGGACCCGGCCTCCTTTGAAAGACGGATGACGTGAATATCGGCCCATTACGCTACATATTGTTGAAACGGTGCTGATTCACCCTGCCGCTGAACGTCCATTCCTCCTCACTCCAAAGCAATGGCGTCGCAGAGGATCAATATGTCTGAGGGTCAGGTATCTTCTTCTCGGTGAATCAGGCTTAAGCCGTATAATATGATTATAGCCCATCGGGATGAGCGGTCAAACAAAAAAGTGGCATCCCAATTCCTTGTCCGTGTGGGGGGAACCAAAGGTGTCAGGTACATTTCCTCCACATACTCGCGCAACTCCTTGTTTGAAAAGAGCTTATTCGCACCGCCTGCCTTGGATTCCCGTCGCTTGGGGCAAATACCTCCCTGCTCGCGGAAAGACGGTGGACGGAGTCCACCCTACCGCCGTCGCCCGTTCGGTAGTCCCTTTGCCACGAGCGACACACTCGACTCGAAGATCCAGGAGGCAAGAGTCCGAACCAAACCATGGATCGAACGCCCGTTGGTTTCGAGTCGGCTCGATTCAGACGCGTCAACGCGACTCGTTCTCAACAGCACGCAGGTCCTCGACGCTCGTGGGGCAGCCTTCGTAGGTGTTGCCCTGGAGGGAGACTCGGGCGGCCTTCTCGCCGATGCGAATACCCACTTTCTGATTTCCGTTTGCTGTGTTCTCCAGTCGCGTGTCGCAGACGGTGATGTCGTGGGTCTGTCCCTGAATGTCGATCCCGATCCCCGGCTTGGCCGTGCCGGTGTCGCGGATCACACAGTTTTCGATCCGGTTGCGGTGCCCGCAGCGGAATTCGCCGGCCTCGTTGCGAAAGAGGATTCCCACCTCGCCGTTTCGCTCGATGGTGCAATTCCGTACGGTGTTGTCCGTGTCGCGATGGCCGATGCTGATCCCGTAGTTCCGGTTCTCCGAAAGAGTACAATCCTCCACGAGCCCGTCGGAGACGGCCCAGCAGAAGAAGATGCCCTGGCTGTTGCCCTTGGCCGTGCAGTTGCGGAAGACCGGCCGCTGCGAGCCGCTGCCCGGGTGGAACCCGAGGTCGGCGTTGTTCAGAGACTTGCAGTCCTGGAACTGGATGTTGTCGCAGACCTGGAAGCTGAAGCCGTCGCCGTTATAGTTGCGGGCGACCACGTTGCGGAACTGCCACCGGTTGCAGTTCTGGATGAACACCGCGCCGGCGAAGTTGCCGTTGATGTGCTCGTTGTGGTCCCGGTTGCCGTCGAGCACGAGGTCTTCGATCCGCACGTCGTCGACGTCCTCGGCGGTGAGGATCGGGAAGATGGTAGCGGCGGTCGCGTCCTTCTCGATCCAAAAATTCTCCTGGGTCATCCGGTCCAGGAACAGGACGTTCCCCTCGACGGCGGTGACCGTCGCTCGCAGGACGTCGTATTGCCATGCGCCGGGCCCGATGCTCGATCGGAGCATGACGCCGTCGCCGGGCGCGAAACCGGCAACGTCGCTCACCCCCACGCCGTATTCATACCAGTCGGAGTCCCTGGAGAGCTTCGTCACAACGCTGCCGCCCTTTTTCAGAACGGTGTTCTCCCCCGATCCCCTCAGGGCGATGTGGGGGTGCAGATAGATGGTGTTTCGCAGCTCGTACACTCCCGGCAGGATGCGAAGCGTCCCGCCGCCCAGCCGGTGCAGGTAGTCGATCCCCGCCTGGATGACCTTGTCGTCCAAGCCCCGCAGGTCGCCCTCTTCCTGGCCGACGGTCAAGACCAAAGTCTGTTTGTCTCGCATCGGGCGATTGCTTGCGGTCACGGCCTGTCCGGTCGCAGGCGCCTGCCCACGCGCCACTCCAGCGCCATGCGCGCCGCTCGGCAGGCACATCCCGGCCGCACAGAAGACCAACATCGCCAGAGATATTCTCAAGACGCTCACATTCTCTCGCTGCATCTTAACTCCCTTCAACCAGAGCCGGAGCGAAGCAGCCTCCGGCGTGCCTTCACGGTTTCCTCGCGGACTGGACGGCCGCCGCGCTCGAGCCCGGGCCGCATTGTAGCGGAAACGAGGGACACCGCAAGACGGCCCCTGCAAGGCACGGAAAAACGACAGGTGCCGTTTTTTTGTTAGCCAAGCTCGCGCCGGCGCATAGAATATGCCCGATAGGGCCGGGCCCCGAATGCAAATCGTTGCGTTCGGGTCCCCTCCTGCGGGCAACGCTGAGGTGGTTATGGAGTCGAAAGAGAAGATCGTAGTCGAGAACGGCACGGATGTGACTATCGTGACCTTCGAGGAAGAGACCATTCTGGAGGACCAGCAGATCCGCAAGCTGGAGCGGTCCCTCATGCCCGTCATCCGCAACAATCCGGACAAGCGACTGGTCTTGAATTTCGTCAAGGTCAAGTTCATGTCGTCGGCGTTCCTGGGCCTGCTGGTCAAGGTACACAAGCGGGTCATCGAGGCAGGCGGCCACCTCCAGCTCTTCAACCTCGACCCCAAGATCCAGAAGGTCTTCGAGATCACGCAGTTGGTAAAGGTCTTCGACATCGTCCGCAGCGAGGGGTAGCAGATCGCACACTCACAGCATCATCAGGCTGAGGGCCATGATGAGCATGCCGAGGACGACGCCGGAGATGACGAGGTGGCCGTGGCCATAGCGATGGGCCATGGGCAACAATTCGTCAAGCGAGATGTAGATCATGATGCCTGCGACGAAGGCCAGCGTCCCGGCCAGCACCGCCGGCTTCAGGAACGGCATCAGCACCAGGTACCCGATCAGGGCACCGATCGGCTCCGAAATCCCGGAGAGGAAGGAATAGACAAACGCCTTGTTCTTGTTTCCCGTCGCGTAGAAGATCGGCATCGAGACGGCAATCCCCTCGGGGATGTTGTGAATGGCGATGGCGATGGCGATGAACACCCCGACGTGCACGTCGCTCAGAGCCGCAGCGAAGGTCGCCAGGCCCTCCGGCAGGTTGTGGATGCCGATGGCCAGAGCGGTCATCACGCCGGCCCGCATGAGCTGATGTCCGGCGCCGGGCAACTCGGGCTTGTCCAGGCCCTCGTAGTTGTGTGGATTCTCCGGCTCGGGCACGAGCAGATCGACCACGGCGATGAAGCCGATCCCGATGAAGAAGAACAGCACACCCAGCCGGTTGCCCACCATCTCCACGGCTTTGGGCAGCAACTCCATGAACGAGACGTAGATCATGACGCCCGCCGACAGGCCGAGCGAGAACGACAGATAGATGACCTTGGGATGCTTGATGAAATACGCGATGGCGCTGCCGATGCCGGTGGACAATCCCGCCTGCAGTGTCAGCGTCAGTGCGATCCCCACATTTCCCGGTGCAGCCATATCGAATCCTATACACAGGATGCTGCCGTCATTCACGTGTTGGGACAGTATAGAGGGGCGCGAACAGCCTGACAAGTCCGCTCCGTCAAGTCCGTACACCCCCAGATCGCCGGATTGCGTTTATCGCTTGCCGGGCTTCCAGCAGGTGAATCGATCCGTTCCGATCCGTATGACGTGATTCTTGAACATTCCCCATGCCCGCTATAGTATTCGTCTGCTGGGCCGAAGGATAGGGCAACGCAGGCGTGTAAGGGTTCCCAAACGCGATGTATTGCGTTTGGGGCCCCCAACCCGAGCGTCGAGCCTGAAGTCGTCCGTGGAAGGTCGTGATTGATTCATGGGGTGAACATATGACCGTAGCATCTGCTATCATTCACTTTGTCGCTTTGACCATGAGCCTCCCCCCTGCTGGAACGGGCGTGGCGGGAGACATGGCTGATATCACCGCCTTCCACGTCGCGCCGAACGGCAACGACGCCTGGTCCGGCCGACTGGCCCGGCCTGACGCGAACGGAGCGGACGGCCCCTTCGCAACGCTTCATGCCGCCTGTCGCGCTGCGCGGCAGGCAGGGACGAGCCAGGCAAGAACGATTCTGATCCAGGGAGGCGATTATCTTCTCAATGAGCCGGTTCTGCTCACACATGAGGACGACGGTTTGACCATCGAATCGGCAACTGGCGAGAAGGTCTGCCTGTACGGAGGCCGGGAAGTGTCCGGCTGGGAGCCGGATGGCGATGGACTCTATGCCGCCTCGCTACCCGACGTCAAGGAAGGCACGTGGGATTTCCGCGCTCTGATCGTCAACGGGCGATACTGCCCGCGGGCCCGACTCCCCCAGACAGGATTCTTCGAGCACACCAGCGTCTTCGACGTCCCCTGGATGTCCACCACAGGCGGCGGCTGGAAACGCAAGCCCACCGACGAGGAACTGACCACGATGAAGTACAAACCCGAGGATCTTGGTCCCTGGCTGGACATCCGCAACGCCGAGATCACGGTCTATCACATGTGGGATGAATCGCTCGTGGGCCTTTCGGCGAATGACCCGAACTCGCATGTGCTCACCTTCTCGACACCTTCGGGCCATCCCGCCGGCGCGTTCGGCGTCAAGAAGTACGTCGTCTGGAACGTGCGGGAGGGCATGACGCAGCCCGGCCAGTGGTACCTGGACCGTGCACGAGGAAAGGTCGTCTATCGCCCCCTGCCCCGAGAGGAGATGAGCGAGGCCCGCGTCATCGCGCCGGCGGTCGAATCGATCTTCACGCTGAAGGGCACAAGGGAGAACCCGGTCCGGAATGTCACCATCCGGGGACTGACGCTCTCGGCGACCACGACCCCGCTCAAGGCCGGCGGCTTCGGCGCCGGCCTGTTCGATGGGGCTGTCACCGTCACGAACGCCCAGGATTGCACGCTTGCTCACCTCGAAATCCTAAACGTGGGCGGGCAGGCGATCAAGATTTCCGGCTCGAATCTCCGCGTCGAGCGATGCCACACCCATCACGTCGGCGCCTGCGGCATCCAGTTCGGCGGCGACGGCGTTCTGATCGCGGATAATGAAGTCCACGACGTCGGCCTGACCTATCCCAGTGCGATTGCTCTCACCGGCGGCGGCACACGCTGCGAGATCAGTCACAACCACGTCTATCGCACGCCCTACTCCGCCATTACCTGCGGCGGACAAGACAACGTCATCGAGGGCAACCGCATCCATCACGCCATGCAGGAGCTCCACGACGGCGCCGGTATCTACTGTTTCGGCGGCAAGGGCCTCGTCCTGCGTGGCAATTTCATCTACGACATCGTCGATACCGGCGGCTACGGCGCCTCCGCCTACTATCTCGACGAACAATGCGAGGGCTGCGCCGTGGAGAAGAACCTCTCGATTGGGGTCGTCCGTCCCTCGCACAACCACATGGCGAGGAACAACGCAATCCGCAACAACGTCTTTGTGAGCGACAACGAAATGCAGATCACATTCCCCCGGTCTTCGGGATACACGTTCGAGAGGAACGTCCTGTGCGCCAGGGATCGAATCACATTCGACAACTACGAAGGGATCACGAGGGCAGCAGGCAACGTGCTCTTCAGCGGCGAAAGCAAGGTCGAATGCCGCAAGCTCGACCAATACAGCCAAACCGGCAGCTATTCTCTCGAGCCGGGCAGCACGAATCTGCAAACGGACCCGAAACTGGCTGCGTACAGGGAAGGCAAGGTCGAGTTCGCTGTGGATTCGCCGACCCGCGAACTGGGCATTGAGCCGATCGACGTGAGCGACGCCGGACCACGACCGTAGTGGCGACTCCCGCCGACTCTCGCGCGGTATTGCTTGATCCCGTCCGGCGCGTATGCCATAATGTCCCAAGTTGGACTGCCTGTGCAGTACAAGATGGAATTGCGTGGGGAAATGGAGTGGGAACATGGCAAACCTGAATGATCTTCCCGAGACGCCGCAGAATCCTTATGCCAACGCCGGAGGCCCCCAGGGCCCTGCCGCCCAGCCGGACAAGGAGCAGAACAAGGACGCCCGCATGTGGGCCATGTTCGCGCATTTGGCGGCTCTAAGCGCATTCGTCACGGCCGGCATCGGATTCATTGTGGGTCCCCTGGTCATCTGGTTGATCAAGAAGGAAGAGTATCCGTTTGTCGACGAACAGGGCAAGGAGGCCGTGAATTTTCAGATCACGATGTGCATCTATGGACTCATCGCGGGTGTGCTCTGGTTCGCGTGCATCGGGATGGTCCTGCTGCCGGTGGTGGGTATCGTCTGGATCGTATTCACGATCATCGCCACGATCAAGGCCAATGACGGCTATCACTACCGCTACCCCTATCCGCTCATCTTCCGCTTCATCAAGTAGCCGGCGTCGAGAAGAGGAGTCGATGGTTGGCACACTATGAACAGGAGTGCCATCGAATGCACAGAGACCTGAGCCGTCGGGAATTCCTCAAGACAATCGGCTTGGCAACCGCTGGCGTGACCCTGTCGGGATGCACAAGCCTGCCGCGGGTGTCTGCGGACGACAAGAGCAATCGCCCGCCGAACTTCATCGTGGTCTTCATCGACGATATGGGTTATGCCGATGTGGGCTGCTTCGGAGCCGAAGGCTATGAGACGCCCAACATCGACCGCTTGGCCGCCGATGGCGTGCGCTTCACGGATTTCTACGCCGCCGCTTCTTCCTGCACGCCTTCGCGTGCGGCTCTTATGACAGGCTGCTATCCGCAGCGCGTGGGCCTGCCGCACGTGCTCGGGCCGGAGGCGAGAATCGGCATCAGCGACGAGGAGACGACCATCGCCCAAGTCCTCAAGCCGCTGGGCTACGCGACCGCGTGCTACGGCAAATGGCACCTCGGCCACCATTCGCAGTTCCTGCCCACTCGACACGGCTTCGACGAGTATTTCGGTCTGCCCTACTCGAACGACATGTGGCCCAGGCACCCGGAGAACCCGACGGGCTATCCGGACCTGCCGCTGATTGAAGGCGAACGAGTTGTCGCCTACGATCCCGACCAGACGCAACTGACGACCTGGTACACCGAGCGGGCGGTGCGGTTCATCGAGAAGAACCGGGACCGGCCGTTCTTCCTGTACCTGCCGCACTCGATGGTCCATGTGCCGCTGTTCGTTTCGGACAAGTTCAAGGGCAAATCCAGGCGGGGCCTGTTCGGCGACGTCGTCATGGAGATCGACTGGTCCGTCGGCCAGATCGTCTCGACGCTGAAACGCCTCGGGCTCGACAAGGACACGATGGTCCTGTTCTGCTCGGACAACGGGCCGTGGCTCAGCTATGGGGACCATGCCGGCTCGGCTGCGCCGCTCCGCGAGGGCAAAGGCACCACCTTCGACGGTGGCCAGCGCGAGCCCACGATCCTGTGGTGGCCCGGCCGAATCCCGGGCGGCCGGGTCTGCTCCGAGCCAGTCTCCACGATGGACATGCTGCCGACCATTGCAGGTCTGGCCGGAGCCGAACTGCCCGACCACAAAATCGACGGCAAGGACATCTGGCCGGTCATCGCAGGCGGACCCGGAGCAAAAAGCCCACACGAGGCATTCTACTACTATCAGGGCTGGGCCCTCGAAGCGGTCCGCAGCGGTAGATGGAAGCTGCACTTCCCACACGGCTATCGCACGCTCGCCGGCCGTCCCGGCGGCACGGGCGGCATCCCCGCCAAGTACGAGCAGGCAAGGACCGACCTGGCCCTCTACGATCTGGAAAACGACATTGGCGAGCAGCACAACGTCGCGGACGAGCACCCGGAGGTGGTGCAGCGACTCCAGAAGCTCGCCGACGTGATGCGACAGGACCTCGGCGACTCAGCAATGAAAATGGAAGGCACAGGCCGTCGGCCTTCGGGAAAGGTCTGACAACAATGAACAACCGCATGACACGACGCGAACTGATTCGATGGGCCGGCATGGGAACGGTGGCGGCGTTTGCCGGAGGGCTGGGGGTCGCGAAGCTGTTCGGCGCCGAGAGGACCGTCAGGAAGCCCAACTTCATCATCATCTTTGCCGACGACCTGGGTTACGGGGACCTGGGCTGCTATGGGCACCCGACGATCCGCACGCCCAACCTGGACCACATGGCGGCCGAGGGGCAGCGGTGGACCGATTTCTACGTGGGGGCGTCGGTCTGCACACCAAGCCGGGCCGCACTGCTGACCGGGCGACTGCCCATCCGAAGCGGCATGTGCAGCGACAGCCGGCGGGTCCTTTTCCCGGACTCTGCACGCGGCCTGCCGCAAGGCGAGATCACGATCGCCGAAGCCCTGAAGCCGCAAGGTTATACATCCGCGTGCATCGGCAAGTGGCATCTCGGCCATCTGCCGCAGTACCTGCCCACGAACAACGGCTTCGACTACTACTTCGGCCTCCCCTACAGCAACGATATGGACCGCGTGGGCGGCCCTGGCCGGCAGGCGTTCTTCGATCCGAAGGTCGAATACTGGAACGTGCCCTTGATGCGGAATGACCAGATCGTCGAGCGGCCCGCCGATCAGAACACACTCACAAAGCGATACACCGAAGAGGCAGTCCGCTTCATCGAGCGCAGCAAGGACCGACCGTTCTTTCTCTATCTCGCCCAGACGATGGTGCATGTGCCGCTGTTTGTGTCCGATGACTTTCGCGGCAAGAGCCCGCGCGGGCTCTACGGAGACGCGGTCGAGGAGATTGATTGGTGCGTGGGACACATCCTGGAGGCGCTGCGCCGCGAGGGGCTCGCCGAGAACACCTTCGTCGTGTTCACTTCGGACAACGGGCCGTGGCTTCCATTCGATCAGCATGGCGGCTCGGCCGGCCTGTTGCGCGAAGGCAAGGGCTGCACCTTCGAAGGCGGCATGCGCGAGCCCTGCATCATGTGGTGGCCGAGTACGATCAAGCCCGCCGTGATTCAGGACATGGGCGCGACGATGGACTTGTACACAACGCTCCTGAAGTTGGCCGGCGCCGAGGTCCCGACCGATCGCATGGTCGATGGCCTCGATCTGCGGCCTGTCCTCTACGGCAAAGGTCCCAGTCCGCGCGACACCATGTTCTACTATCGCGGCACGAGGCTATTCGCCGTCCGCAAAGGCCCGTACAAGGCGCACTTCATCACCCAGTCGGGCTACGGCGGCGACAAGCCGGTCGAGCACAATCCGCCCCTGCTCTATCACCTCGGGCACGACCCCTCCGAGAAGTACGACATCGCCAAAGACCATCCCGAAGTGATCGCGGCCATCCAGCAGGAGGTTGAGCGGCATCGCAGCGAGTTCGTCCCAGGCGAGGATCAGCTTGCCGAGCGGATCAAGAAAGATGGTTAGCGCGCCACGGTGATTTCATACCGAGTGGTATCGCGCAGAGTTCCCCCCTTCGGAGCCGACACTTCGAGAACTGCCTTCGATCCCTCGATTCGGTACGCAAAGGGCTTGTCTGTGGCTGGATCGTTCGGGACCTGGAGGTCTGTGATCTCGTTCAGTTGCGCAGGCAGTTGACCGTTGTGGCCCGCTGCGTAGTGCCGCAGCACCTCGATACATTCGAGAGCCGTCACCGTGCCATCGAGCCGATTCATGAGCCGACGCACAGCCACGTGCGAATCCTCCAAATGATCTCGCATCGCCGATTTGACCAGCCCCTTGTACTGCGTGCTCGTTTCGAGGTTCTTCATTTCGGATGATATCGGCACATTCAGATCGATCAGCGGGCGCGGCAGTGCGTGAAGGGCCGAATACAGGTTCGGGGTATCCTTGACCTGGGCCATATCGTCCACACACCGGAGCATCACAGACGCGATGGCGACGCCGACCATGCCCTGGATGACCGTGGGCGCCTCGCCAATGTGCTTGGCCATCGCCAGTCCGGTCCCGGTCGTCCGAATCGCCTCACCGTACTGCGATCTGGCGATCTCGACCCGAGCCTTGAGGCGCAGTAGACTGCACACCTGTCGATACTCTGAAAGATTGGCCGGCATCATACCCGCCACGAATGGCGGCCAGTTGCAGTTCTTGCACCTTGCGCCCTGGCCAACCAGGTCGAGACATCCCTTCGCCTGATCCAGAACGACTTGAGCCTGATCCAGGGGCAACTCATTCAGCGGCCCTTTGATCCACCTGTCCAATCGATCCTTGTCCAGATTCGCAGGCAGGGTCTGCACGGCCTTTTTGTAGAAGGCCGCACCATCCTCGGTGGTCAGTCCCTCCGGTTTCGGCAGAAATCTCATGGTGGTCTGTGCGACATCGGCCCGCGCCGGCGTGACAGCCACTGCAACCACACGCGGTGAACCGCTCTCATCCTTGCCCTGCCCGTTAGCCCCCAGAACGCAGGACGCAACCACCACCACTGTGCCAACAAGATATGCCGGAGAAGGCCTCATGAGACAATCCCTTCCAGGTCAGCGGTCTACAACACGTCCCCCCTGCGTTTGCAGACACAGGTCCCGCCCCCGGCCGGCCGCAATGGCACAACTCGCAGGGCGTCTACTATACAGACGCCCGGAGTCCTCGTTCGATCATTGAACCCGACCGTTATTCGATGACGACCTCCTGCACGCCGACGGACCACTGCTCCTGCAACGCGATCTCGATCTTGAGTGCGGTCGTCTTGACCGGCTCGAAGGCGACCTTGTTGAAGGTGTCCTTCTCGACGCTGTACGGCGTGGCGTTCTTCACCGGCTGGAACTTGCCGTCGGCGGTGCGATAGAGCACTTGCCAGCTCTTCGGCAGGTGGCATTCACCCCGGCCGGTGTCGTCGAACCAATAGACCCGGACGCTTGAAAGCGTCTGTGACTGGTCCCACTCGAACTGGAGCCATTCGGTCGTGCCCTTGTGCGGCCAGAAGTCCAGTTGCCCAAACGAGGCATCGGCCGAGTTCTTGGGCAGGTTCTGATCCTTGATCGCGTCGAGCGACTTGTGGACGAAGGATGCGGTGGTCTTGCTTCTATAGGCGAGCGTGTCGGCCGGCTCCGGCCGAGCGGCCTGCGGCTCGCGGGCGGGCCAGACCGTCATTGCGGAGCGGCCGCGATGGGCCCACGCATAGTACGGAATCGCGGTGAAGGCCTTGCTGCCTGTCGTGGCAACCTGGCCGTCGGGGGTACATTTGGCGGTTTGGGCCTTGCCCGTGAGGACAACCACGCCGTTGAGCAGATCGGGCTTGTACTGGGCCTTGAGCTTCGCATCGTCCCGGATCACCAGGCTGAGGACTTCGCCGTCGTTGTCGGGGCCTTCCAGACAGAACACGATGGGCCCCCGCTGCAGCGCGACCTTGCCTGCATTGGTCTTGACCTCAGGGTGCGAGAGAATTCGCCTGATCGGCATGGGCAGGTCCAGCACGATCCTGTCGCCCTTTTGCCAGGTGCGTTCGATCCGGGCGAAGCCCTTGTCCATCTGCATGGGCACGGTCTTGCCGTTGACCTGGATCGACGGCTTCTCAGACACCGTGTCCACGAACTTGTACAAGTCGCTCGGCACAGGCTCGTTGCGCGCCCAGCCGGGGATGCGAACGAAGACCGCGAATGCGCCGCTCTTCTCGGGCTCGACTGTAATCGCAACCTGTCCCTTCCACGGGTACTCGGTCCGCTGGCTCATTTTGACGTTGTTGGCAGCGGTCTGGAGCGTCGCGTCGCCTCCGATGAAGAGGTTCACATAGACATCGTTGCCCTTGCTCGCGTAGACATAACCCGGCACGGATGGGATGAACCGCGCGACGTTTGACGGGCAGCAGGCACAGTCGAACCAGGGACTTCGTTCGTGTCTGCCGGTGGATTCCAGGACGTTCGGATAGAAGAAGCGATCCCCTTTCATCGAGATCCCCGACAAGGCGGCGTTGTACAGCGTTCGTTCCAGTATGTCCATATATTTGGCGTCGCCCCGCATCAGGAACATGCGATGGTTCCAGAAGATATTGGCGAACGACGCGCACGTCTCGCAATAGGCGGTTGGATTGGGCAACTCGTAACGGCCGCCGAAACCCTCGTGCCCACCCTCGGCGCCGATGCCGCCCGTGATATAGAGCTTCGTCGTGGCGACGTCGCCCCAGATGGCGTCGATGGCATCGACGTATTTCATGTCGCCCGTCAGAGCGGCCACATCGGCCATTCCGGTGTACATGTAGGCGGCCCGCACCGAGTGACCGACCGCTTCCTTCTGCTCCGTCACGGGGACGTGGTCCTGGCCGTACAGCCCATAAAGACCACCGTCGCCGTTGGGGCCGCGGTTGCCTTTGCGGCCCCGCTGATCGAGGAAGAACTTTGCCTGGTCGAGGTACTTGCCGTCGCCGGTGGCGCGGTAGAGCTTGCACAGGCCGATCTCGATCTCCTGGTGGCCCGGGGGATCGGTCCGCTTGCCCGGTCCGAAGATGCTGCAGATCAGGTCCGCGTTCCGCGTGGCGATGTTCAGGAAGGCCTTGTCGCCGGTGACTTGGTAATGAGCCACAGCGGCCTCGAACATATGCCCGGCGCAGTATTGTTCGTGCTTGCCCGCGATGTCGGTCCACCGCATCGGCGGCTGCCGCTCGGGCACGGAGTAGAACGTGTAGAGGTAGCCGTCCTCCCACTGGGCGGCGGTCATGACGGCAATCAGCTTGTCCAGGTACAGCCGCATCATGGTGTCCGGCCGGACCTGGAGTGAATAGGCGGCGCCCTCCATGACTTTGTAGACATCGGAATCGTCGAAGTAGATCCCCTCGTGCTTGCCCTGCCTGATCCCGGCGGCCTTCTCGAAGTTCCTGATCCGGCCGGTCTCTTCGCACCTCTCGAAGCAGTACGGGATCGTCACCAACCGGCTGGTCGAAAGCCGGTCTGTCCAGAAACCGTCCTGGACGTGGACCTGGTTGAACGGCACCGGGGTAACGTGGTAGTCCCGCTCCAGAGGGGCCTTCTGGTCTTGAGCCGGGCAAAGGCCCGCGCACAGGCCGTATGCGAGGACCGTCGTGAGTGTCGTGAGGAAGATTCGTCTGTTGTGATTTCCCATAGACTGCTCCATCTCAAAAAACCATCGTCGAGTTGCCTTGGCGATTCATCATACTCCGTCGCCATCGCAGGTCAACCGCGGATGCAGCTCGTTTCGAACCCTCCAGCCGCAAGACAGACCCGGAAGGCCACCCCCTCCATGGGGAGGCGGGCAATTCGCATGCTATGTTTCCCAGATTCCCCAAATTACCCTTGACGAAGTCCTGAGAGTTTATATAGTCCATGTGATTCACGCGCCTCAGTTTTCAATAGAATGATGGAGCAGACAAGGAGGTAGGGTGGTGAGGACGAACCCGTTGATAATCGGCGCAGTGGCCTTGTTGGCCGTGGCGGCACAGGCAGGCGAGATCAAAACCCACACATGGATCAGCAGCCCGGTTCCACAAGAACTGGCCACGATCCCGGTTTGGATGGAGATACAGCCCTGGGTGCGGATCAAGGACCTGGACAAGCTCGTCATCCGCCTGATACGCCAGTCTACCACGACTTATGAGGGTTGCATCGATCTCGTCTGCGAGGCCCGTGCCAATGTGAACATCAGCGCGGAGTTCATGTCCAACGGCCTCATTCCCGGCGAGTATTCCTGCCGGCTCAACTCGCCGTACCTCGATGCGCCCGGCGGCACGCTGAGCATCTGCGTAAAGCTCAAGACACAGGCATTGCCGCCCCCGACCAACGTCCGCGTGGGCACCGTAATCTTCCGGATCACGCCGCGAGCGTAGCCGCGCCCCCACGGGCCTGGGAACCACTGCAACCACAGCTCTCTGCAGGTCCTGCAAAGAGGAGGAGGGCTTTATGCCAGGGGTTTGCCGCCGTTGATCTCTTCATAGGCGGTGATGTACTTGGCGACCATGTTCTCCAGGCTCCACGTCTGCCTCGCCTCCTTCATGATCCTCTTCATCTGCTTGTCCCACTCCCTCGGGCGCTCGCGGAAATACCGGTGGTGCCGGATGGCGGTTTCGAGTCCCCACGTCAGCCCGTTCGCATCGTAGTCGCGGAAGAGCACGCCGTTGCCGCGGTCGATCGGGGCGCCCCAGGCCCGGAGGGCCAGTGGAATGATCTTGTCACTGTAACCGCCTGTATCCCGGTTGGTCGCGGTCGCACCGTAGATGTTTCCGACGACATCGATCTGGCCGAACGGCTCATAGAGCGATGCTCCAAAGACATCGCTCGCGGCGGCGTAACCGAGCGTGCTGAGGTCCTGGTTGAACCGCTGGTAGCAGATCATCCCGCGCGAGGCGAAGGCGATCCGACCCATCACGTCGGCATGCCAGCTATCCCCGCCGACGGGGTCTCCGACTACGGCGATCTGCACGCCGGGATGCATGTCCACAAGCCTCTGCGCCACCTTCTCGAGCAGATCGATGCCCTTCTGGAGCGGGTCCAGCCGGGACGGCCAGTACAACAGAATTGCGTCCGGGTCCACTCGCAGGCCCGTCTTCTGCTGGAACTTGATCAGGTTGGCCCGCTTGGCCTCGATGATGCTGTTGTCGGCCGGCCCGTACCGCTTCGCCAGTCCGGGCTTGTCCACCTCGGGGTTCTCCTCCTGGTTCTCCGGGTACACATCGGGAGAGATCCCGTTGGGGATCACATGCGTATCGTGACCCCAGTACCGGACCTTCGTCTCCTGCCGCACGCTCAAGGGCACAACGGGGTCCCAGAGGAAGAAATCGCCCACGATCTCTTTGAGGAATTTCTCGCCGACGTAACTGACCTTCGACGCATTGCGGATCGCCGTGGCCTGGCAATCGACGGTTTTCTCGCGGGTGTCCAGGGACAGGTACAATTTCGACGCGAGGGCCTGCACGTTCACGCCATAGAACATTTCGAGCGGCACGTGCCCGGTGTGCGTGTTGTGAACCGTGTGCAGGATGGGCACGCCACGCAGGTTGGCGTAGGCAGCGATGATCCCGCCGGCCATCCAGTCGTTGGTGTGCAGGATGGCCCTGCCCTCATAGGCGCTGCGGATTTCCTTGATGTAGGTGTTGACGACCTGCTTCTGGAACTCCGCGGCATTGGCCAATGGCGAACCGTCGTAGGCACTGCGATAGGCCTCGTAGATCGCGGAACTGACCAGGTGGATGTTCTCGGGGTTCAGGTGGTGGCGCGTCTGGGTCCATTCGGCCTCGCTGAGCCCGGCCTCCTCGCGGAACCTGCGGCTGAGGTTCAGGGTCACCAGGTGCACGGGGATCCGACGCTCGGAGAGGCCCTTGCACAGCGCGGAGATGACCTCGCCCAACCCGCCGCTCTTGCCGGACACGTATTTGGCGAACTGGCCCATCCCCTCCGAGGGGAGCCGGCCCGTTTCCGGCGTGATGATCACCACCGGGGTTCGGGTGCTCTTCTTGAGGATGTTGAAGCTGCGGATCGCATGGAACAGGTCGTCAATCGCGTGCGTCAGGGCATACGTCGCAGTGGCGACCGAGTCGTAGGGGCTGGTGGGATCGCCGCTGAGGTCGCGACTATCGTCGTTCTCCCGAAGGTACTGCAGGTGATCCGAGGCAGTCAGGTATCGGAACCTGCGGACCAGATCGCCGCCGGCGCGTTTGGCCTCGGTTTCGAGCCGCTCGATGTTCCTGAAGAGGATCCACTGCGCGTTGGACGGAGAGACGCCGGGTTGGCCCGACATCGTCGCGGGCAGCGAATCCGTCGGATCGGGGCAGTCCACCATCGGGCAATCGGTGATCTGGAACCACTCGGCAATCTCGGTCGGATTGGCAGGCACGATATCCGTGCGGGTCGTAACCTCCTCGGCCAGCTTCGTCCAGAACTCGACCATCTTCTCGTGGGCAGGGGTCCCTGCCTCCACGCGAGGGAAATCACTGAAGAGCACCATGACCTCGCCACCTGCCTCGTGAATCAGATCGGCGTATTGCCGAGCGGGCGTGGCGGCGCCGTTGATGTCCTGGGACAGCTTTCGGCTCAGGTTGGCATTTCGCGGCAGGACCGCCAGCTTGCGGGGCCGGCCCTTGCGACCGATCGCGCGGTGCACCTCGTTGCCCTGGATCGGCACGCGCGTTCGCACGTCAACCGTCTTGTCCGTCGGCTCGCAGAGGATCGCCTTGAAGCCCATGTCCGCCACGATGTTGGCGACCTCGTTGTTGTAGGAGAGGCTCGTGTTGACGAATGCGGTCGGTTTGGCTCCCAGGATGTCGTGCATCTTCTGGCGATGCAGCGAAACCTGCTCCTTGAACTCGGTCTTGCGCGGGTCGGCGAAGAACGACGCATAGGAATAGTAGTAGGGTTGCTCGAGGAACTCGACCTGGTGTGTGTCGCCCCCCAGACGGAGCAGGTCCTTGAGGGCATTGAGGATCTGGGGTTCATAGAGTTCCGCCTGCTCCAGGAACGTGCCGGAGGGGCTCAGACAGATCTTGAAATCGTAGTGCGACCGGATGAGGTCCGAGAACATTCGGATCGTGGGCAAGTAACACTTCTCAGCCTTCCGTGTGAAGATCTCTCGATTCTTCTCATCCCAGAAAAGCGCCGTGCCGTCCGGATGGAGCCGGAACGGCTGGTGAAGTTGGAAACACAGCGTCAACAGAGGCATTCCACTGACTCCCAAGCCGCACTTCTGCCGTCGAAGCGAAGAACGCCTGACTTCCCACGATCCCTATTCTCATCTGTTGCACATCCGCCCCACAGGACACAACGAACCGATGAAATCATCTGTCCGTGATTTGGCGTAGCTCACAGGCACGAGCCTACCCGATTCCCGCGCGCATGGGAAGCCCTTTCTTGCGACGACGCCGCAAAAATACCAGGTTTGTGTCGCCATTTCTTATCGGACGATCCGCCAAACAGAGGACCGAAGGCAAAAGACGGAGGACGGAACGAATACGCACCCTGTCTTCCGTTCTCTGACGGCCGCTCAAACCTGCCTGGGGTCCGGATGCACCCACGGGCTGCGATAGGGTCGCGCGAGCAGGCGGTTGGCTTCGTCGTCGCCGACGACCTGGCCCTTCTCGGGGTCCCACGTCAAACTCCGCCCGAGCTTGCAGGACAGGTTGGCCAGGATGCAGGCGCTGGCTGTGATATAGCCCTGCTCGATGCTGGAGACGGGCTGGTTGCGGGAATCGACGCAATCCAGGAAGTTCCGCCAGTGCCGGCGCATGGGAGCCGCGACGTGACGCTCCAAGTCCTTCTCGGTCTCGTCCTCCGGGTATTTGTCGTATTCGTAGAGCGCCTTGCCTTCGAGTGGCTGGCCCTGGCCTTCCGGGATGAACTTGTACTTGTGGACGTCGGCCTTGAGCGTGCCCTTGTCGCCGTAGATGAAACCCGCCCAGGGGAATTCCGGGTCCGGCGCCGCGCCCCACGTCCGATGGGTCCACACGACGGGTACGTCGCCGAAGTCGAACGCCGCGGTCTGCGTGTCGCTGATGGTGGCCTTGCTCGCCTTGTCCATGAGGATGCCGCCGGTCGAGCTGATCCGCGTCGGGGCGCCCAGGTCGAGCAGCCAGCGGATCATGTCGAGCATGTGTACGCACATATCGCCGACGATGCCGTTGCTGTACTCCATGAAAGCCCGCCAGCCACGAGGATGATTGATCGGGCAGTACGGCCGCATTGGGGCCGGGCCGGTCCACATCTCGTAGTCCAGATTCTCCGGCGGCGGGCAATCGGCCGGGTTGCCGCGATTGCGCATGTGGTAATAACAGCAGATTTCGACGTAGGCGATCTTGCCCAGCAGACCTTCTTTGATGACCCGTTCCTTGGCTTCGATCAAGTGCGGCGTGCTGCGCCTTTGCATGTTGACCTGGACGACTCGCTTGTACTTGCGGGCGGCCGCGAGCATGGCCTGGGCCTCGACCACGTCCACGCTGACCGGCTTCTCGACGTACACATCCGCGCCCGCCTTGCAGGCGGTGATCATCGGCAGCGCATGCCAATGGTCCGGCGTCGCGATGTGTACGATGTCGAGTTGCTCCTGCTTGAGCATCTCGCGCCAGTCGCCGTAGGTGCGGGGCGTTTTCTTCGACACCTGCCGTGCGGCGATCATCTCGGCGGCCTCCGCGAGCATTTTCTTATCCACGTCGCACAGTGCGACCACCTCGACCGGCTCGATCTGGAGCAGGCGGAAGTGCACGCTCTTCCCGTACCAGCCGGGGCCGATCAGGCCCACGCGCCGCGTCTTGGTCTGGGCGTACAGAGGTACATAAGGTGTTGCGGCGGCAAGGGTCAGTCCGGCGGTGGTAGCTCGTAGAAACTCGCGACGATCCATAGCGTTCCTCCAGGTTCGTGTTGCCCGGCGCGGGGCGTGTGTCGCGGCGTGCGGCATCACCCGATACGCGCTCATGGCTCAT
This sequence comes from Phycisphaerales bacterium, assembly GCA_039683175.1. Lineage (GTDB taxonomy): Bacteria > Planctomycetota > Phycisphaerae > Sedimentisphaerales > Anaerobacaceae > PLanc-01. The sequence continues at coordinate 24,866 of JBDKRX010000017.1, forward strand.
GACTATACCGCCGTCACACACGCTCTGCAAGGCACCTGATGGCGCTTATCACATGGAGAAGATAAGGACGCCGAGCGCAGCCATCAAGAGGAGGAACCAGAACAGAAACACCTCCGCAGGCGGCTCAATCGCCCGCCAACCGCCCCGCTTGCGGGAGTGCAGCCATAGGCCCAGCAGAATCCCCATGCATCCGACCCACATGCAATTCGTTGCCTGGGATGCGCGATGCATGTCCTCGACCAGCCTGCCCAGCCAGACCGACGCCCCAATCGCCAGGAACAACACCGAGTAGGTGTTAAGGACCCAAGTCCATTTGAAACTCCGCAATATCCCGCGCATTTCAGCGCCCCTCTCACGGCATTTCCGGCCCCCCCGTTCATATGTCTCCAATCGCTGCCTCTCACCCGCGGAGGGTTCACTCCGACGGAGTGTACCCGAGCCCGCCCCAGGCGCCCCGCTGCAACCGTTGGATATCCTTGTTGCCGGCCTGCGCCGGGGTGAGGCCGCCTTCGCCGCGACCGAACTTGAGAGTTCGATTGTCCTCCCACTTCCAGTACTCGGCATGGCCATCCGCAAAGTTGAAGTTCGTACCCGCGCCGTGGCGGATCGGCGGCGCGTCCCACCAGGATTCCTGGTCGTAGTAAATTGTCCAGCTCTGGGTGGTCGTCTTGCCTTCGTCGACATAGACGATCCGCTCGCCCGGCCGTTTGATCTGAGTCTTCTTCCTGATCAACAGCTCCTTGGTGTAAGTCTTCATGGGCGACATCGCCCCATTCATGGCGTCGACGATCGCGTAGGTGTTCACCTCGCCGCGGATGCCGGTGGGACACTTGTAGATGTTGAGCTGTTTCACATACGGCCACATGGCGCCTTGCTTGATCCCCTCGATTCGTTCCTCCACGGTATCGTAGTCCGCGGTGCTGTGGAAGTACAACCAGCAAGGCTCCTTCGTCCTGTCGGCGTGCCCTTCAGTACCTGGGACGGTGCAGGAATTGACGAGCATCTGATCGTTCTCGTCGGCGTACATGACCCAGGACATGCCGAACTGCTTGACATTGTTCAGGCACACAGCCCGTTTGCCCTGCTCCCTCGCCCGCTGCATGGCCGGCATCAGGATGGCCATCAGGATCGCAATGATCGCGACCACCACGAGCAACTCGATGAGTGTGAACCCTTTTCTTCGCATAGGCATTGCTCCTATCCCCTTTTCATCGCGTCCGGCCGTGTCCCGACGAACGGATGCCCGGCCCGAACACCATCCGACTTATCCAGCCACAATTCCCCATTCTTGCCATTCTACCACGTTGACCCGCGGGTGGCTACACAATACAATGCTGTAGTTTGGACATTTCCATATGATCGTCCATTCGTTAAGGAGAACGAAAATGAAACCATTCATCGCATGTGTAGCAGCAGTCCTGCTCTGGGTCGGGGTCGATGCCCTCGCACAGGGCAGTGGACCGGGCAAAGGCAACCAGACGCAGGCCAAGGGGAACGCCCCGAAGCCGGACGACGCCCAGAAGGATGCACAAGGCCTGGCCGGAACGGCCCAGAAGGACGTCGGCAAGGGCAGCGAAGCAGCCAAGGGACCGCAGGCAGGCGCGACTGCGCCAAAGCCCAAGCAAGGCGGCCCCTCGAACAAAGATGCGGCCCGTCCCTCCGACGCCATGGAAAAGGGCAAGGCCCTGGGCAAAGAAGGCGCCAAACAAGGCCAGGCATTCCAGAAGCAGCTTCAGCATGAAGACGCCAAGCACATGTCGCGTCGCGCCCGGCTGGTACGAATTCGCGAGTTGGCCGCCCAGAAGGGAGACACGGAGATGGTCGCCCGGGTGGAGAAACTGATGGAGAAGGAACAGCACGTCCACAACCGCAAGCTGCAGCGTCTGCACGGACAGCCGCGAGCGACACAGCAGCCCCCCGCCGGCGCTCAGCCCGGTGTTGCCCCTGGAACCAAGCCCGATCCAGGCAGGGCTCCCCAGGGCGCTCCCGGCGAGAAGAAGGAGACGGGGAACCAGGGGCCGTCGAAGTAGACAACGGAATGACTCGAAAGAGAATCGCCGGCGCAGGTCGAATCGGCGCGAGGTTAGGGGCTAAGGCAATGTTGCGGAACACAATGATCAGCGTGATTGTCGGAGTCCTTTGCGTCGCCATCCTGGGCGGGTGCTCGAAGAAACAGGAGCCGGCGCCCGCCGCACAGGCACAGGAGCAGACCAAGACGGCCGCCGAATACAAGGCCGAGGCCGACAAGGAGATCACCGAGCAGAACGTGAACCAGGAACTCGACAAGATCGAGCAGGAAGTCGAGGCGGAAGCGACCGCCGACGCCAATCAGACGTAGTCACACGGACAGGCGGTCTTCCACCGAAATCATGACCCCGGCGAGAGATCGCTGATGCAGATCACAATTGTCTCGCCGTCGCGCTGGTCATCCTGAACGGAGCGTAGCGGAGTGAGGGGTCCCATGAATGGGGACCCCGCAAGGGGGATGTGCGTTTTAACAACCACGTATTGAACAGTTCACCTTGCCCTGGAATTATCCTTCGTATCCCTCGTCCGGCGGCAGGTCCTTGCTCGACGCCGCCTGTTTCGAGAGGGCATCGCAGATTTCGTTCCATCGATGGCCGGCGTGACCCTTGACCCACACGAATTTCACCGTGTGACGCTCGCAAGCCGTCAGCAGTCGCTCCCAGAGGTCCGGGTTGACGGCGTCGTCCTTCTTGTTGCGTCGCCAGCCGTTGGCCTTCCACCGCTCGACCCACCCCAGGCTCATCGCGTCCACGAGGTATTTCGAGTCGCTGTGCAGCACGACCAGACACGGGCTCTTCAGGGCCTCCAAAGCCACGATGGCCGCCATAATCTCCATGCGGTTGTTCGTCGTCCGCCGGAACCCGCCGGAAAGACGTTTCTCATGCTCGCCATAGCGCAGCACGACCCCATATCCCCCGGGCCCGGGATTGCCCAGGCAGCCGCCATCCGTATAGATATTGACGCTCTTCTTCTGATCCTGCATGGTCCAACTATTCTCGCGCAGAGGCGCTGAGACGCAGGGAATCATTCTTCCAAGCCATTCCCGGCATGAGTGATCCCGTCTTTCATCAGGGCCTCGCCAAAGTTGAGCAGATACCCCAGCTTCTGTTCGGCCAGCCGAACGTAGGTCTGGATTTGTTTCCTGTGCACCGCAGAGGTCTTCTCAACGGACTTCAGTTCCACGATGACCCTGTCGTCGACGAAGATGTCCGCGCGGAAGCCTTCGTCGAACTGGATCCCCTTGTACCTGATCGGAATCGGCACTTGGCGTTCAGCCTTGAGACCTCGTTTCTGCAATTCGTACACCAAGGCGATCTCATAGACCGACTCCAACAATCCCGGTCCGAGTTCACGGTGGACCCCGATGGCCGACTCAACGATGATTGTCCCCAGTTCATTCTCTATCATTCTCTGCGCCTCCGCGTCTCTGCGCGAAACCGGTCTTGGCTTTGGCTGGTATGCCCGCTACGGGACCGGGGTGAGCCGATAGAGCCCTGCGCCGTGGAAAGGCAGATCGCGAGAAAAGCCCGCTTTGAAGACACCCAGGTCCTGGTGCGACCAGAGGTCGCGAATCCGCGCGGCGCCCCAGATGCCTGTCTGAGCCAGCGAGACGGTGACCGTCGCGCTTTTCGGGACAGGCACGAGTGCCTTGTCGGAATAGACCACGAACCGCACCGATCCTCTGCCGCGACTGCCGACATCCATCGTGCCGGCGGCCTTGAAGGTCTCATAGCCCTCCGGGAGATCGTACTCGATCAGCGACGGCGCGTGCGTGCCGATGCCATATGCGACAGGCGATCCATCTTGTGTGAGGTCCCGTCCCGAGGCGCTCTTGCCGACGCGCGTCTCGCCCCAGCCGGCGGTGGCGCTGTTCCACTTGAGATCCGTCAATTTCATCTCGCCGCTCGGGCCGGTCAATCGTGGCTCGATCCAGTCCGCGTGGTCGTAGTCGAACCCGTCTTCGGCGGTGGTGACCTGAAGGAACAGCTTGCGAGCGCCGCGGATGTCGGCTGTGATCTCCACGACCTGCCTCGACGGGCCACGGAGGACGTCGCTGGTGAACAGGGCCTTGTCGTGGTCGAAGCCGTCGCCGGGATCGCGGGCGTTGAAGAGAGCCATGTACCTATCGCGCGAGCCGGGCACGTCGGCCACCCACGCGACCAGATCGTCCCGCCGGAACAACTGGCGATTGTTGAGGCTGTTCTGATCGACCGCCAGGACTTCGTCGTTGGTGATCAGGGACAGCGTGAACTCGTCGCTCCAGGGCAGGTGCCCGCCGAACATCAACGGGGCGCGGACGATGCAGAACAGCGTCATCAACGTCACCTGCTCGTCGCGCGTGAACTTGGTCCAGCCTTTGTTCATCTGCGGCCCGACGTGAATCGCCCCGAGCGGCAGCATGTCGGGATCGGGCCAGTGTCCCGGTCCGATGTATGGAGACCATCGGTCGCAGATCGCGAACTCCTGTTTCAGCAGGGGCCAACTATCCCAGAAATCGTCGGTGAGCCGCCAGAGATTCGCGTGGGTTGCGACGTGCTGCGCCGCGTCGAAAGGCGTAGCGCCGGGCGAAGTGCTCAGCACGATGGGCCGGCCGCAGCGGTCGATGGCCTTGCGAATGGCTTCGATCTCGGGCTTCTGACTGTGGTAGGGACGCGACAGGTCATCCACCTTCACGTAGTCCACCTCCCACTCGGCGATCAGCTTGAAGACCGAATCGTAGTACGCCTGGGCCCCGGGCTTGGACATGTCGACGCCGTACATGTCGGGGTTCCAGGGGCACGTGCTGTTCGTATTCGCGATGGCGGAGGCGGTTGTCTCCGCGCCCAGGATGCCGCAGTCGCGCCTCACCGCCTCGCGCGGGATGCCTCGCATCAGGTGGACGCCGAACTGGAGGCCCTTGGCGTGCACGTAGTCCGCGAGCGGCCTGAAGCCCTTGCCCTCGGCGGACGACGGGAACTTGGCGACGACCGGCCACAATCGGCCGTACTCATCCAGCACGGGCCTGGCCTCACGGGCGTAATCCCACCCTTTGGACTGCGGCTCGTACCACTGGATATCCACAACGACGTATCGCCACCCATGGGCGGCGAGCCGCTCGGCCATGTAGTCTGCGTTGGCCTTGGTCTGCTCTTCCGTGACGGTGGCGCCGAAGCAGTCCCAACTGTTCCAGCCCATCGGCGGCCTCGGCGCCCAGTCATGGAAAGGCTTCTTCTCAATCGTCGGCATCTGCGAGACGCACAGACTCGCCACGGTGCACATCACGAACATCAAAGGTTGCATCATCTGCTCCTCTACAAAGACAGTGCGCAGCACTCACCCTGCGGAGCAGATTGTACTGACGATTCGGCTCGAACGCCAGACCGAGCGGGCGCATGAAAAAGCCGGGCTCCAGGACCCGGCATCGTGCTTCCACACGTACGGGCACGGGGGCTACTTCGGCAGATCCTGTGGGGCCACATCGGCCACATGCAGATCGGCGTAGATGACGCGGCAGGTCGGCGAACCCTCGGGTTGGTACCAGAAGATCGGTGTGGCGGGGTCGCCAAAGGAGACGTTCTGGCCGGCATAGCGCCATGTCCCGCCGGGCAATCGGCCGATGAAGACCATGCCCTGGTACATCACCTGCGGCTGGCATTCCGCTCCGTAGGCGGGCGCGTACGGGCCCACGAATTTCCTTTCCCGGGCCATCTGCACGGCGATCCTGGCGATATCCGGTCCATTCACGGTCGGCGGGAAGCTGGCGTCGACCGTCCAGTTCGACCACAGCCGAAGGAACTCGACAAAGTCCCTTTCGGCGACCTGTGACACGTCCGCGCTGACCTCCACAGGCGTGTATCCCTCCGGAGGCTCCAGGCTGAAGAACGAATCCTCCAGCGGAGCGTCGAACTGGAAGTCACTGAGGATCATGTTCATCCCCGGGGCCGCGGCGAATCCTACCTCGGCGCGAACGAGCTGGCCGGTCCTCGGGTCGATCCAAACCCTCGTCGTCGCATCGTCCTCGCGGACCTCGAATCCGTCGAGCATCCGCCCGTCGATCTCCTTGCTGCCCAGCACTCTGTCCGCCTGGGTGGGCAAGGTCCTGAGCCGCTCAACAGTCACCCAGGGGTCCTTCGCAGCGTCGTCCGGCACGTTGGTCATCTCGAACACCACGTAGGTCTTCGTAGCCGGGACGAAGCTGATCCCCTTGACGCCGGTGTCCGCGGTTTCGAGCACGGTGATGTAGCCGTCGGGTGTGGCGCTGCGAAAATGGCCGGTGTCTCGATAGGCCATCTCCAGACGCACCGTCGGCATACTCTCCACACCTGTGACGGAGATCAGGCTGAAGGTCAGCGTATGAGCTCCGCGTAACTGGTCCACCATGCGGGCGTAGACCTTGCCGGTCCCGCCACCCGGCAGCAGGCTCAGGCCTGCAATCACGGCCAAGGCGACCACAGCCGCCACGGCCCATTTCGCCATTCGATGATTCATGATCGTTCTCCCGAAAAGCGCCGCCCGGGATACACCGCTGCGGCGCGATTGATCTTGTGTTTTCGCTGCCAGCAAAACCGCACGGTTCGCCGACTCCACGATCTTGTCGTCTTCCGGCAATTTGCCCATGCACTCGGCACAGTCGAGCAGCGATTGCAGCCGCCCGATCGCCTGTCTGCACGGTTCGCACTGGCACAGATGTGCCTCCATCTCGCGAATCCGCTCAGGAGGCAGTTCTCCGAGCACGAACTGAACAAGTTGCTCATCGCTTACGTTGTGAGGACACATGATTCACCTTCATCGATCCAGGTACTCCTGCAACTCGCAGGCCAGCTTCATCACGGCCCGGTGCAGATGGACGCGAACCGTAGATTCGGAACAGTCCAGGAGCCGCGCGATCTCGGCGGTTTCCAGCTTCTCCAAGCGAGACAGAACGAACACGTCGGCTTGCCGTCGCGGCAGCCGGGCCAGGGCCGCAGCCAGTTTCCGCTGCAGCTCGTCCGCTTGTAGCGCGCCGTCCGGCCCGTTCGTGGTGACGCCCTGAGGCGTTTCTTCCGATGCCCCTGCAGGTGCGCCGCGAACAGGACGTCCCCGGGCGATCTCCAGGGCCTTCCGCACGGTCGCACGGTACAGGTACGCCGGCCAGTTCACGTTGCCGTTGTACCGGTCCCAGCGCCGCCAGACGGCCAGAAAGACTTCCTGATGCACGTCGTGCGCCAGATTCACGTCGCGCAGGACGCGCATCGCCGTGCCCAGCACCTGCCGGCCGTGCTCGTTCACCAGCTTTTCAAAGGTCATACCCGACACTGCCATACATCCATCGACAGAAACGTTTCCGGGCCAGGCCCGGTTGCATGCAACCCGAGATCTCTGCTCTTAATAGAGGGCTTTCTCCTGGCGAGCGTTTACCTGGCACAATCACAGAATCACCCGCGACGCCGATCTCCATGGATTCCCCCTATGAAATGCAGGTGTTTCGATGCGAGCCATATCCCCAGTGCCTGGATAGGAAAAACCCCTTATTTTGAACCCGCGGCGTTTCCCACAGTAGCTTTGTTTAAGTCGTGTGTGCAGGCGTTTTTTCACGAGCTCTTTCACACTTCGCTCCTATCTACGCCTTTGTGAGGAGAAATGCTATGAATTCAACGCAGGTTTCGAAATTACCGTATCTTCTTCTGGGGATTCTGGTATTCGTCCCGGCAACGGCCCGGGCACAATCGTACGATGTCGCCTGGACCTTGGGGAATGTCGACATGTCTGCCTATCGGCTCGACGCGTTCGAGCCCGCCGGCATCGAGTTTCCGCCGCTCGGAACCGAGAATCCAACGTTGCCCCTGGAATTGGGCAAGCGCTATCAGGTCAAGGTCACCAACTACTCGTTCCACCCGTTCGAAGTCATCGCAAAAGCCACGTCCGCCTCGCAGGATGTGGTGCTTTTGTCCATGACAGTCCAGGGTTCGTTCGAGTCCAACCCCGGCGTGGCCTGGACAGACAACGGGCAGGGAACCGTTCGCTTCACGCTCACCGCAGCCCTCTACGAAGCCATGGTGCAGGGCGGACGGAACCCGGGCTACCGCTGCAGGCCGCATGCAGCCACGATGCGGGGCGATTTCACCGTGGCCGGCCTGCCCATCGCGGAGCACATCATGCCATCGTCCATCCGCATCAGCCTGCAAACGGTCGCTTCCGGGCTGGCGGCCCCGGTCGTCCTCGTACCCGATCCCGCCCGGGCGGCGAGACTCTACGTCGTGGACCAGGTGGGCCTGGCGCGCGTGATCGAGCACAGCCAGCTTCTGGATGAACCATTTCTGGATGTCACGCATCTCGTCGTGCCCGTGCGCACCAACTATGATGAGCGAGGCTTCCTCGGCCTGGCCTTCCATCCAGGCTATGCCGATCCGAACAGCCCGGGGCTCGGACGACTCTACACCTACACGAGTGAACCGGTCGCGGGGCCGGCCGATTTCACAGTCGAGTTGCCGCCCGACGCCACAATGAATCACCAGAGCGTGGTTCGTGAGTGGCGGTGGGATGGCGCCAGCGTACAGATCGATCCGAACGCATCCCGGGAGATCATGCGGATCGATCAACCGCAATCGAACCACAACGCCGGACACATGGCGTTCGGACCGGACGGCTACCTGTACATCGCGCTCGGCGATGGCGGCGGCGCCAACGATACCGCGGCCGGTCACGGCACGATGGGCAACGGTCAGAACATCCACACCGTCCATGGCAGCATCCTGCGCATCGATCCCCTGGACCCGGCTCTGACGCCGGACAGTCCGGACCCTATTAGCGCCAATGGGGCCTATCGCGTGCCCGCGGACAATCCGTTCGTCGGGGTCGACGGTGTCGATGAGATCTACGCCTACGGATTGCGCAACCCATACCGCTTCAGCTTCGACGCCCAGAGCGGGGCGCTCATCGTCCCTGACGTGGGACAGAATCGCGTCGAGGAGATCAACTTCGTCCGCAAGGGGCGCAACTACGGCTGGAACATCAAGGAAGGCACGTTCCAGTTCGATCCTCAGACGGGGAATGTGGGCCCGCCGCTGGTGGACCCGGCCCTGTCCGATCCCGTGGTGGAATACGATCACGACGACGGACTGGCGGTAGTCGGAGGCCACACGTACTACGGGACCGCGATGCCGGAACTCTGGGGACAGTATCTCTGTGGCGACTTCTCCCGTCAGTTCTCGGTGCCTGAGGGGCGCCTGTTCGTAGCCGACCTGTTCAAGGGCACGATCCAGGAATTGCTGATCGGCGTAGCGGGTGATCCACTGGGTCTGTTCGTCAAGGGATTCGGCCAGGACCTCAGTGGAGAAGTCTATCTGCTGGCCAGCACCGCCCTGGGCCCGGCCGGCGACACGGGCGTCGTCATGAAGATCGTGCCGGCGCCGATTGGGTTCACCGCCGTGCTGACGGGAACCGCCGCGGGCACCGATTCAGCGGCGACCGGCCTGACGATCCTGAAACCCGGCACAAATGGCGACACGATCTCGTATGAACTGAAAGTGGAAGGCGTCAACAACGTCACCATGGCCCACATCCACATCGCTACGGAATCGGGCGGAACCGGCGCACCGGCGGTGTGGCTGTATCCCCCGGCGCCGCCTGCCGCGACGATTCCAGGCGAGTACACGGGCCCACTGGGCCAGGGGAGCTTCACCCCTACGAATTTCGTCGGCCCCCTGGCCGGCCTGACGGTGGCCGATCTGGTGACCGCCATCCAGGAGAACAGGGCCTATGTGAACGTACACACGGAGCAATTCCCAGCGGGCGAAATCCGCGGACAGTTGAAATAGGCCTTGCAGTCAGGGCCCCGAGAATCGCAACAGGATTCGCATGACAACAGGACCCCCCCACGGGCTGCGAGCAGGACTCGCAGCCCGTTCTGTGGGGCCACAGAACTGCGGGTTCTATGCTGTCGGACCACGGCAAATGCGATTTCACTTGTCTTTTGGCCGATCACAGACGATAATTGGGGGTGTTACCAGTTCAGCAACGGCGGTTGCTCCGGTCAACAGATGACTGGTGTGTCGCGGGGAGGATCTCATGGGTATGATCGGGTCCGTGATCGTATTCGCAGGATCGCTGATGCCTCTGTCTGCAGGAGGGGACGAAATCTGGGGCAGACTCGCCAATGCGGGTTTTGAGAACGAGCCCATCAAGAGCGTCTTCTTCTTCACGGGAAGCTCCCGAGACGGCGTGCCATTCTACGAGTGCAATCCGACGCCCAACACCGGGCTGTACACCATTCATCCATCGGACGCGCGCCATCTGAAATGGTCCGAGAGTCAGACGAATCGCGCGTTCGCTATCGATACGATCATCGAGGCAGGGGCCAACGTCATCAACATGTCCTACTGGGGACTGCGAGGCACCGACAACTGGGCCTACTGGGCCCCCATGCAGACCTCCACATTCTCTCACGACGAGTTGTTCCAGGCGACGATCGGCAAGAATATCCTCATTGCCCCGTATATCGAGACCTATGCGGCTACGCAGAATTCCCCCGCCTTCTCGTTTCTCGATGATTTCCCCGGCGATCTGAACAATCCGGCGCCCCTGCTCGTGGCGCGCATCAGGGACTTGATCGACCGGTATATCCTCCATCCGACGGACAGCCGCTGGGCGAGCAAGTGGGCCCAGGTCTACGACCGCTTCGGTGAGAAACGATACCTGGTGTGTATCATCCAGGTGGCGTCCAATCAGCAGGATGTGACGGATCAGCGATTCGCGGAGGGGTTCGATCGGGTTGCGGATCGAATCTACCAGAATACGGGTGTGCGCGTGGGCTTCGCTCTCGATGTGATGCCTCCCGGCACGTATCTGTGGGCCGATTTCATTCCGTCCGCCGAGAGCACTGGGCCGTGGCTCGCGGAGCAGTCGTCGGTCGCCGCGATTCAGTGCTATTTCTCCGGCCATTCCATCGGCGTCAACGATGAGGACACCATCATCCGGTGGAAACAGCAATTCGCCTCGAAGTGGATCAATACAGGCATTCCGTTCATCCAGGACATCTCGCCGGGCTACGATGCACACATCGTCTTCCCGGGCCCTCACATCTTCGGCAGCACCGCCACGTGGCGGGACGCTCAGAGCGCCCTGGTCCGCAAACTTGCGTGTCAGGGCGTGACATTCAGCGCCTGGAACGGGTACACAGAAGGCTATGCGGGCGTTCCGACGACCGAGTACGGGGATGCCGCCTGCCGCTGGGCGCAGGACGTGTTCGGCAACTTCGCCGTGGGCGGTCGTCATCCGCTTCCCGGTAGGATCGAGGCCGAAGATTGCGACCAAATGGCCGGGGTCGAGAAGGCGGACGCTGAGGACGATGGCGGCGGTTTCTATATCGGCTGGCTCGACAATGGTGACTGGCTGGACTACAAAATCGCCGTGCCCACCGACGACGAGTACTTCCTTCGCCTTAGAGTCACTGCCGTCGGCTCTTCCGGCGGGGGCCAAGTGACGGTTGGGGGCGCGGTCTTGACGTCCGTTTCCATTCCCGCCACGGGCGGCTGGCAGAGCTGGCAAACCATCGAGACGACGATTCCGCTGGAGGCGGGCGACCGGACGCTGCGCCTCCGCGTGGTGGGTGGAGGTTGGAACCTCAACTGGCTTGAGCTGATGCGCGAGGCAGATCGGAACTACCACGAGTTGCCGGGCCGAATCGAGGCGGAAGAGTATGACGACATGGTCGGCATCAAGACGGAGATCGTGCTGAACGAGGACGCCGGGTTCAACGTGGGCTGGTTCGACACCGGAGACTGGCTGGAGTACCTGGTTGATGTGGAGAAGGCCGGGCGCCACACAGCATCGCTGCGCGTCGCTCTCGACAGCGCATTTGCGGGTGGTCGCGGCCGCCTCGAAACCGATGCCGGCGTGCTGTGGTCGTTCTCGGTCCCGGCCACCGGCGGCTGGCAGAGCTGGCAGACAATCACCGCCCAAGTCGATCTCCCGGCGGGCAAGCGGCTGCTGCGATTGCGCGTGGACCAGGGCCCCTGGAACCTGAACTGGCTGGAATTCACGGCGACAGCGAAACGCTGAAGATATCGATGACGCCTTACAGCGGAGGTCGGGAGGAGGACGGCAGAGAATCCCACGAGCTTCCATAATGGGGGACCGATCGCGCGGAAAAAGCTGAAATAGTCGAAGTACCCGGCCGACTAATAGTACGAATCGTACTATTGGAGATCGCAGTATGGAGCAGCAAACCGGGTTATCGACGTTGTCGCTGGCGATTCTGGGAGTGATCCACCAGCAGGCACAGACGGGATACGACATTCGAAAGATGTTCGCGACCACGCCGTTGGGCCATTTCAGCAACAGTCCCGGGGCGATCTACCCGGCCCTCAGACGCCTGGAGGACGCCGGTTGGATTCGCGGCAGGATGGGCAAGGGAAAGACCCGCCGGGAGCGAGTCATCTACGGAATCACTGCACGTGGGCTCAAGACATTGAAGGACCATCTGTCGAAGCCGGTCACGCGGGACGATGTGATGTGGCATATGGACGACCTGATGCTGCGATTTGCGTTCATGGATCAAACGGTCGGCTGCGAGTCCACGCTGCGGTTCCTATGCGAGCTTGCAGAGCAGCTCGACGCCCACGTCGCCCAGTTGCGCAGCTACCTCGACAGTGTGTACGATTCGATGCCGATGTGCGGCAGACTGGCCATGGAGCAAGGCATCGAGAGCTATGAGATGAACGCCCGCTGGGCTCGACGGGCAATTGAAGAACTGAAACGCAACATGGAATCTGGAGGTAAGACAAAATGAGAACACACGGAATTCGAATCATGGCAGCCCTGGCGATGGTCTGCAACTCGATTTGCGCCGGGGCCGGCGAGGCAAAACGCGCCGATGACTCCATCCTGCGGGGAACCTTCGATCTGGCCGCTCCCCGCTCGCGCGATCCCCAAACCTTCGAAATGGAGACGCGAATCCTCACGTATGCTCTGGATGGCACGCGCACGAACATCAACGTTCTGAAGCTCCGGCTCGAGTGCAATCCGGGCGCGACGGCCGGCACGGATGCAGACCAGTACACCTGCATCCGGTTCGCCGTGCGGTTCGGGGCCGGACCGGAGGTGGGGGTGCCCGCGATGGCGAACTGGAGCTATCCGTTCAGGAACACAGGCTCGGGCATCGATGAGAAGGGACAGGTCTTCGGCATCGACCACGCGAAATTCGAGAAGCTCGTCGATGCGAATGGGCAGCCCCTCCCGGCGGACAAAGCGTACTTCGTCTACAACGCGTTCATCGACTTCCACGCGTTCTGCAACGTCTTCGCCGAGCCGGCAGCGGGAGGCAAGGGAATCCAGGACCTCAAGCACATCGGCGACAAGGTCGTGCACGCCGCAGCCTTCACCGAGGCGCCGGTGAACCTCGGGGCCGGCATCAAGAAAGGCTCGACCTTCAAGAACGGCGAAGTCACTCTCGAATTCAAGGGCCTGAGCCTCGTGGACGGCGCCGCCTGCGCCCTGATGACCTACGACTCCGGCGAAAGCTCTTTCCAGATGCTCGTGACTCCGATGCCCAACATGGAGATCCGCTCGGTCGGTAGCTCGCACTATAAGGGCGACATCCACATCGATCTCGCGAACCGGTGGGTCCGCAAGGTGACTATGGACGAACTGGTCGTGACCGAGACGACAGTGCCCGGGATGGCCAACAAGATCAACGCAGTCATCGAGCGCAGCACGACGATCCGGAACATCACTGCCAACGCCACGAACTGACCATCTGTCTTCCTGCATCTACGCAAGAGCTTCATGGAATCCGTGTGACTTGCCGTAGCGTCAATCAGGGATTTCCCTGCGTGCCCTCTTTGCTCTTGGCCTTGTATTCCTCCAGCCGGGCCTTCTGGGCGTCGAGCCACGTCTGCGGCAATCGTTGTCCGATGAGCGGTCCGGCCTTCTCGATGGCCTTCTCCTGCATCTCGACGGCCTTGTCGATCTTGCCGACGTGGGAGAGCATCTCAGCATACAGCGACAGGACGGTGGGATTGTCGTGCTCGCCGGCCTTGGCCTTCTCCAGGGCCGCCACCACCAAGGCGTAATCCGGATTCTTCACGGTCGCCGCCTGCTGGCTCAGAATCAACGCCGCGTTGAAGGCGTTGTACGGGGCCTTCTCGATACTGCCGCTTTCCAGCAGGGTCCGCAGGTAGACGAAACCTGCCGCTTCGTCGATCTGCAGCAGCGAGCGGAACTTCACCGGCATCAGGTCCTGTTCCATCTCCGGCTGGGCGGCAATCGCCTTATCGACCGCCTCGACGATCGCCTTGTTGTCCTTGGCCGCGAGGGCCGCTCGGATCGGGGCCTCCAGCTTCGCACGCTCCTGGGCATTCCGCCACTCGATCTCCTGGCGCTTGGCCTCCGCCTGGACGTCGAACGTCCCTGCGATCACCTCGTCGAGCACCGCGTCCATTGCGGCGGGATGGCCGATCCAGGCGATCTTCCCGTCCCGCCCGATGATGAACGCGCACGGAATCCCGTTCCTGTCGGCGGCGGTCATCCAGGTCGTCGCCATGGTCTTGTCGATCCCATCGGCACCCACGCTGTAGCCCATCTTGTCGCCCATCTCCTTTACGAAGGGCTCCACGAGGGCGAAGATCGCTTCGTTGGTCTGCTCCTTCGGCCTCTCCCAGACGCTCACGCCGATGAAAGTGACCTTCTCGGCGTGTTTGTGCGCCAGCTCCGTCAGATGGGGAATCGTCACCCTGCATGGCCCGCACCAGGTGGCCCAGAACTCCACGACGTAGATCTTGCCCGCATCGAGCTTCTCGACCGGTGTCCCCTTGAACCACTTGGCGACCTTGAGCGCCGGCGCCGGCATGGCAACCCGCAGCGCCGGCTGCATCGCCTCGGGGACAGGCTGGGTCTGCACCGCCTGGGGTTTTACCGTCGCGGCCGGCACGGCATTGGGTTCCTTGGCCCCCGATTGCGCCGCTATCACGTTGGAAAGACCGAATACAACCATAATCAGACTCGCTCTGATGCACGTCGCTGTCATGAGACACACTCCTTCCATGCACAACGAGGCTCGTACGCCTCTGTGCGATTCAAGCACTTCGCATCTGACACGCCACAGGGGGTATTATAGGCGTAGGCGGGCAAGACGGCAAATCACAAAGGACGATCTAATCTATTGACCCACGACAATTGCAGGTGGGGACAATTAGCGGTGAGCTTCACAAGCCATCGCTCCTCTTGATCAAGACCGCGAAACCCTCTTGTTCAAAATGATGATCATTTGTCAGAACTTCGGTTAGACTGTGCAACTGCATCACGTTCATGGAGATACAGTCTGTCAGGCTATACTCTTTGTCCTCGCGGCTTTCATAACGAGCTACACCCTTGAGGAATCCATCTCGCGTCTGCTGAATCACTCGAATGTTCGGATCATTGAGAATCGCGCGCACCATACGAACAGCCGTTCGCCTGAGGGCAGGACCATGACAACTCAAGGCAGCAAGAACCTCAATAAGCACTTCATCTGTCGTGGTCAGTATGGCCTCACCAAGCGCCTGGCGTGCATGTTTGGCGGCATCTGACCATGGGTCATTGGGTCTAACGACGGCGATCCAATAGAGGCTATCGACAAAGGCCTGCTTCATTTCGGCGGCGTCCCATACAGATAATGATCCAGGTTGTCGGTAAGGTCCGCCGGCAGCTTTCTCCATTCTTCTTCAGGAACTTCGGACGCAATCGAAGAGAGAACTTCCTCGATAGGAGGGCTTCCAGTATCGTATTCTGGAACCTCGGATTGGATGATGCGCAGAGACTCGACTTCGACGACCCTCAACAACCGACCATCTGGTAGATACTCTCCTCTCCCTGCCACCCGCAGATGGAGGGACCTATGGTCCTTCAACGCGGTAGTTACCACGTCTTCTTGCTGCTCATTGAAAGACACCGTTATGGTGTCTGTGTCGCCTTTCCACAGCTGAAATCTCTTCTGGCGAACGTCGGCCTCGAAGACTTCGCCCTCAATGTCAACGGCGTCATCATACGGCATTTCTGCGTACGTCTCAAGACGATGACGATGCTCCAGCGACAATCGTGCCGGCTCAGTCCTGTTTGACGGAGTGAATTCGACCGCCTCATCAGCGGCCAGCGTCTGTCCCCATTTCGTGTACTCCGAAACCAAGTGTCTGGGGAAACGGTCCGGAAGTGGTCGATCCTTCTCGATAGCCGCAAATACCTCATAGGCCATCTCTATAGCCTCACTCACCTCCTGCGGTTCCTGGGGTTCTTCTTCCCACAATGTGGTCTGGTCTTTTTCCACTTCCTCCAGGAAGACCTCAAGAGGCGCGATCGCACTCCCTTCCTCAATCTGTCTCAGACACAACCGAGTCCTTTGCTCAAAGTGCCTCGGCAACCGTTCCCTGTCAGGATTCGCTATCCGCCAAAGCGATTTCGCTGTCTCTGCGACCAGTTTCTGGAACTGGCTCAACTCGTTCAATGCCGATAGATCCAGAGCATGGTCGCGAAACTTCACTCCTCTGAAATGGAGACGCACAACTTCTTTCCATTGGCCTGGCATGACTCAAGAACTCCACAATCGCATTTCTTGATCGCCTTTCATACCTCCCCGCCATTATATCGGAATGTTCTGCCATATTCCTCTGTATTTTTGTCTCTCTGTGCACCCAGGTATTCCGTGAGTGTGTGTGAAAATATCCTGGCACGCTGATAATTGGGCCTTAATATGGCGTTGGACGCATATCCAGGGGTATTCCACTGGCTCACAGAGGACTGCCAGTGCCGCGCGGAGATTTCACGGCCTGTCGGCCTCGGATCTGCCAATCGGGGCCCAGAATCCGCAATGATCGCTATGCCCTAATACGACAGCGCTACTTTGGCTCAAGATTTTGTGAGATGTGATCCGATGATTCTCCTGACGGTAGATATTTTGGAGAATCTGGAGATGAACTCAGAGCAGATTGCTTCGCTGCAACCGGCGTTG
>JBDKRX010000018.1:0-1819 GCA_039683175.1 Phycisphaerales bacterium
GCTGCCTGCCTCCGCCAGCGGCAACTGGACGCTGGCGGCGACGATCCGGTCGCCCCGGATCACGACGCCCATGTCGTGCAGAGGGGTGCCGGGATAGAAGATGGTCTTGAGCAGATCGGAAGTGACCCGCGCGTCCAGACGCACGCCCGTCTCAATGAACTCACCGAGCGCGACTTGTCTTTCGAGGACGATGATCGCGCCGATTCGGGCCGCCGACAACTCGGTCACGGTGGTGACCAGTTCCTCGACGGTTCGCGAGAGCTGGTGTGATGCGCCGGCCCAGATCCTGGGCTGGCCGATCTGGATGAGGACCCTGCGGATCTCGGGCTGGAATGCCGCCACGGCCACGATCAACACGGCGATCAGGAACCCCCGATACAGGACTTGAAGACGGTCGAAAGGAAGGCGGTCTACGACCA
Source organism: Phycisphaerales bacterium (assembly GCA_039683175.1). Lineage (GTDB taxonomy): Bacteria > Planctomycetota > Phycisphaerae > Sedimentisphaerales > Anaerobacaceae > PLanc-01. The sequence goes on from JBDKRX010000018.1 coordinate 420, forward strand.
GATTGAGGATGAGGACGCCCGAGACGAGAAGGAAGATCACACCGCGAAACAACCTCTCGCCGCGTGTTCCTTCGAGGAAATCAACCACCCACCAGATCACCAGGGCGATCGCAAGCAGCTCGACTAAGACAATCCACCATTCATAGTGTGCAATGCGATTGAAGTAATCCAAAACTGTGTACACCGATGCAGATCCCTTCCCTGGGTTTGGCCGTCAGCGAATCTGCTCCGGACTGCGGAACGTGGATTCTCGCGACGGTGACTACGGGACTCTTTTGTCTGACAGCATGCTGGGCCGGTCCAGCCCGAGCACTTTGTCGAGATCGGACAGCATCGTTTCATTGTTGAGACGCAAAACGCGACTGTGCCGACGGTCGATTTCAGCCCTCGTCTCACCCGGTTGCCTCAAGCTACAGCCCGCCAGCAGCGATACCGAGACATAGGCAGTGGCCGCCAGGGTGAAAAAGCGCAAGCCCAGACTCCTGCGTCGTTCTTTCCTATTCTCTACAGTCGTCACGCTTTTCATCATTCCCCTTTTCGCAATGTACAATGATAGCTGCGCTGGTTCCGGCTCCCGAAGCGGCATACCACATCCGGGCCCTCGCAACGATCCGGGCATCGCCCAGCCAAGGACTTATACTCTGGGGTGGCGCAAAACCCGCCCCACGATCAGTTTAATTATAGCGGTCCCGCTCGCGGATGTCAAGCTTGGAGCAGGATTTTGCCCGTCCCGGCAACCCGGATTCGACAAAAATGGCGTTTCATCTGCGCCGGCAAGAGGTTACAATCGCTGCCCAGGCGTCCGGCCCCGTCGGGCGGAGCCCTCTTGAGCAAGAGGCAGAGACGTTCCAGGAGTAGACTATGAGGACCCAACCATCCCCAAGAACACTTACCAGCCGCGAGCGCGTGCTCCGCGTCTTGAACCACCAGCCGGCCGACCGCGTCCCCCTTGACCTGGGCGGTACTCCCTGTTCGGGCGCTCAGGTTAGTGTAGTCGCCAGACTGCGTCGCGCCCTCGGGCTCGACAAGCCGGGCGACCGGGTCAAGGTAACCGAGCCGTACCAGATGCTCGGCGAGATCGCCGCCGACCTGCGACAGGCACTGGGCATCGACGTGGTCCATCTGCCGAATCGGACGAACATGTTCGGTTTCGAGAACGCGGGCTGGAAGCCCTGGCAGACCTTCGACGGCACGGATGTCCTGGTCCCCGCCCAGTTTAACACCGATCCCGAGCCCGACGGGTCGATCCTGATGTACCCCCAGGGCGACAGGTCGGCGAGGCCCTCGGCCCGGATGCCGAAAGGGGGGTACTACTTCGACTCCATCATCCGCCAGCCGCCCGTTGACGACGCCAAGCTCGATCCGGCCGATAATCTCGAAGAATTCCAGCCTGTCGGCGA
>JBDKRX010000019.1:0-138324 GCA_039683175.1 Phycisphaerales bacterium
CGCCGGCTCAGCAAGGACTACGAAACACTGCCTGCCAGCAGCGAGACGATGGTGTACCTGGCTATGATCAACTTGATGATTCACCGCCTCAAACCCGGCTAAATGACCTTCTCACACACGCTCTTACTCGAAGACTCTGTGGGTGCCTACCGGCGAGACACTTATTGAGGTCCGGCCGTTTGAGTTTACCATCGATATGCGGATCCTGTCGCGAGCCGCGTTTCCGCAGGTGCTCAACAGGCTCGAATGGTCGATGACCGCGCTGCTCAGCGATGCCTTCCAGGCCGTCGATATTCCCTTTGCGGTTACCGACGACTGGTTGGAGCTGGCCCCGGGATTGGAGATCCTCATCGAGAAGGCGACCACCACGACCGGAGGCTACTCGTTCAACAGCCAGGTGAAATACAACTGGAGAAAGATCTCCTATCCCAACGTTGCAGGGCCCTGGTCCGGTCCCTTGAAGGTGTCGTCTTCGAGGGGATCGGGAGATGACGATGCCTACTCCTGGTCCGACGAGAGCTTCCCGGAGATGATCGTCACGAGCGTCGACGTCTTGGACGCCCAGGGCAACTCCCTCTGGAAAAGCAGTACGGGGGGATCGATGATCTCATCCGGCGGAAGCTGGACCGATTCCGGCGACGAGAGGACTCTCCGCTGGACCGTCCAAGGCAGCTGTTCGACATGCGATCAGGCTGCCACGATCCGCTACACCCTCGCCTCGGCGCCCTACGAGCAGGAAGTCCGGTTCGAAATGGAGGATATCGTGGTCCCTGACCTCTGTCCTTGATCGAGCCCCTACCGCAGATGCGTCATTTGCCCTTTTTCGAGGATTCCGCGAAAAAGATGTGTAACGAAACGAGCCTGTTGTGGACTGAACGTTGAGAGACCGGAGCACGGCGGGCGTCTGCGGGGCACGTAGTCCATGCTGCGGCGGTCCGGCGCTTCGATGATGTACTGAGCATTGGCGATTGAGGACTCCTTTCTGTGGAGGTACGGCCATGTGGAGCGGAGCGTTGAACCGGTGGGTGTCGGCAATCCTGTGCGTCTGTGCGGTCGCTGCATTGGCCAAATCGGCTCAAGTGATCTACGTGGATGACGACGCGCCGGCGGGCGGAAGCGGCGTCTCGTGGACGGACGCCTGCCAGTATCTCCAGGATGCCCTGGCCATCGCGGCGGTGGCGGACAAACCCGTCGAAATCCGCGTCGCCCAGGGTGTCTACAAGCCGGACCAGGGGGTGGGAATCACACCCGGTGACCAGACGGCCACGTTCCAACTGCTCAACGGCGTTACCATCCACGGCGGTTACGCCGGGACCAGCGCACAGGACCCCAACGCCTGGGATCCAGAACAGTGCGAGACCGTCCTGAGCGGCGACCTCAACGGCGACGATGTCGAGGTAAATGACCTGAGCGACTTCTTCCGGCTTCACGATGAACCGACCCGTGCGGACAACAGCCTGCACGTCGTCACTGCCATGGGTACGGATGAAACCGCCATGCTCGATGGATTGGTGATCACCGCAGGCTGCGCCTTCTACTCTGCGACGGCGGAGTCGACGGGTGTTCTCTCCGGCGGCGGAATGCTCTGCGAGTCCGCCACTCCCACGATCCTGCGATGCCAGTTCCGCCGTAATTTCGCGTCCGATCGAGGAGGCGGCGTCAGCAATCTGAACGGTGGGCCCGTATTCCTGAACTGCCTTTTTCATCACAACATCGCACGGCTTGAGGGGGGTGCCCTTGCGAACCTGAATAGCACCATATCAGTGAAAGGCTGTGCTTTCGAGCGCAACGAAGGTGGAATGGTTGGCGCGGTGTACAATGCTGTGGGGTCTGTTGCCAATCTGGAAGACTGTACGTTCGAGGGCAATCGGGCGAACTCATCGGGCAACGGAGGCGCGATATCAAGTCGGGGTGACCTGATGCTCACGCATTGCGTGTTTCGTCAGAACTCCGCGACATCCACTGGAGGGGCAGTTTGCGCCGAGGGTGGCACTCTGCTCGTGTCTCGCTGTTCATTCTCGGAAAACACCGTCGATCCAGAGAGCAGAATCCCGGGCAACGGTGGAGCCATCTGCTGCACATGGAATGCAGTCGCCGTGATCGAAGAGAGCACGTTTGACGAGAATGCCAGTCCGAACGGCGGTGCCATACATGGCAGCCAGTCTTATGCAAGAATTGTCGGATGCCGCTTCACAAACAACACAGCTACTCGCCCGATCGTGGGGGGGCTTTCGTTTGGAGGGGGAGGCGCGATCATGGCAAGTGTTCTCGCCAGCATGAAGTTGATACGCTGTGATCTTCAGGGAAATCTCGCGTTCGATGGGGGCGGTGCCATCCGGGCAGAGCACGCCGCGAGATTAGCGCTTGTGAATTGTGTGCTCGCCGGGAACCGGGCCACGCGTGGCGGTGGAATCTGTGCACCGCAGGTGGGTTCCGGAAGCTTGAACTTGGACAACTGCACTCTGGCGTCGAACGTCGCCGTGGACGGGTCTACGCTGACGGGCTGGGGCGTCCTCGAACACTGCATTGTGTGGGATGGCAACGCCTCGGCGTTTGACAGCGATGCAACGATCACGGCGGTGTACTGTGACATCCAGGGCGGCTACCCGGGTCAGGGCAACATCGATGTGGAGCCCCTGTTCGTCCGTCCCGGCTACTGGGCCGATGCGAATGATCCGAACGCACCGAGCCTGCCCGACGACCCGAATGCCGTCTGGGTAGCGGGCGATTATCACCTCCAGTCTCAGGCAGGGCACTGGGATTGCGATGGAGAGCAATGGATCGCCGATGCGATGACGAGCCCATGCATCGATGCAGGCGACATGGGCACGCCGACGGGCGACGAGCCCTTCCCCAACGGGGGCATTCTGAATCTCGGCGCCTATGGTGCCACAATGGAGGCCAGCAAATCGTACTTTGGGGAGCCGGTGTGTCAAATCCAGATTCCCGGCGACATCAATGGCGACTGCAAGGTGGACTCCTTCGACGCACTGCTCGCGGCGCAGGATTGGCGTGTGTCTGGGACTCCTGCGGCAAATCAGCCACCCACCATCGTCATCACTCAGCCCGCCGATGGAGCTGTGATTGAGGTGAGCCCCTCGAATCCGAGCATCCTGATCGTTGCCGACGCGTCCGATGCGGACGGCTCCGTCGTACAGGTGGGATTCTCCGTCGAGCGAAAGACAGAAGACAGTCTTCGCCGTGCCTTTAGCGGGGACACAGACGGCTCGGACGGCTGGCAATGGAATTGGGTGCTCCTCAATGCCGCGCACCCCTATTCGCCAGGATCATACACGATCACCGCGTATGCGATAGACGATGACTGCGAGATCGGATTTGCCCCGGAGGTTCACATCACGCTGATCGTGGCCGAATGAAGCCGGGGTGCATGTCGGCCTAAACCCCTTCGCGAGCTGCACTTAACGAACATTGACGATCCCCGTTGGTTCGGCGGGCACTCCGCGCAGAAAAAAAATCTGCAAGATTCCTGAATTATTCTCTTGTTGCCTTCGACATATGTAGTAGAATGGCTTCTACGATTGTAGAAGGGTTGAAGAAAATGAAGCTGACAGAAGCAGAATGGCAGATCATGAACGCGTTGTGGCAGAAGCACCCGGCCACGGCGCGGGACATCATGGACCGGCTGGATCGCCGGGTCAACTGGGCCTATACCACAATAAAAACCATGTTGACCCGACTGGTGGAGAAGAAGGCGGTCGGTGAGGTCAAAGCGGGCAACACGAGCGTCTATGAACCGCTGGTCTCGCAACAGAAGGCCCGGCTGAGCGCCTTTCGTTCGCTTCTGGACCAGGCCTTCGACGGGGCCGTCGGGCCGCTGGTGCATTTCCTCGCCGAGGAAGAGCAGCTTACGGCCAAGGAGAAGGCCGAACTCAAGAAGATCCTGGAACGGGAAGCCCAGAGTAAGGGGGAATAGTCATGGTTGAGCAAATGAACGCAATCGCCCGCCTGTGGTGGGAGTGGTCGGTCGCCATGTTCTGGCAGGTCGGCCTGTTGATCCTTTTGATCGCGACTCTCGACCGGTTGATTCGCCGATGGGCCTGGCCGCAGTTGCGGTACGCGCTGTGGTCGCTCATCCTGATCAAGCTCATCCTCCCTCCTTCACTGTCGCTGCCGAGCGGGGTTGTTCCCGAACTGCAACCCGTCGTCCAGCGGGTCCTTGCCCGGCTGGATTCGCGAGAGCCGCGTCCCGTCGAGAGCCGTGCTCTGTTCTCTCTCAACGAGGACATGCTTGGGGCTTGGGGTGCGCCTGCAGGGGCATCAGGAGTTTCAGGCGGCGAACCCGCCCTTCACACTTCCAACTTCACACTTCAAACTCCGGCAGAAACGACTGACCAGCAACCGTTCGCGCGGGTTGCCTGGCAGGTCTACGCAATGACGGCGTCCCTTGTGGGAACGCTGATTCTGGGAATATGGCTGTTCTTCAGGTTGAACTCGTTGGTCGGTCGGAACGCACAGATCGCGGCAGCCGCTTCACTGCCGCAATCCTTCTACAATCAACTGGCCGGCTGTGCGAGGCGCCTGGAGTTGCACTGTATTCCCCGGGTCGTCGTGACTAAGAGGCTCGCCACCCCGGCGGTGTTCGGCCTGTTCCGACCGGTCCTGCTGATGCCCAAGGGCTATCTGAGCAGGCTCTCCCGGCGGGACACCGAGCACATGCTCCTGCACGAGCTGGCGCACATCAAGCGGGGCGATCTGGTCGCGCATAGCGTCTACATGCTTCTCCAGATCGTCTACTGGTACAACCCGCTGCTATGGCTCGTGCGCCGGCAGATGCACCACCTGCGCGAGCTGTCGTGCGACGCGACCGTGGCCGAGTTGCTGCGTGAGCGGACGACGGCCTATCGCCAGACGCTTCTGGAGACGGCCCGGCGGCTGTTGACCTCGTCGGTCGAGCCGGGCCTGGGCCTTCTGGGCCTGTTTGAAGACTCGAATCGTTTACTTGTCCGTTTGGATTGGCTGACCAAGCCAACCTGGAGGCATAGAACCATGAAACGTTTCATCGTAACGATCACCGCCGCTCTGATGCTGGCCTGCGTGCTCCCCATGGCGCGGGCTCAGGAGGCGGCTTCGAATGAACAACCGCTCCAAGTCGTAAGAGAAGACGATCAATCGGCACAGGAAATCGCTGCCTTGCAGGCGCAGCTTGAGCAGTTGATGGCTCAGCAGCAGCTATTGCAGAAACAACTGCAATCGCTGGCCCAGAAACGCGCCAAGACGGTGGTCAAAGACAAGCCGAAACACGCACAGCCGCAGGTCGTGGTTGTGCCCCGCGATCAGCAGGCGCCCGGCGATGCCGCGATCACTGTGGTCACCCAACAGGACAAAGAACCCACCGATGCGGAATTGCAGGAAGTGTGTGAGGCAGTGCAGCAGTGGCAGTCCCAATGGGAGAACAGCGACGAGATGAAACGCTGGCAGCAGGAGATGGAGAAGTGGGGCCAGGAGTTGGCGAAGCGGTTCGGACAGGCCGGCGAGGGTTTGGCTGATTCGGGCCCGATGCCGGTTATGCCTCCCATGCCGGCAATGCCCCCGATGCCTGCGATGCCGGCAATCCCAGCCGTACCGACGTCGCCCGATGCACTCGCCCACGTTCACGCGATTCCTATGGCGCCGTCGCCGACGCCGGTCCCGCAGGTTGAACCGCCTGTGGCGCAAGTGGCGCCGGCAGCAGTGCAGGAAGCTCCCCAGGCGCCGGCGGCCCCTGAACAGCCAGGGCAGACCGTCTCGTGCGGTGAGTTTGTCGTGAAATCATTCCCCGCCGGGACGGTGCTCGACGTGGAGAACAACGTCGGGTCCATCGCGATCGACGGCACGGATGGCCGCGACTGTTCCGTCAAGGCCACGGCCAACATCCTGGGAGTGGACCGGGAAGAAGCCGAGCGGATCGCCGAGAGGATCCTCGTGGAAGTCACACCTGCCGCCGGTGGCGTCCGGGTCCGCGTTCAGATGCCTGAAGACATGAAGGAGGGAAAGAACCAGCAGATAAATGTCTCCTTGTCCGTCCTCGTGCCCAACGATGCAAAGGTACAAGTCGCGCAGAATGTGGGCAACGTCCGTCTGTCCTCTCTCCTCGGTGATGTGAAGGCAGTCGTGGAAGTCGGGGCCATCCAGTGTCGGGATTTGCAGGGCAGCGCAGCCCTCCAAACGAACGTGGGAGACATCCACTTCGCCACCTCCAAGGACCTTTCTGCCAAGGTGCGGGCACAAGCTCAGATCGGCTCGATATCGAGCAATCTGCCTCTGGAGATCACCAGTGCGTCAGTCATGCGATCCGGGGACGCGAAGAACGCTCTGGGCAGTCACGCCACGGGCACTCTCGGCGACGGACAGAACAAGATCGACCTGGTCACGAGCGTCGGCTCGATCCAGATTCGTCGCGAGCACAGCTCGCCGGAACGCGAGGTGTTCTAATCGATAGCCGATCCGGCCGTCCGCGCATCCACGGTGCGGCCGTTGACATATGACGCAGTGAACAGAGGCCGGGACCATCTCCCGGCCTTTTTTGCATCTATCGTTTGCAGCAACCCCGCGAGGCGTTCCTCGGTCTCGTCAACTCTTGTCGAACCAACTCCGATCCCACTCCTCCCGCCATTGGATTGTGAATGCCCCATCCGAGCCGATTCCAAAAGGCAGCCGGACGTGGGGTGAATCGGCAAACAAAAAGAAAATCGGCATACGGAAACCGGCATCCGAGTTGTTATATATGCGACAGTCGATTGTTTTGTGAGGGCGGCCGTTCGATGCTGGAAGACAAGTGGCTCATCTTGAGGTTCAATCGCGGTGACCGGGGTGTCCTGCACCGCATCTATGACAAGTATAGAGATGACCTGGTGACCCTGGCTGCGGCACTGCTCCTGGACGTCCGGCTGGCGGAAGATGTCGTGCACGACGTCTTTCTTTCGTTCCTCGGCTCCGCCGGGCGATTCAGGCTGACCGGGAGTCTCAAAGGCTACCTTGCCACGTGTGTCGCCAACCGGGCCCGGAATGTCAACAAGGCGGGTCGGCGACGCCGGGGGGCTGCCCTGGACGATGTACCGGACGTGGCTTGCGGGGAACCGTCGCCGGAGCAGGCCGCCATCTTTGCCGAGCAGCTTGGCCGCCTGGGCGCAGCGCTGCCCGAATTGCCCTACGAGCAACGCGAAGTGCTTCTCCTACGGTTGCACAGCCAGATGCGGTTTGCCGCGATTGCCGAGACCCAGGGTGTCTCCATCAATACCGTGCAAGGGCGGTACCGGTACGCCATAGAGAAGCTGCGAGCCCTGCTCGATAGTGAGGCAGATGTATGAAACCCATGAATCGAATCGATGAACGCATCAGACAGTTGCACCTGAAGGCCAGTGACGACTTGAGCCGTCGTGTTCACGGCGACATCGACAAGGCGCTGGCCGACGAACAGACAATCACCCATCCTGTGATGAGGAGAACGATCATGACTGGTCCAATCGCAAAGTTGGCCGCGGCGGCAGCGGTGGTTCTCGCCGCACTGCTCGGCCTGAATGTCATCAACATTCCCGGCGGCTCGGTGGCCTGGGCCCAGATCCCCGACCATATCGCCGCAATCGACACCTTTATGTTCCGTCTGACGGTTGGCGTCAGTGGTCAAGATGGCGCGGACGCCACCGGCGACCAAACGGGCCAATGGACCTTCTACCTGTCGGAGCGATACGGTTTCCGCATGGACATCGCCGGCGGGGGAACGACCGTGTCCTGGTACGTACCGCCCGAGGAGGACACGCTGACCATGGTGATCCCGGCCCGGAAGGAGTGGTCGAAGACGCCGCTGCCGCCGGACCAGCGAGGCAAGATGCCTGAGGAGTACAAAGACCCTGCCGACTACATCAGGCGATTCCTGGCTCGACCATACAAGGATCTCGGCCGGTCCGTCATCGACGGGGTCGAAGTCGAGGGCATTGAAGTCTCGGACCCGCCGACCGACGGCGAGAAGCTCGAAAATGGTGTCGGCCGACTGTGGGTGGATGTGCGGACCGAACTGCCGATACGAATCGAGATCGAAGGCACGGCCGACAACAAGACGGTACAATGGCTCATGGAATTCAAATGGTCCGACGCAGTGGACCCTGCGGTCTTCGAGCCCAACATCCCGAGCGACTACACACCGCTGGCGCAGTAGGCAGGCTGTTGTTTTGAGCGGTGCAGAACCCCAGGGGTTCTGCGCCGCCTTTTTGATTTTCGGGAAGATGGCGGATTCGCCGTCCTCGCGGCGTTCATGTATCCTCGGCGGATTCGCCGTTGCTTCGCCTGCGGGATTTGAAAAATGCCTGGAGCAGTCCGGCGCATTCCTCGGCCAGGACGCCCGCGGTCACGGCCAAGCGGTGGTTGAGCCGCCCATCCCGGCAAATGTCGTATAGTGTGCCGCAGGCGCCGGCCTTTGGGTCGGTGCAACCGTAGACGAGGCGGTCCACCCTCGCCTGCACCAGCGCCCCGGCGCACATCGGGCACGGTTCCAGCGTCACGTAGATCGTGCAGCCGTGGAGCCGCCAGATGCCCAGCGCCGCCGCCGCCTGGGTCAGGGCGATGATCTCCGCGTGGGCGGTCGGGTCGTGGAGCTGCTCTCGCTGATTGTACGCATGGGCGATCAGGCGGCCCTCGTGCACGATGACGGCCCCGATAGGGACGTCGCCGTTCTCTTCGGCCACGCCTGCGGCGTTGATCGCCTGCCGCATGTAACGCTCGTCGATCTGTTGTTGATTCAGTTCCATCATGGGACACGGATTATACCCGCCGGCAGTGAATCTGCCAGAGTCCTCGACCCAGATTCGCACGGGTCTGCACCTTGCTCTTTTGCCTACGGGCAGCGAATTGCGGAAGCGAGCGGCATCCCGTATAATCGCGCCCGCAAATGGGTCCATAAGGAGCTTACGGCATGGCGATCAACGACGCGGCGTTTCAGAAGTGCATCAACCCCGCCTGCGGGGCGGAATTCGACTGCAAGGAGTCGATCTTCAAATGCCCTCAATGCGGCGACTTGCTCGATATCCAGTACAACTGGGCCAAGGTCCCGGTGCCCAGGAGGCTCGCTGATTTTGGCAAGCGGTGGGCGAATCGAGACAAGCCGCTGGATTTCTCCGGCGTGTGGCGGTTCCGCGAGCTGCTGGACTTCTGCCCGGACCAGCACAAGATCACGATCGGCGAGGGGCAGACCATCCTCCAGCAGAACCGAGCCATCGCCCAGCAGCTTGGCATGAAGCCGGACTGCCTGTTCCTGCAGTATGAGGGACTGAACCCCTCGGGCTCCTTCAAGGACAACGGCATGACCGCCGCGTTCAGTCATGCGAAGATGGTGGGAGCCAGGAGCTGTGCCTGCGCTTCGACCGGCAACACGTCCGCTTCGGTCGCGCTCTACGCCCAGAGTTGCGGTCTCAAATGCACCGTGTTCATCGGCTCCGGCCGGATTGCGTTCGGCAAGCTCAGCCAGGCCATGGACTACGGTGCCCAGACCGTCCAGATCCAGGGCGATTTCGACGACTGCATGAGGCAGGTCCAGGCCGTCTGCGTCGAGCTGGGCCTATACCTGCTCAATTCGCTCAATCCCTTCCGGCTCGAAGGCCAAAAGACGATCATGTTCCGCATCATCGAGGCCCTCGGCTGGCAGACGCCCGACTGGATCGTCGTCCCCGGCGGCAATCTCGGCAACTCCAGCGCGTTCGGCAAGGCGTTCGCCGAGCTCAAGCAGCTCGGCCTGATCGACCGCGTCCCGCGCATGGCGATCATCAACGCCACCGGCGCCGATACGCTCACCGACCTCGTCAACAACAAGAAACTCGCCTGGAACGGCGCCCACGTGAATCAGAAGATCATCGACGACTACTACGCCGACCTGACGGCCAGGCACTTCTCGCCGCACACCTGCGCCTCGGCCATCGAGATCTCCCGGCCGGTGAACCTCAAGAAATGCCTGCGGGCCATTGACGTGTGCCAGGGCATCGTGCGAGCCGTGACGGACCAGGAAATCTGCGACGCCAAGGCCCTCATCGGCAAGTTCGGCCTGGGTTGCGAGCCGGCCTCCGCAGCCACCGTCGCCGGCCTGGCGCACCTGCTGGCGGAAGGCGTCATCGCGAAGGACGAGCGGGTTGCCTGCGTTCTGACCGGCCACACGCTCAAGGACCCCAATGTCACCGTCAATTATCACAAGGACCGGCAGGGCCAATTCAGCAATCCGCCCCTTTCGGCGCCAAACGACCTCCAGGAAATCATCAAGCTGATTCGCTGATCCAGGCAAGATCCACAAACGGAGAACTCTATGAAGCGTGTGAATGATGTCGTTCCTTTCGTTGGCAATCCATCCGGTGCAGGAAGCATCCTTCTGCTCGCGGCATTTGTCGTGAACCTTTCGGCGTGTGTCGCCAGTGGCGGTGTGACGCTCCACGTCTCGAAGCTGGGCGATAACTCGGACGGACGGTCCTGGAGGACGGCTTTTCACACGATTCAGAAGGCCCTGGACGCGGTCCCCGACGACAAGGGCGGCCATCAGATCATCGTCCGGCCGGATACCTATGTGGAAGCCAACCTCGCGCCGGTCCAGAAGGGCGCCGCGGGGGCTTATAACAGCCTGGTCGGCGACTTCGACGGTTCCCTCGGCTCCGGCGCTACTGGCTGGGTCGTCATCGATTCCGGCGATCCCGAGAAGGGATTCAAGAGCTGGGATTGGTGGGGTCCGCTCCGCGCATCGGACAAGCACTGGCCCCACGGCAACAACCAGGAAACCTTCTCGAGCATCATCTGGGACCGCTGGACGCTGCGCCATCTCTACACGGCCGGCGGCGACGGCGGCTTCTTCTGGGACCTGACGAACAAGAGCGGCGAGGGCTTCACCGTTGTCGTCGAGGACTGCGTCGGCACCGGCCGGGCCTTCGGCGGAGGCGTGGCCTACCCGATCGTCCGGCCCGGTGAACCAAGTGTGTTCCGACGGTGTTACTTCCTCGCTCTCGACTGGGTCGGCGACACCGCAGCCGTCCTCGTGGGGGGATGGGAGAAGACGATGCCCGAGCAGCCGCACGTCGTGTTCGAAGACTGCACGCTGGTGCACACCGACAACGCAGTGGCCATCTCCTATGCCAGTCACTGCGCCCGGGCCAAATTCGTGAACTGCCGCATGATCGTGCTGAACTTCACCCAGCCGGAAATGGGCGGCAAATCGACCGGCATTATCTGTACGCAAGGACATTCGCCCACCGGTAGACTGCACGTCGATCTGGAGGACTGTGTCCTCGCAGGCTACAGCGTCTTCACCTCGGGCGAGGATGGCAAAGCTGTCACGTACACGACCCGGGGCAGGACGCAGGCCTACGTGCAGTTCAAGCAGGACATGCCCGCCGGCTTCGAGCGGTTGGGCCTGTGGCCCACGGACCTGTTCGCCCAGATCGCGCCTCCGAAATCCGGCTCGGGCTCAGCGGTCGTCCCGACGCGGCCCGTCCTGACGAAGCTGCCGCTGGCCATCGCCAAGGCGATGGAGAACACGCCGGTCATATGGAACGGCCGACCGCTGCACATCCTCAACCGCCGCGACGACACGAAGAACGGCACGGACGACTACGTCAAGAGCATGTACCTCTACGCTGTGGATATGGACACGGGCGAGGAGGTCGCCCGCTTTGCCGAGGGGCACTCCTTCGCCAACGCCTATGTGAACGGGCCCGACCTCCATGTTTTCGCCAGCGAAGGGACCAACCGCGACTGGTTCCAGAGCCTCTACCACTTCACGACCCGCGACCTCAAGACCTGGACGCGCGAGCCCGCGATCGAAAAAGAGGGCGACGAGCACCTGTTCAACGCCTCCGTCTGCCGGGATGAGCAGGGCTTCGTCATGGCTTACGAGTCGAACAAGCCGGTGTCGTTTTGCTTCAAGTTCGCCCGTTCCGCGGATCTGTCGAAGTGGGAGAAGATCCCGGGCCTGATCTTCACCGGCGTGAATCACGAGTACAGCGCCTGCCCCGCGCTCCGGTACTTCTCGCCCTATTACTACGTCATCTACCTGCACAACTTCATCCCGGGCCACAAGGGGTACACCCCATTCCTGGCGAGGTCGAAGGACCTGGCCGACTGGGAACTCAGCCCGTTCAATCCGATCCTGGAGGCCGGGCCTGGCGAGGGGATCAACAACTCCGACGTGGACCTCTTCGAGTGGGAGGGCAAGACCTATCTTACGTACGCGACTGGCGACCAGGCCACCTGGGGCGCCGTGCGAATCGCCCTCTACGACGGCCCGATGCAGGAATTCTTCGCAAGCCATTTCCCTTCCGGCGTACCGACAGTGAAAGCTGACGCCAGAACCAACTGAAGGTGCAGCCCCCACACAGTACAAAGCCGACTTGATTTCACATGTTGGCCCGCGACGTCGGTGTGTGGTCACACAAGACCCTGTGTTCAGGCCGGTCCAGGAGCCATCTGAAGATGCGGCAACCCCTCCCCAATTCATAAATTGAACTTGACAATCCCCTGGCGCTCGTATAACAAGAACATCACATGAAACCCCTGGCACGGTGTTTCACAAGAAGAGGAGTTCCGAGAGAAAAAGAAAGGAAACGAGTATGAGATCATGGAAGATATCACTCATTGCAGTGGTCGTCCTGAGCGGCCAGGTATGCCTGGCCGCCGGGACGGTCTGGTTGGATGACGTCATTCTCTTCGATCAGCCCGCCGGCTCCGACACGAGCGCCAACGATCCTGCAAATGCCTTGGGGGAGAGCGATGATGATTTCGTCTCGATTGACATCCCCGAGACACTGATTCTCGCCTTCACAGACAACAGCGTCTATGACGGCGCGGGGTACGACATGAGGGTCTATGAGTACCTCGACGGGGATTCCGATGCGGAGGTCTGGGGCAGCGAGGACAACGACACGTATGTGCTTCTGAGAACAATCGATAGCGATACCAGCTTCGATATATCCGGCACAGGACTTGGCTATGTCAACTACGTGAAGTTCGTCGGACTGCAAAATGGCGGCGGTTATCCCGGCTTCGACCTCGATGCGGTCGAGGCGCTGAATTCGGGGGAACACATTGAGACGCCCGTGGGCATGGTCCCTGTGCCCGGCGCCATTCTTCTGGGTTCCATGGGCGTCGGTCTGGTTGGCTGGCTGCGCCGCCGGAACACACTTTGATGCATCGCGACAAACACATTGACACATGGGCTGCGGGTATTTCTTCTCAGCCCATTCTATCTGGGTCTCATCCTACCGGCCGAAGTGCCGGCGGATGAACTGGTCCTGGAGCGTCGAGATGTCGCCGATCCAGCGATCCTCTTGGGGCAGGCCGTTGTGCGGCTTGTGCGGATAGACGACGATCTGTTTGCCGCCGGGCAGTTTGCTGTAGGTCGCGAAGATGCCGGCCGGCGAGCACGCCGTGTCGATGAGTCCCACGAAGATGAGCGTCTCGGCCCGTGAACGCTTCGCCAGGTTCACGTTGTCGCAGTAGCGGACTGCAGCGATGATCTTCCTGGCGTTCTCGCTCTCGATGTCGCGTCCGATGGGCATGGGCCACCCGCCGACGCGGTTGACGACCGGGCCGGCGAAGTCACACATCGCAGGCACGAGGGCCACCACGCCTGAAACCCGCTTGTCGAGACCCGCGGCGGCCAGCGCCTGCCCGCCCCCCTGGCTCTCGCCGATGGTGACGATGTGCTTCCCATCCCACGCATGAAGGCTGGCGATAAACTCGACGGCCCTCAGCAGCCGGACATACATCCCGACGAAATAGAACTTGTCCCGTTCTTCCACGCCCTGATTCCGGTAGTCACGAAGCTCATTCTGCTCCAGGTTCTGGTAGTATTCCGGCGGCTGGCCGTTGAGCATGCCGTGGGCGTTGATATCGACAACGATCGCGCCGTACTGCTTCGCCAGCCAGGCCACATTCCGCGGCGAGGCCTTGCACCAGTCGCCTGAGACACCGGCGGCGCGGACGTAAAGGATGGCGGGAGCGCTTCGGGGTGCGGCCCCCTTGGGAAACCCGTAGTAACCGCGAACGGGATTTGTCTGTGGGCAGGGCACCTCGATGCTGAAACACTCGATCTGCGGGTCGGGACTCTCCACGGACGCGACGTCGGCCTTCATCGGCATCGCGGCCAGAGCCGCCCGGCGGGCATTCCAGAACTCATCGAAATCGTCCGGCTCAGGCATCGACGGCGCGATCTTCTCAGGACCGACCACGACGCCCGCGCGGGCGGCGGCCCCGGGATTGCCGTCGGGCGTCGCCTCGCACACGTACCAGCCGGCAACCTCGGGCTTGAAACGAACCTCTACAGTCTCGCCAGCCCTCTTGGTCTGTGCGCCGGGGAATTCACCCCACCCGTCGCGAGTGATCGTGACGGCGACCTTCTCCAGATCGACCGGCGTACCGCTCTCGGCCGGCGTCACCGTGAAGACCACCTCTTTGCCGAGCGCGTAGATCCCGGACCTTTCGCCGCTATTCACCGCCAGCGAGCTTGGGGCCGACGGTTGTCCTGTCGCCGCGACCGCGGCAAGGGCGATGATCCACGTGCAGAGCGTCAACTTCCGAAGCGTGCTGTCCCGAACGATCATGCCGTTTTCCTCCTGCGTTCTGAATCCAGTGACTCGGGGCCGGTTCCTGCGGGACTACCCGAGAGACAACATGATGATGGCACAAAACGGGCCTCAGCACAACCCTGTGCCTGGCGTTTCGGGCCCGACAGTCGCGTGGTCTTGCTCCTTTCGACCGGCCGAGGCACGGATTCCTCGCCGTGCAGGTCCAGCCTTCCACGGGGCAAGCGTCACAAGGGGGCTTCCTGGGTCATTGACAGAGCGGACGTCGATGGGTAGACTCCCCGGCTTCGTTTGTTCCTGGAGTCGTTATGACGTGGTTGAAATCTCCCGTGCTGGTGATTGTGGCGACGCAACTGTTGTTCACCGTGGGCGACTTGATAGGCCGGGCGAACATGCGGCACAGCCCCTTCGCGCTCTCGACCTTCCTGAACTGGTGGTTCGTGGTCTACTTCGCGATCCGCCAGGTCGCGATGTTCGGGCAGCTCTACGCGTTCTCGCTTCTGCAGGTCGGCCGCTCCATGGCCCTCTTCAGTGCCACGTCGATCATTGCAGTGAACGCGCTGGGTGTCTTATTCCTCGGCGAAATTCTCTCCGTCCAGGCCTATCTGG
This sequence comes from Phycisphaerales bacterium, assembly GCA_039683175.1. Classification (GTDB taxonomy): domain Bacteria; phylum Planctomycetota; class Phycisphaerae; order Sedimentisphaerales; family Anaerobacaceae; genus PLanc-01. The sequence continues at coordinate 15,153 of JBDKRX010000019.1, forward strand.
CGATTGCCCTGGTCGTGCTCGGATTCATCGTGCTGGCCTTGAGCCCGTGACGCCTGCTGCGCAGGAAGCACGAAGGACCAAGTGCGAAATCCGAAACAAGCACCAATGACCGAAATCCAAAACGGAATCAGCGCGAGAGCGACAGCGTTTCGATCATTTGGATTTCGTTCCTTTGAATTTGTTTCGGATTTCGGATTTCACGTATTGAGCGGAGGTCTCCGGAGCACACACAGTCATTGGATTGCAACCGCGGTTCCGCTGACGCTGACCATGAGCATCGCGCCCTGTGCGCCGACGGTCTCAATGTCGATATCGATGCCGACGATCGCATTGGCGCCGAGCTGGGCGGCCTCCTGCGTGATCTCCTCGAAGGCGATCTCGCGGGCTCGACGGAAAGCCTTTTCATAGGCCCCGGACCGGCCGCCCACGATGTCGCGGATGCTCGCACAGATGTCTTTGAAGATGTTTGCGCCGAGGATGGCCTCGCCATTGACGACGCCGTGATATTGGGTGATTCGTTTGCCTTCGATGCTCGGTGTGGTCGTGTAGATCATGGTTGGTTCTCCTGACTACGGTCTTTTCGTTCACATCACCGACCGCCATCCCGGCGGTGTATACCAGCGTCCGCCCAGAGCGAAAAACAACAACGCCAACGACCAGGTGACGAGGAACGTCAACCCGATGAATACCACGGTCTTCTTGATGTGCCTGTTCACAGGGTAGTGACGCCGCCGCTACGACTCTGCGGGCTGCTCGGGCTTCTTCTTGTCTCTCTCCATGTGGGTCTGGCTCAGGGCCGCCAGGCCGCCCATGGCGCCGAGGTTCATGGTCTCCAGCGCCGAGCTGGGCACGATGATCATCGAGCCTTTCTCCTTGAGGCCCTCGAAGAGCATGTTCATACCGCGAAGGTGCATGGCCATCGGGTTCGCCTCGTACTGCTTTGCAGCCTGGGCGAATTTCTCGGCGATCTCGGTCTCGGCGGTCCCGAGGATGATTCGCGCCTGGCGCTCCCGTTCGGCCTGGGCCTGCTTGGACATGGCGTTCTCCAGGTCCTTCGGGATGATGATGTCGCGGATCTCGACCGACTGGATGGTGATGCCCCAGGGATTGGTCTTTTCGTCGAGGATCTCCTTCAGGCGGTTGCCCAGCTCGCCGCGATGAGTGAGCATGTCGGCCAGCTCGTGCGTGCCGATGATGTCCCGCAGGGCCGTCTGGGCCGAGAGCACGATGGCCAGATAGAAGTTTTCAACCTCCAGGGTTGCCTTTTTCGCGTCCCAAACCATCCAGAAGCAGATGGCGTCCACGTTCACGGGCACCGTGTCTTTTGTGAGCGTCGATTCGGAACTGAAGTCCGTGGCACGGATGCGCATGTCCACCGTCTGCACGATGCTCTCGATGATGGGGACGATGAAGAACATGCCCGGCCCCTTGAGCCGGTGGAATCGGCCCAGTCGCAGGATGAGTGCGCGGTCCCACTGGTTCGCGACCTTCAGGGCGAACAGGATATAGATCGCCACGAAGATCGCCACGCCCGCCACCGCCGGATGGAGGGTGGTCCACAGCCCGACGACATAGCGGTTGACGACGAACCCGGCCAGCAGGATCAGTATCGCGGCCAGAAACGCGGGCAGGTTCATCTCCGCATTGGGCACCTTGAAGCTTTCCACGTACTTACGGGCAATCGCGACTGGCTCTAAGGTCTTACTCTTGGGTCTCATGGTTTGGCCTCCCTTGAAGGTGTTCGAGTATGTCTGTGAGCGTCAGGTTGTATTGATGTCCGCGAGCGACCAGCTCGTCGCAGATCTGTCGCAGCATGCGGCCTTTCTCCGCATCGCCGATCTCGACCTGCTGGTGGCTCACGAAGGTCCCCGTACCCTGCTGGGTATCCAGAATACCCAGCAGTTCCAGGTCCGAGTAGGCCTTTCGCACGGTGTTGGGATTGATCTCCAGTTGCACGGCAAGATCCCGCACAGTGGGCAACTGCTCGCCGGGCAGAAGCCGCCCGGAGGCAATGCCGAAGCGGATCTGGTCCACGATCTGACGGTGGAACGGCACGCCGCTCTTGATGTCCAGCTTGAAGTGAATCATTCGTGTTCTCCTCAGTTGTATTACAGTCACTAACATATAGACGTATAGTGTACTATTATATTAGCACAATGTCGCCGATCTTCAAGAGGAAAATGTGATTTGACGCAGATTCTTTTGACAAAGACATGACCAATGGTCATAATTGACTGTAAGTCATATGAAGGAGGTTTCGTGGACAGCATAGCTCATGCAGTGAATGGGGATGAACGAAATGAGCCGGCGAATCGACGGTCACGGCGCCAAGCGGAGATTCGCGAGCGGCTGGTCCGCTGTGCGCTTCGCCTGTTCGCCGAACGTGGTTTTGTGGCCACCACCGTCGAGGACATCACGAATCTCGCGGATGTCGGCAAAGGGACCTTCTTCAACTACTTCCCCAGCAAGGAACACATCTTCGCCGCGCGCGCCCAGGGACAGGCGCAGAAGGTCGAACGATTCGTCGCCCAGGTCGGCAGTTCGACGGAACCGATGGCGGATGTGTTCTATCGACTCGCTGTCTCGCTCAGCGAGGGGTTCGAAGGCAGCCCGGCGGTTTTCCATGCTATCATGGTGGCTGTTTGCACGAACGAACTGGTGCGTGACATGTTGTCGGGGGCGATGGAGCAGGCCCGCAAGTCCCTTGCGGAGCTTATGTCGCTCGGGCAGCGGCGCGGCGAGGTCCGCGGCGATCTCGTGCCGATCGAACTGGCGATGGTGTTCCAGCGTGCGTTTTTCGGCACGATGTTCCTTTGGTCGGTCACTCCTTCGAGGCCGTTGACCGACTGCCTGAAGGAGACATCGAACTTCGTGTGGTCGGCAATTCGAAAGGGCCCGGCATGATTCGCCCATCGAGCATCGCAAGTCCTTTTTGCAGGCAGGTATCGCGTCTCGTCATCGTCGCCTTGCTCTGCATCTTCACAAGCTGCCGTCGCGTGGACGAGGATCGGGTCCAGGGCTACGTCGAAGGGGAGTTCGTCTATGTCTCATCGCCCATGGCGGGCACGCTGGAGACGCTGCGCGTGCGGCGAGGGACGTGGGTGAAGAAGGGCGACCCGCTGTTTGCGCTGGAGAGCGAGCCACAACGGGCCGCGAGCGACGAGGCCGCCCAGCGTCTGGAACAGGCCCGTGCGAGCCTGGAAGACCTGAAGAAGGGCAAACGCCCGTCGGAGATTGAAGCCATCGAGGCACAGCTTCAGGAATCCCGTGCGGCTCTGACACTGGCGGAGAAGGAGTTCTCGCGGCAGGAGAATCTCTCTCGCTCGGGGGCAACCACCGCCCAGGAGTTGGATCGCGCGCGGGCGACTCACGACCAGTATCGCCAGCGAGTCGCGCAGCTCGACGCCGAGCTGAAGACCGCGCAGCTCGGCTCTCGCAGCGACCAGATCGCTGCGGCCCAGGCGAACGTCCGTGCCCTGGAGGCGGTGCTGGCCAAGGCCCAGTGGGATCTGTCGCAGACTCGTCAGGAGGCGTTGCAGGCCGGTCTGGTTTTTGACACGCTCTACCGCCCGGGGGAGTGGGTCGCCGCCGGCCGGCCGGTTGTCATGCTGCTGCCGCCTGAGAGTGTCAAGGTCCGCGCGTTCATGCCCGAGACGCGGATCGGCGCGATTCACGTCGGCGACGACGTGCAGATCACAGTGGATGGCCTGGCTGAGCCGGTTGTCGGGCGGGTCAGCTTCATCTCGCCCCAGGCGGAATACACGCCTCCGGTCATCTACAGCCGTCAGACGCGCAGCAAGCAGGTCTTTCTGATCGAGATGGTTTTCGATCCCAACGTGGCGACGAACCTCCATCCGGGCCAGCCGGTGGACGTGGAATTCGGACTATGACCTATGGCTGACACCCTTGCCATCGACGTTCGGGGAATGACCAAGCGTTTCGGCGCCCTGACAGCCGTCAATCGCGTCGATCTGCAAGTCCGCGAGGGCGAAATCTGCGGCTTCCTCGGTCCCAACGGAAGCGGCAAGACCACGTTCATCCGCATGCTCTGCGGCCTGCTCCAGGCCGACGACGGCAGCGGCACCTGCCTGGGTTACGACGTGATCCGCGAGAGCGAGGAGATCAGACGGCAGGTCGGCTACATGACCCAGAAGTTCAGCTTCTGGGAGGACCTGAGCATCCGTGAGAACCTCGATTTCGTCGCGAGGATGTACTTTGTGAAGAACCGTCGGGAGGCGGTGAGCGAGAGCCTGGAGCGGCTCGGCCTGGCCGGTCGCAAGGACCAGCTTGCCGGCCAACTCTCCGGCGGTTGGAAGCAGCGGCTTGCCCTGGCTGCCTGCATGATCCACCGCCCGAAGCTGCTGTTGCTCGATGAGCCCACGGCGGGAGTGGACCCGAAGGCCCGCCGGGAGTTCTGGGAAGAAATCCACCAGCTCGCGGGACAGGGTCTGACGTTCCTGGTCACCACGCACTACATGGACGAGGCGGAACGATGCCATCGGCTCGCGTTCATCCTCAACGGCAGACTGCTCACCCACGGCAAGGTCGATGAAGTGATCGCAGGGGGAGGTCTGACGACCTGGTCGGTCAGCGGTCCGGATCTGGTCGGGCTGGCCTCGCAGCTCCGAGACCGGCCCGGCGTCGAACAGGCGGTCGCCTTTGGCGGCACGCTGCACGTTAGCGGCGACGACCCGGCCGCGCTCGAACAGGCCATCGCTCCTTTCCGCACGGGGTCGCATGAATGGCGTCGGATCGATTCCGGCCTTGAGGACGTCTTCATCCACTTCATGGATATGTCGAAGGGCAGGGTGTCGCCATGAAACGACGGCGCGAGTTCTCTCTGCGGCGGTTCTGGACGATGGTCGTCAAGGAATTCATCCAGATGCGCCGGGACCGCGTAACCTTCGGGATGATGATCGGCATTCCGCTGCTCCAACTCGTCCTCTTCGGCTACGTCATCAATTCGGACCCGAAGCATCTGCCTGCCGCTGTGCTCCTGCGGGACCACGGCCCCCAGGGACGCACGCTGCTGCACGCGATCCGCAACAGCGGGTACTTCGACTTCGTTCGCGAGGCCCGGACCGAGGCCGAGGCCCGCGACCTGCTCGCTCGCGGCGAGGTCCAGTTTGTCATCAATATCCCGGAGGATTTCACTCGCAGCCTGCTGCGAGGCGACAGACCCGCCGTGCTCGTGGAAGCGGATGCGACCGACCCCGCGGCCACCGGCAACGCGCTCGGCGCCCTGCGCACCCTGATGAGCACGGCGTTCCAGAACGACTTCAAAGGCCCGCTCGCCTTCCTACCTCCCGAGCACGGCGCGGTCGATCTGCGTGTTCACGCGATGTATAATCCGGAAGGCATCACGCAGTACAACATCGTGCCCGGCCTGATGGGCGTCGTGTTGACGATGACGATGGTGATGATCACCGCACTGGCGATCACCCGAGAGCGGGAACGCGGTACGATGGAGAACCTGCTGGCCATGCCTGCCCATCCGACTGAAGTTCTGGTCGGCAAGCTCGTTCCGTACATCCTCGTCGGCTACGTCCAGGTCGGCCTGATCCTGGTCGTCGCACGGACGCTGTTTCAGGTTCCCATGATGGGCAACCTCCTCTTGTTGTTAGCGGTCTCGCTGGTGTTCATCACGGCGAATCTGGCCATGGGGATCACCTTCTCGACCGTGGCCGCCAACCAGCTCCAGGCCATGCAGATGGCGTTCTTTTTCTTCCTGCCTTCCATGCTTCTGTCCGGGTTCATGTTCCCCTTCCGGGGCATGCCCGGCTGGGCCCAGGTGCTCGGTGAAATCCTCCCGCTCACCCATTTTCTGCGAATCGTCCGTGGCATCCTGCTCAAAGGCAACGGTTTTGCCGAGGTCGTCCGCGAATTCTGGCAGATTGCCCTGTTCGCCGCGATTGCGCTGGCCGTCGGAGTCAAACGCTACCGCCAGACGCTGGATTGACCCCGTTCGCAGCGACGCCGGGAGGCGTTGTCTTCTTTTCCGGCCTGGGGAGGACATGCCCTTGCGGGCAAGCTGCAAACCGGCCTCTTTGTTTTTTTGAAAATTTTTCATGAATGCGAGGTTTTCTACTTGCAGTCTTTACAAGTGTAGAGTAAACTCGTCATCATTAAAGCGATAAGGAGGTTTCTATGGCGATAAGAAATCACGAGCTGACCGAGGCCGAATGGGACATCATCCAGGTGGTGTGGGAGCACGAGCCCTGCGCTGCGCCGACCGTCCAGGAGGAATTGGTCGCCCGCAAGAAGTGGACCTACAGCACGGTGAAGACCCTCATGGACCGCATGGTCCTCAAGGGCCTGCTCACGACCGAGCGAATCCGCAACCTGATGCTGTACCGCTCGGCGATCAGTCAGCAGGACGCCCAGCGAGGCGAGCTGATGAAAGCGGTGAAACGCGCGTTCGGCGGCGCCTTCACCCCCATGATGCAGTTCATGCTCGACAGTGATACGCTGTCGCGGAAGGAGCTGGATGACCTTGAATCGCTGATTCGAAAGAAACGACGGGAGAACGAAGTGTGAAGTTTCAAGTGTGAAGTGTGAAGTCGGAGTGGCCCATGCCTCTTGCTTCGAACTTGACACTTCACGCCTCCAACTACCCTTCTGCGAATAGCGGAGGTTTGGCCATGAACGCAATAGTGGAAGCCATCAACCTGGCAGGCCGGATGTTCATCGAGTTTTCTCTACCCATGCTCATTCAGTCCAGCGTGCTGATCCTGATCCTGCTGGCGGTCGATACAGTCCTACGCCGCAGGGTCCGTGCGGTCTTTCGATACTGCATCTGGATGCTCGTTCTCGTCAAACTCGTGCTGCCGCCGTCGCTGGGCTCGCCGGTGAGCGTCGGCACGTGGTTCGGCGACAAGCTCGAAGTCCCGTCGGCGTCGTTGTTCGAGCCCGAGTCCCTGCAACCTGCCGAGCCGCACGCAACGGAACTACCGTTCGTGGTGTCCGCCATCCTCGCTCCGCCGGACCCCAGGATCGCACGGACTCCCGTGCCGCCGACGCCCGCAATGCCCTCAGAAGCACAACCGCCGGCTGCCCCGGAGACGCACACGTCTGTCCGCCCCGCTGCGGTTTCCTTGAATTGGCAGGGCCTGACGCTGCTGGCCTGGTTGGCTGTCGTGATTGCACTGACCCTGCTGCTCGTGCAACGCGCGTTCTTCGTGCGGGGGCTTGTCGCCCAGGCTGAGGAAGCGAATCACAGCCTGCTGGATGAGATGGAGGACTGCCGACGGCGTCTTGGCCTGCGAAGACAGATCGGCCTTCGGCTCTCGCCGAACGCCTCCAGCCCTGCGGTCTGCGGCCTGCTGCGACCGGTGATTCTGATTCCGCAAACACTGGCTCCCAGACTTCATTCGCACGACCTCACGGCGGTGTTTCTGCACGAACTGGCCCATGTCAGGCGGGGCGACCTCTGGATCAACCTCGCCCAGACACTGCTCCAAATCGCATACTTCTACAACCCGCTCCTATGGTTGGCGAACGCGATGATCCGCCGGACTCGAGAGCAGGCGGTGGATGAGGCGGTCCTTGTCGCGATGGGGGAAACCGCCCGGCAATACCCGGAGACCCTGGTGAACATCGCCAAGCTCGCCTTCACGCGCCGGCCCGCGTTGAGCCTGCGTCTGATCGGCGTGGTGGAATCCAAGAGCGCCCTGACCGGCCGGATCAAGCACATCCTCAACCGGCCTTTGCCCAGAACGGCGAAGCTGGGAGTGCTTGGTTTGCTCGTGGTCCTCCTGCTTGCTGCCATACTACTGCCCATGGCCAAGGCCCGACCGTTTGATGAGCGAGCAGACAGTACCGACAGTTCGGCCTCGGAAGAACCGAAAGAACTCAACCATGCCGGCGTCGTCACGTTGCCCGATTCCGATGGCGACGGCTTGACGGACTTCCAGGAAACCCACAAGTACCTGACTGATCCGGCGAAGAAGGACAGCGACGGCGATGGCACGCCCGACGGCGACTGGAACGAACGACGGGAGTATGCCTACTCCGTGCGAACCGTGCTGCGATACATGCCGCCATGCGACGAGGACGGCCTCAACGATGACTTCCAGGACGCCCGCGTGCTGGCGAAGACCGATGAGTATATCGAAGTCGAGGTCATCCACTATCCGCTGGCCACATCGCACGAGTCGGTTGCGGAGAACCGCAACTGGAGGCGGGACTACGCCCACATGACCGAGTTTCTCGCGCCCGACGTGACGACCAACTGGGATGACGCGATGCGGCTGGATCTGCTGGCGGCGCTGAAGGCCGACGGCATCGACATCGAGATGCTCAGCGACAAGCAGGTTGTGGAGCAGGTCTCGTCGTGGTTGATGAACCGGTCGCGGTCCCTCGACAAGGTCTTCACCACGTACTACATTCACTTCCCACGGGGCAAACCCGAGGTCCTGCCCGGCCTGGAGGATGCATTCCGTCGCGAGTTCGAGCGGGACAGCGCCAATTACGACTGGACGATCGCGCAGCACTTCGACCACGAAGTGCTCGGCAAGGGCATGTTCTACAACAAGACCCACGGCTCCTGCACCTCGACGGCGGTCTACCTGACGACCGTGCTGCGGGCCCTCCGAATCCCGACGCGGATGGTTCTCGCCACGCCCGCCGTGGACGCCTCCGACCGTGAGCAGATCCTCATGGTGAAGAAGGCCCTCACGCACAACAAAGTGCGGGAGACCGTGCTGGCGGGTCTGCGCCGGTCGAGTCATGGCTTCACCAACCACACGTTCAATGAAGTCTACGTGGGGGGCCGATGGCAGCGTCTGGACTACGCCCGGCTGGGTTGTCCCGCCTTCGGTGTCGACCGGTTCGGTCTGCAAACCCATCTCTACACGATCAACGACCTGAGCGACGTTGACTTCGCACCGACTTGGGGTTGGCGCTACGCCAAGGGCGATCGAAGCGGTTTCTTCAAGCACGACAACCCCTATTCCGCCGTCGAAGTGTCGGAGCTCTTCGGGCCGCACGGTATCATTCCCAACCCGGCGTTCTCGGCGCAGGATCTCTCGTCGAATCCGCTGCCCGACGTCTTTTTGTATTCCCCGCGCAATGCCGCCGTCTGGGATGACTTCGTCAAGAAGGTCGAGGGCAGCACATGGAACAAAACCGGGCGGCCTCACGAGAAAGAATATTACGACAATATCTTCGAGGGTGTCTGGGCGACGAAGCCGGGAGACATCCTCGTCCTGCTCTTTTCGCTCGATACGCCGGAACGCATCCCCGAAGGCTACGAGAGCCTTCTGCCCAAACCGTGGCCGGAGATTGAATCCCAGCTCCGCCAGGGCCGGACGGTCGAACTCGCAGGCAAGGCCCGCGAGATGAACCTCATCCTGCTGGCGGCTCCGACGGTGGATGGTCTCAAGTCGCTGGTTCGAAGCTCCAGCCTGCTCAGTGTTCTTGGCAAACCCACGGATTCCGGTGGCGCGCCTGCCGGCCCAGTGACAGTCGAATTGATCGGCGTCTGCGAGCATCCCAGTGAAGGCAAGCAATGGTGGCGGGCCGATGGTTCGCTGATGGATCGGGCTCCCTACAAGACGACCGACAGCAAGCGAGAGCAGGAGGCCGGGTTCAAGGATTACGAGCTCGTCGTGCGATATAGCGGCGCTTCCGACATAAGCATCGAGTGGGACGTCCCCGGTTCAAGGAACAACAGTCACACCGGCAGTCCGCTCGGCGAAGACGACCGCCGCATCAGGGATCTGACCGTGAGCACGGTCCGCTTCCCTGACAGCCAGACTGTGGCAACGGTTCGAGTCGCGGCGGCCGGCGGCCCGTGGGAGACGCGGGCCATCCACAAGACTCTCGATCGCGAAGGGGCCTACAACCTGGACGATGACAAGATCGTGACATTCGGCATCGCGCACATGCAGGATCGCAGGCTCCTTGTCCCTGTCACAATCAATCTCAGCTCCCACGACAGGGCGTCTCGCGTGGTGGCGGTTCGCGGCCGGGACGAGGAATGCGAAGGCAGCGTTTCCGGAGCCGGAGACAACAGCGCTCACAGCTTGACATATCGATTCGACTGCTCGTTGAGCGACGTAAAGGAGTTCCGCTTTCAGACCCGGCCCTGGACATGGTTCGAGTTCAAGGACGTCTCGCTGCGACCGGGACAGAAGGCGAACGCCGGAAGTGCGGCCCGGGCCCGTGCGCGAGTCCTCGGCATCGGCCCTGCCTGGGAGATTCTCAGCAGTTCCGTGGGGAAGCGATCCGGCGGCACGATCGGAGGTTTCGGCCGAGACGAGAGACAATCGACCCGATACTTCGAAGAGACGCTGGACCGCGCCAGACCCGGCGACGCCTTGGTGTTGATGTTCGCTTTCGATCGGGCTCGGGTGGTCCCGGCGCAGTTTCACGATCTGCTGCTGGCGCCCTGGTCCGAAATTGAGAGCCGCGTTCAACGAGGCGAGTCGGTGGAGATTCGCGGAAAGGCGCGAGACCTCGACGTGATCGTCCTGGCCGCCGCGACCTCGGAGCAGCTCGATGCCCTCGTCCGGAAGACTCCTCTTCTCGATGCGTACAGAGGCGGAGATCTGAAGGAGATCGTTCTGCCGGAAGCGGGCAAGCAACCGGTAATCCTCGATCTGGCCACGGGGGAGTTGGTTTCTCTGCCACCAGTGGGGCCTGAACCTCAGAAGACCCAGCAAGCTCTCCGCGAACTGGGCAAAGGCGACATCGTGTACGACGTCGATCTGGGCGACCGCTCGCTCATCCTGTTGCGCGGCGCCGTATCCGAGCAGGTGCAGGAAGATACCGGCGAGCCGGGCATCAAAGGGCATCTCGTCGGCGAGAACCTGCCAGAGGTCCTGACTGTCACGACGGCCGAGGGCCGGCGGTACGAGGTCACGATCCTCTCAGCCGACGACCAGGGCTGCACACTGAAGTACTCTCCGACCCTGATCGACAAGGGCGCCGGCGGAGGCGCCCCTGTCGAGTCCGCAGAGCCTGAAGCGACCACGGCGACGAAGCCTTCCGATTCCGGCCTCGTCGCCCGGCTTGCGAACGGCGTGACCATCGAGTTGCTGGCATACTCCCGTCTGGGCGAAGGGGGTCTGGAATGGTGGACGCCGCAGGGCGAGCGAACGACGGTCCCCGGCGTCTACGAGGCCGATGTGGAAGGGCACGGCGCATTGCTGGCCCTGCGGATCGAGCCGGAGCCGGAGTATGTCCTGGCGTGGTCCTACCAGCCCCCCGATCTCCGGCGTGACCTGAAGATCTGGCGCATGGATGGCGGCAACACCTGGCTGGCGGCGCTCGGGCAGGAGCGCAACTACGTCAACGTCGAGGTCTACGCCCGGGTGAAGGACCCGCCCGTGGTCCAGTCCGTGAGCGTGAAGCAGAAAGATGACCAGGGGGTGATACAGATTGGCGCATACGGCTCCAGAATCACGGAGCTGAAGGCTATCGATTCGGACACGTCACGGGTTGGGATGTCTTCGATGGCAGGGGGACCACGCGTGGCTGCGGTCCTGGATACATCCGACAGAATCCATCCGGTGCGATACCGCCAGGCAGTCGTTGTGCCCGCAGACGGGCGAGGAACGCAGGAATTCTGTCGCTATGAAGCGGACGTGCCGTTGGATGATCTCGCGGGCATTGCGATTGAAGGGATTGCCGCACGGGGAGGTTCGGTCAAGTTCCGCAATATCCTCCTGACGGGTGGACAGCCGGCGCAAATCCGCATCGAGATTGCGCCGGAGGACGCGCCCATGTGGTTTGGGAGCAATCTATTCTCTGCGTTGACGGAGCTCGGAACTGCTCTATCGACCTATGCAGGATCGCATGCGAGTCGGTATCCTGCCGATGAGTCCACGTTGCGTACCCTCTGCAGCGATAGGTTATGGCAGTGGTTGCAGGAGCATGTGGTCTACCTGGGCGCGGGCAAGACCTCGACGGGCCCCGCCCAGACGGCTCTGGCGTATGTGAAGACGCTTCTACCATTCGGCTTCGGCACTTACGTGCTCTACTCCGACGGCAACGTGGAATTCGTGGTTCCCTCGAAGCTCAAGGAACTCGGGATCACGGCTGAGTCTTCCGAGATATCCGTGGAAGCTCGCTCGTCGACTACTCTCGTCTGGCGGCGGACGGACCGATACGTCGCGCCCGATCCGAACGGGTTTTTCCCGGATGATCCCGAAGGCGGCCGGAGGCTTGATGTGCTCTTTCAGGCTGCCGACAAGGACCAACGCTCGGATGAGGAGATTCTCGCAGCCGTGCGCCAGGGCCTGCGCACGGCGCAGCACCGCCAGTCCATTCTGGAATGGATCGGGGAACGGTACATCTGGAACAGGGACCCACAGCATCCGCAAGCGATTGAAATCATGTATCATGCGGCGCCTCTGGAGCCTCATTGGGCGGTGTATGCGGGCCTGGCGGTCGTCCGCAACAAGCCGGCGAATCTCCTGCGAACACTGGCCGACCTGTGTATGCAGGGCGAAGATGTCGGGCGGATCATCTGGGGCATCGGCGATCAGCGCGAACAACTGCTGTCCTACATTACGGCCTATCTGCAGGACAAAGACCCCGCGAAACAAGAGGTGGCCGCCGCACTCCTGAAGCATGTCAAAGGCGAGCTGGACTTCGACGATTGGCTGCGCGGGTACCGTGTCCGCCAGGGCCAAATCAAGTACGGTCGCCAGTTGGCGCAGTTCAAGGAGACGCTGCTGACCGGCGGCAGCGAGGCGCGATACGAGATCCTGAACACGATCGGCCACGGTCGGAAATGGATCGAGATCCTAAACGACTCGTTCCTCCCGGTGCTGCAGACGGTCGGCGCCGACCCGGATCACAGGGTGCGCACGCAAGTGGCCAACGTTGCCGGTTATCGCTGGATCTGGTCGGCAAAGCAGCAGGACCCGAACGCCATCGAGCTGATGCTCAGGCTCTCCTCGGACACAGACCGCGATGTGCGACACAACGCCGTCTACTACGGATTGTCCGTCGTACGTGACAAGGGCGAGCCGGTCGTCCGGCGGCTCGTCGATCTGGTGCTCGCCGACCAGGAACAGGACTTCTACGGCCGGGTTGTCTGGGGCCTTAAGAACTCTGTGCAGAGGAGCCGCCAGTTGGTCGAACGTGTCCTGATCTCGAAGCTGGAGGACGCCGAGACGGAGCCGGAACGAGCCGCAGTCCGTCGCCTCTACAACGATGTCCTGGGACAGGATGCGCCCGCAACGCCTGGCGTGTCGGGTCGGGTGGTCGATCCCAACAGCGAGCCGGTGGCCGGCGCACAGGTGGCCTTGTGCACAAAGGACAAGGGTGTGATTATTCGGGCGGGGCAACTGGCGCCGACCACCAGGGACGATAAAGCCGGCGAAATTGTCAAGACGGACGCCGAGGGCCGGTTCTCCTTTGCGTCGGCGCCGGAGGAATTCCATCTGATTGCGGCCCGTGACGAGGGCTTTGCGTGGGTAACCAACGAGGAACTGCGTGCGTCCACCGACCTGCGGTTGGAGCCCTGGGCGCGGATCGAGGGGACACTGAAGATCGGCCAGGCGCTGGGCGAGGACCAACGTGTGGAACTCTTCAACTACATCAACAAAAACGCGATCGATCAGAACGTTCGTTTCGATTACCAGAGTCAGACCGATGCGGCCGGGCGGTTCGTGTTCACGAAGGTCCCTCCCACTTGGATGGAGGTCGGCTACCTGATTCAGACAGGGGATCCCTCGTGGAGCCACACGTGCAGAACGCCGATCCACTTGGAGCCGGGACAGAACATGCAGATGACCCTGGGCGGACAGGGCCGGCCGGTGATCGGTCGGTTCGTGCCGCCTGCGGACTACAAGGGGTCGGCCTACTTCGGCGCGGGTCTTCGGGCCTTCAGTACGTCGCGCCCGGAGAGACCACAGCCCGACAACTACGACCAGATGACCCAACGCGAGCGGGCGGAATGGCTGAAACAATGGCTCAAGACACCTGACGCCCAGGCCTACTACGACGCGATATGGCATGACCTGAACAGGCGGCATTACACATTTCGCATCCAGGACGACGGCTCGTTCCGCATCGAGGACGTGATGCCGGGCACATACGAGTTCACTGTCTGGCTTGAGGAACAGTTTACCGGGCAGGGCCGCCAGGAAGAGATCGGCGGCTACTATGGCACGGCCCAAGTCCCTGCGATGATGCAGACGTACACGGCCGAGCCGCTCGACCTTGGCGACCTCGCGCTCTCGATGCGCAATCCGCCACTGCACGTCGGGGACGTCGCGCCACTGTTCGAAGTCAAGACGCTCGACGGCAAGGACCTCCGTCTGGTTGATTATCACGGCAAGTTCGTTCTGCTGAGCTTCTGGCAACCGGTGTTCCATCCCGAACTGGACCGGCTCAAGGAACTGTACAAGACCTACGGGGCCGAAGGCCGACTTGCGATCATCGAGTTCGCGGGCAACGATACATTGGAGGAGGTCAGGAAGTACATCGCAGAACGCAAGATCGAATGGCCGGAAGTTTACCTCGGAGAGAAGAGGGATAGCGATATCGCAAAGCGCTACGGCGATGCCGTGGCCTCCTACATCGTGCTCGTGGACCCCGAGGGCAAGATCGTCGCGACCTGGCTCCGTGAGGAGAACCTGACGAATACCGTTCGAGACACGATTGTGGCGGAAGACTCCGAGAAGAAACCTCCGAGTTCTCCGACCTCGATCCAGCAACGGATTGACGCGGCCGTCCCAGGCGATACGATCCGGCTGGAACCGGGCACCTATCACGAACGCCTGAGCATCGACAAGCCCCTGACGCTGGAGGGCGCAGGTTGGGACAAGACGACCGTGATGATGGAGAGCCAGGTGCCCGAATCCAAGGAACAATCTGCGGATCTGGCGGCACTGTCGGTCCTGAATGTCGTCGGCGCAAAGGACGTGACGATTCGCGGCGTCAAGTTCACCTCGCCCGGCCGCCGCGTGGAGGGCCGGTCTCTCCCGATGGCGATTGTCACGTTCAGCCGCAGTGAAGTGCGTCTCTCGGATTGCGCCGTGATCGGCGGGCCGGGAGACGGCGTCCACATCATCGATCAATCCAACGCTGCATTTCAGCGTTGCCTCGTGGCCGCAGTCTGGGGGACCGGGATTCGCGTGGGCTCCGGCAAGGACGTGTCCGAGGCGCGCATCGAAGACAGTGACATCCGCAACTGCCACTACGCAGGCATCCGCATCGCGCGGGACAGTAAGGCGGCCATCGAGCGGTGCCGGGTCTCCGGCGCCGCTTGGCATGGCATTCGTTACGATGATGCCTCGCCGTTGATCTCGGGCAACCTGATCTTCGGCAGCGCCCGCTTCGGCATCTACGCTTCGGGCCGCACGGCCGCGACTGTCACCGGGAACCTGTTCTACGCCAATGAGATGGGCGGTATGTCCTGCTGGTTCCAGGACAAGGACCTGATCGAAGGCAACACCTTTGCCAACAACAAGGGCCCCGGCCTGGCGATCCTGGGGGCCTCGAAGCCGAGCGTTCGCAGCAACATCTTCGATGCCAATCCGGCGGGCGTTTCCATCGGCGATATCGGCGACGATTCGCCCTTCGCCAAATCCGACGGCAGTGCATCGCTCGAGAACAACCTGTTCTGGGCCAACGAGCGGGCAATCCAGCGCACGAGCGGCGCCGGTGCGGCGGAGGCCGTCGCCCTCGATGAGAAGGCAGGCGTCTCGCTCGACCCAGGCTTCGCAGCGCCGCAGGCCAGGGATTTCTCCTTGAAGGCGGATTCTCCGGCCCGTCAGAAGGGCGTCGGCGTCGCCGATCTGATCCCGTTCGCCAGTCCGTGGTCGCTCCAACCCGAGGAACTGGCCATCATTCCTCAGGGCGATACCCGTGATTACCAGCAATGGCGCGATCCGCCTCTTCCATAGCTGTAACGCTTTGACCACATGCGCAACCTCATCTATGGAACGGCAAAATCGTGCGACACGCCTGCCCGTTCCAGTCGTGGAGCTCCTACAGAGATATTGCGGACAAAGTACATCTGTGGAATGGGTGCGGATGCGTCCGCGCCAGGAAGGAGCGTGCCATGAGCGCAGAAAGAGATCGATGGGCATTGGGGCGGCGGGAATTCCTGAGGTCGGCGGCGGGGGCCGGGGCGGCGATGGCGTTCGCATCGGCGGGTTTCGGCGCCGACAAGCCAGGTGAAGAGGTCGAGCCCGTCAACGTTGCCCTGATCGGCGCGGGGACACAAGGTGGTGACGTTCTGCTGACCGCCTGTCTGAAGATCCCCGGCGTGCGGTTCCAGGCCGTCTGCGATATTTGGGAGGCGCACAACCTCATGCGAGCCTCACGCCTGCTGAAACGATACGGCCATCCGGGCGCTCCCTACATCGACTGCAACGAGATGCTGGCCAAAGAGAAGGGTCTGCACGCAGCGATCGTTGCGACGCCCGACTTCTGGCACACCAGGCACACGGTCGCCTGTCTCGAAGCCGGCCTGCACGTCTACTGCGAAAAGGCGATGTCCAACACAGTGGAGGGGGCCCGCCGGATGGTCGAGGCCGCCCGCAGGACGGGAAAGCTCCTCCAGATCGGCCACCAGCGCCGCAGCAATCCGCGATACTTGTTCTGTCGCGAGAAGCTCTTCCAGGAGATGAGCCTGTTCGGGCGGATCACCGCGGTCAACGGCCAGTGGAACCGCGCGGTCCAGACCCCGTTCGGATGCCCCAAAGGCAAGGAGATCGACGAGGCGACTCTGAAACGTTACGGCTACGGGTCCATGCAGGAGTACCGGAACTGGCGCTGGTACAAAGGGCTTGGCGGCGGTCCGATTGTCGATCTCGGGGCGCACCAGATCGACGTCTACAACTGGCTCCTCGACACGAGGCCCAAGTCGGTGCTCGCCAGCGGCCGGCTCAATTACTACGACAAGGGAACGCACCAGTGGCACGACACGGTCATGGCGGTCTACGAGTACGATACGGCTCAGGGGCCGGTCACCGCTTCCTACCAAACGCTCAGCGCCAACAGCAACCAGGGATACTTCGAGAAGTTCATGGGAGACCGGGGAACACTGGTCCTCTCCGAGCGGGCGGACCGCACGAGGCTCTATCCGGAGCCGACGGGCGAGCCGGCGACCGCCTGGGCCCGGTGCGTCAAGAACGGCTACCTGACCGCCCAGCCGGAATGGATGAAGCTCGTCGAGCGGATGAGCTTCGAGGAACTGGCCAACGCCCTCAGTGTATCGGGCACCGTGGAGGCGACGGGCAAGACACCGACTCTCGAACTGGCGGTCGAGTTGAACAAGCCGATCCACCAGCCGCACCTGGAGAACTTCTTCGACGCGATTCGGGGCAAGGCCAAGCTGAATTGCCCGGCCGAAGTGGGCTACGAAGCTGCCGTAACGGTTCTCAAGGTCAACGAGGCCATCGAGGCCGGCCGCCGGTTGGAATTTGAAGCGGACGAGTTTCGCGTGTAGCCGGCGCGTTGTCACCCGAAATTATAGTGCTTGCGGACGGCCTTCTCTACGTTCCAGATGCAATCGAGGTCCTGCGGAAAGATGACCAGGTCACCCGGGCCGAAGCTCACGGATTCCTTGCCGTCCGAGACGGTGACTGCTCCCTCCAGGATCAGGCAAGTCTCTCTCTCCGTGTAAGACCAGTCGAACGTGCTGGGCTCGCACGCCCAGATCGGCCAGCTCTTGCATCGCTTGAGTTCGCCCTGCGTCGGTTTTCGGACAACGATATCCTTCGCCGTAGGCATATCCTCATACTCCCTGCAACCAGACCACACAACCAGACTCCCGTACGATTCCTGGATTATACAGGGTTTTTCCCAGGATGGAAGTGTCCAAACGATTTTCCCGCGATTCGCTGGCAGAACGGAATCGTCCGAGGTATAGTCACGGCTTTGGGGCCAATGGGCCGTTCGGAGATACAGAACTTATGGAGCCGTGCCGACTGGACGAGCTCAAACGCTGGTTTGACGCCTACACGGGCCGCTTCTTTGGCCCGGATGAATACGTGAACATGCACCTGCGGCTCAAGCAGGAACACACTCGGCGCACGTGTGGGGAGATCCTCCACTTGGCCGGTCGGCTCGCCCTGGAGGAAAACCAGACGCGAGTTGCCGAGGCCGTCGCGCTGCTCCATGACGTGGGCCGGTTCCCCCAGTTTGCGACGTATCGAACCTATAACGACCTCCGGAGCGTCAACCATTGCTGTCTCGGAGTCGAGGTCCTGCGCCAGGAACGCGTCCTGGAGACCCTGGAGCCCGGGGAGAGACAGTGGATCGAGACGGCAGTGGCCTGTCATGGCCGCAAGTCGCTGCCTGCCGGGCTCGATGGCCCGGCGTTGCTGTTCCTGAAGCTCATTCGCGACGCCGACAAGCTCGACATCTACCGGATCGTAGCGGATGTGTACCGGCGTCACCGAGAGGACCCCGCCGGATTCTCGTTCGAAATCGAATTGCCCGACGAGCCGCGGATCACGCCCGAGGTGCTGGACGCCATTCTCGCGGGCCGGCTCATCGAGCACGCGAGCCTGCGCACGCTCAATGATATGCGGGTCTGCCAGATCGGGTGGGTCTACGATCTGAACTTCACCGCCAGTCTGGAGCGGCTCCAGGCCGGCGGCTGGCTCAAGGAGTTGTTCGACTACCTGCCCCGAAACGACCAGACGGAGCACGTCCGGCGGAAAGTCCTCGAGTACGTCGAGTCCCGGCTGACGACGGTCTCTTAGCCCGTCCCAGGGCGTTCTTAGAACAGCCAACTGTAGCGCAGCCAGACGTTGTGGCGCTGGGTATCCGGGGAGTACTCCCCGTCGTAGGCCAGGGACAAGGCATGCGGGGTCCTGGTCAGCGTCACAGAGCCCGACAGGGTCATCGCGGTCCGCTCCCGTTCCGATTTCACGTCAACCGGACTGGCGTCGGTCACGGATTGCCTGGCGCTCGTTTCCGCGTCGGTCAACAGGTGGCGAATCCCGACCGAGGCGGACGGCGCGACGTGGATCTCGTCATGCGTGAAGCTGCCCAGCCAGCGTATTGCCGCTTCGGCCTGGAGGTCGTGGTCGTTCATGGCCGAGTACGTGGTGTCCCAGCTCGGATCGGTCGCCTCGGTCGTGTATCGCTCGCGGTGGGCCCAGAGCCAGTTCAGCCCCGCCTCGGGCAGCCAGATGTGCGAGCCTTTTCGGAAGATGTGTCCGGCCATGAGAGTCGCCGACGTTCCGTAGCTGTTGTACGACGCGGTCTCGTGTTCGTCCAGGGACAGTCCCGTCAGGCCCTTGTAGTCGTGGCTGCCGTGGAAGGCGGTCAGGCCGTAACGCAGGGTCCAGGGGTCCCAGCGAGTCAGGCCGCTGAAGCCGCCGGTCACGACGTCCTGGTCCTCGCTGTTGGCGCTGTAGCCGACGCCGGCGTAGTCGATATCGGATTGTCCCACTCCCAGGTGCAGGCCCAGCAGGCTGTCTCCGACATATTGCTCGTAGCCGACGCAGAATCCCCACAAGCCTGCATCATAGCCCAGCGGGTTGGCCTCCTTGTCGATCCGAGAGTAATAGGGCTCGATGAACACGCCGGCGGCTTTCTTGGGAGCCGCCTGGGCCAGGGCGAAGCTCTCCGCCGTCGAACCGGCGTCGGCCAACAGGTCCGATGTGTTCGGCGAAAGGATGTTCTGCAGCAGGGTGGAGGTCATGTGATAGTTGACAACGTCGGTGGCCTGGGAGACCAGTTGCTTCTCTACGGCAGAAGATGCGATGTTCTCGGATGCCCGGGGACCGTATTCGAGAGCCACGGTGTCATCAACTGCGGCGGCGGTTTCGTGAGTATAGTAGACTGCATTCACGTCCGGATTGACCGCTTCGATCCCGGCGAAGTTGCCGGCTACGACGCCATTGCTGTCGATGGCGAAGAGTCGGTACTGTGTGTACCAGCGGGTATCGCCCTGGACCTCGGCGACGGTCAGGGTGGCGTCGTTCAAGGCGAGCGTCGCACCGTCGGCGATGAAGAAGGACGCCTGGGCCGGGTTGCCGTCGAGGGTGACGTTGTAGGTATCGACGAGGGTCGTCGTGCCGGAGGCGACGTAGACCTCATACGTGTCGTCGCCCTCGGCTCGGATGACGCCGGTGTTGGTCAGGTTGCCGGTGGCGTCCATGTAGATGCCGTAGATGTGAGAGGTGAACCCATCCTCCGTATCGCCCACAACGGTGATCGCGGCGGTGTTGCTCACGTTGCCTTGGGCGTAGATTCCGTAGGCGGTGGCGGTCCCGTCGGCATCGTCGCCGGTGGCGGTCCCGCCGGCTGCGACGGCAGTGATGGCGCCGGTGTTGTTTGCGTCTCCGTGGGCATAGATGCCATAGGCGGTGGCGTAGGCGTCCGTGGTGTCATTGGCGTCGGCGGTCCCGCCGGTGGCGGTGACGGAGATCGCGCCGGTGTTGTTGACGTCCCCATAGGCGACCAGCCCGCGGGCGTAGGCATAGGCGCCGGCGCTGTCCTGGGCATCGGCGGCCCCGCCCATGGCGACAAGGACGACTGGGGCCGTGTTGTTCACATCCCCGTAGTAGGCGTTGATGCCGTGGGCCTCGGCATACGCGGTGGCGCTGTAGTCGGCGTAGACATCGTCCTTCACGCCGTCGTGGGAGTCGGCCGTCCCGCCGATCGCCGTGACGGTGATCGTGCCGTCGTTGTCCACGCTTCCCTGAAACGCCACACCCACTGCACCCGCATACGTGTCGGTCAGGCCATTCGAGTCAGCGGTCCCGCCGAGCGCGGTGCCGGTGATCGCGCCGCTGTTGGTCAAGACCATCGGGACCACGTCTTCGCCTTCGTCGAGCATGATGGCGCCGGTGCTGATGCCGGTGGTGTAGGCATACGCATAGGCGGTGTTGTTGGTGTCGACGGTTCCCCCGACCGCGAGCGTGGTGATGTCGGCGCTATTGGCGACGTCGCCACAGAAGACAATGCCGTAGGCCTGGGCCGTGGCGGCACTATCCAGACTGTCGTCCTGAGCTTCTGCCTCGCCCCCGGCGGAGGTGACCGTGATCGCACCGGTGTTGGCGAGCAGATACCTGACGTCTTGGCTGGGATCAATATCCGAGACACCGACGCCATAGGAACTCGCATAGGCATTGCTGCTGGAGTGGGCGATTCCTGCAAATGCCTGAACGGTGATTGCGCCGCTGTTGGTGACATTGCCGTCGGCATAGATGCCGTAGGCACTGGGGTTGGCGAATGCGTATGCAAAGCCTTCGGAAGTGGCCGACACATCGGCGTCGACGGCCATGGCGGAGATTGCACCGCTGTTGGTCACATCCCCCAGGGCCTGGATGCCGATGGCTGAGTTGCTGTTGGAGACGGTGGCAGTGGTCAGGCCGGTGGTCGTGATGCTGAAGGTTCCGCCGTCGGCGGTTGCGGTGATCGCTGCGGTGTTGTTCACATCGTAGGCGGAAATGCCGATAGCTTCGGCAGAACTGTAGAGATTGGTGTAACCGTAGTGGTCGGGGTCGCCGGGGGTGTTGGCAGTTCCCGTGCCTCCGTGAGCAACAACGGTGATCTGGCCGCTGTTGTCTACATCCGCTGTGGTCGAAATGCCGTAAGCGTCGGTATAGGGGCCGGTGTCCGCCCAGGCACTGTTTTCGATGGCGCCGTCGAACGTGGCGGTCCCCCCGACGGTAATGATCGTCAGGGCGCCGCTGTTGTAGATGTCCGCGTCGGAGCCGCTGGTCGTAATACCCGTGGCCGAGGCGGTGACCTCGGCGTAATAATCGGAAGTGGCGGTTCCGCCGATGGCTGTGGCAATGATGTCGCCGGTATTGCTCGTGGTTCCTGCTGTGCTGATGCCGGTTGCGCCGGCATTGGCGTGGGCGCTGCTTTCGTTGGCGTCGACGGTCCCGCCTGTGGCGGCAACGGTCAGCTCGCCGCTGCTGGTCACGGCGTCGGCGGCCCGGATGCCCACCGCGTAGGCGTCCGCGTTGGGATCGGCGTCGGAGAGGGTGGTTGCGTCTCCCCCGACGGCGTTGACGTCGATTGCACCGGTGTTGTTCGCATCCCCACCGGCGTAGAGACCATACGCGATACCGTTGGCAGAGACGGCAAAGTGCGTGGCGCCTTCGCTGACAGCGGTGGCCTCTGCAGTGCCGCCGACGGCCCAAATGTCGAGGTGGCTGCTATTCGCTGCGTCCGCTTCCGCGTAGACGCCGTAGGCGCTGGCGTCTGCGATGGCATAGGCATACGCGTCGGAGGGTGCGTTGGCGTCCGCATGCGCCGCGCCGGCTCGAGCGTCGATGTGCATGGTTCCCCCGTTGCTCGCATTCTCTGCGGCGTAGATGCCGTAGGCGTCCGCATTGGCCGTCGCGACGGCGCTGGCGTCGCCATCGCTGGCCGCTGTTGCATGTGCGGTCGAGCCGGTCGCATCGATCGCCATGCTCCCGGCCGAGGCCACGCTTTCCTCGCTGCTGTAGATGCCGTACGCGACGGCGTCGGCGGATGCAGAAGCATAGGCCTCATCGGCCGCGCGGGCATCTGCTTGCGTCGTTCCACCGGAGGCCATGATGTTGACGTTGCCGGTCCCGTCGATGTCCCCCCGGGCATGGATCGCGTAGGAGTTGGCGTCGGCATTGGCCTCGGCCCAGGCGCGGGCCGTGATGTCCGCGTCGGCGTGAGCGTTTGCGTGATGCCCGGCGGTGATCAGGATGACGTTGGCGCTGTTGTCCACCTCGCCCCCGGCCCGGATGCCGTAGACGGCCATGTTGGCGTCGGCCGCCGCGTGGACATACGCCGGGCCGTAGAGATAGGCCCGCTCGACCATGGCGTTGGCATCGGCGGCTCCTCCGTTGGTGATCACGGCGATCAAACCGATGTTGTCCACGTCGTCCCCGGCGTAGATTCCGTAGCCGCCCGCGCGGCCGTAGGCAAAGGCCGACGGATTGGCCTCGGCTTCCTGCGTGTCGCCGATGTCGATGGAGGCCAGCGCGTCGGCATTCGAGGCGATGATGCTGGCCATGATGTGGCCTGTGTTGACCACGTCCGTCCCGCTGTAGAGTCCGTAGGCATTGGCGTCGGAAGAGGCATAGGCCAAGGCGCTCGCCCCGGCCCAGGCGGAGGCGTCCACGTCGGCGTCGGCTGTCGCGGACCCTCCGATGGCGATCGCCTGAACGGTTACTACGTTGTTCACATCGGCCGTGGCGTAGATCCCATACGTCTCGGCGTCGGCGCGGGCATAGGCGCCCGTTGCGGCCGAGCCGTAGATGTCGACGTGGGTCTGGGCCTCGGCTTGTCCGCCGTTGCCGTTGACATAGACCTCGCCCATGTTGACCACGTGCTGGGCGAGAATGCCGTACCCAACGGTGTTCGCATCCGCGTAGGCCTCAACGGCGGAGTCCGGATCGCCCTCGAACGAGGAGACTCCATGGGCCGTCCCGCCGACCATGCGCACGTCGAGAGCGCCGCTGTTGGTCACAGTCCCACTGTCGAGATGGATTCCGTAAGCATTGCCTTCCGCGGAGGCGCTGTATTCGCCGGTTGCGGTCCCGCCCACGCTGTCGACGTTAATGAGAGCGCCGTTGGCTATGCTGCCGCCGCTGCTGAAGATGCCTTGGGCATCGGCAGTGGCGTCGGCCACAGCGAGATCGCCGTGGGCATTCGCGGTTCCCCCGGCGGCGTTGACCGTGATGTTGCCCGTGTTGTTCACGTCTCCGGAGACACGAATGCCGCCGGCATCCAGGATGCCGGCGTAGGCGTTGCCGTCGTTGATGTTTGCGATCCCCCCGACGGCGTTGACCTCGACGGCGCCGACGTTGACCAGATTCACATCGGAAGAGAGGCCGTAGGCGTAAAAGGAGACGTCCGCGTACAGGTTCAGATCGGCTTCGCCCCAACCCCACAGAGTGATCGCATCGAGATTCGTGTAGGGAATCGGGGCCCCCGGCACTTCGAACCCATAGACAATCTCGCCATCGTGCAAGCCGGTCTCGTTCACGTCGATCTGCGCCGATGTGACGCCGGACATCGACCCCAGGATTACCAGTGCCGCCAGAATCCAATACCGCTTCCCGAGACGCTCCGCCGACCGACCCGCATCGCCAACAGTATGCATCGCTACTCCCCTTTTCCATGCTACAGAAGAACATGATCCGCTTGTCCCGAGGCAGGATGAGATGGTCACTCGTTCATTCCCGCCTTTCGGATACGACGATTCCAGAAGATTGTAGTCTCGACTGAACCGGTGTCAAGGGGAGATGCAACGGACCGGCCGGGCGCAAACCTGATTCTCTTGAGGAAGCGGGTTGCAGGGCGGGTCCGGAGCCGGTACAGTGCACCACCTGTCGTAGGGTCGTGTGGGCCGTTTTGTTGAAGGATCAGGGTAAAGCATGTTCGATCTGGGTTCGATGGGGTGGGTGCTGGTTGGCGTATGTGCGCTGCTGGTTGGGCTGAGCAAGACGGGCATTCCCGGCCTGGGCATTCTCATGGCGCCGCTGATGGCGATGGCGTTCCCCGAGCACGTACGCGAGTCGACGGGGATTCTCCTGGGGATGCTCATTCTGGGCGACCTTTTCGCGGCGGGTTATTACCGCCGGCGGGCCGAATGGAAACACGTTGTGCGTCTGCTGCCGCCCGCGTTGTTTGGGATCATGGCTGGCTGGCAGGCCATGAATTATGTCACGGATGACCAGCTTCAGCCTATCATGGGTGTGATCGTGTTGGCGATGCTCGGCCTGAACTACTGGCGGACCCGCATAGGGGGCGAGGAGGCTCCGATTCCCGGGCAATGGTGGTTCGTGGCCCTGATGGGTTTCCTCGCCGGGCTCACCACGATGATGGCCAACGCCGCCGGGCCGGTCATGATTATCTACCTGCTCGCCATGCGGCTGCCCAAGGTTGAGTTCATCGGCACCAGCGCCTGGTTCTTCTTCGTCATCAACTGGCTCAAGGTCCCGTTCAGCGTCAACCTGGACTTGATCACGCGCGACTCGCTCAGGCTGGACCTGATGATGCTGCCGCTGATCGGGCTGGGCGCCGTCGCGGGTATTGTCTTCCTGCGGCGTGTTCCTCAAAAGGTCTTCAACAGTCTTGTGCAAATCCTCGCGGCCGCTGCAGCGGTCAAGCTGCTGTTCTGAACGCCCGACAGATTTCCTTGTTCCTTTGGGGACGTGCCGGGATAATGGACGCATTCGGCGGCGAGTGAGTCGGCGACGCGAATCCGCCGATGCGCTGCGCGATTCTGTTGCGAATGCTATGGCGACGCACGAAGACGATGTCCGTTACGAGCCGGCTCGCCGGCGGATGATCGATCGCGATCTCCGGGGTCGGGACATCACGGACCCAGACGTGCTGCGCGTCATGGCCCGGGTCCCTCGCGAGAAATTCGTGCCGCCCGACCAGCGGGATCGGGCCTATCTCGATCAGCCGTTGCCGATTGGGGCCGGACAGACGATCTCGCAGCCGTACATGGTCGCGCTGATGACGCAGCTTCTGCGGCTCAATTCTGACTGTGCTGTTCTGGAGGTGGGGACCGGCAGCGGGTACCAGACGGCAATTCTGGCTTGCCTGGCCAAGCGAGTCTGGACCATGGAGAGACTTGCCGATCTGTCGGCTGCCGCGCGGGAGGTCCTGGACAGGCTGGGCGTTGAGAACGTCGAATACCACGTCGGCGACGGCAGCCTCGGCTGGCCCGCAGGCCGGACGTTCGACCGGATCATCATCACGGCTGCGGTGCCGGATTTCCCGCCGCCACTCGTGATGCAGCTTGCCGAAGGAGGCGTCATGGTCGCGCCCCTGGGACCGGACGCTGTGCAGGAACTCACCGTCGTGGAGAAGCGTCTCGGCAAGCTGATCGAAAGGCAGGTCAGCGCCTGCCGCTTCGTGCGGCTCATCGGCGAGCATGGCTTCTCCGGCTGAACGGATTTCCGCTTTCGCGGGCACGACGGGGCGCAGCCGCCTGCCCTGCCCCGGAGGGGCGCTGCGCGCCCGTGGCGGACCACGCAGGGAGTTGATATGATGATCCACGTGAATAAGACTGGGACTGTCTGCCGGTCAGATAGGAAGAAGTGGAACGCAATCTGTGGGATCGGATGCCGTTTTCGGTATGCAGGACGTGATTGAAAAGCAGCCTCCCGGCAGAGAGGGCATGACGCTCTCGATGCCGGTGCAGTACCTCAAGGGGGTAGGGCCGGCGAGGGCGGCCGTCTTTGAGAAACTGGGCGTCTGCACCGTCGCCGATCTGCTGGAGTATTTCCCGCGAGACTGGATCTTCGCGCCGGACCGCATCCAGATCGCCGAGATCAAGCCCGGGGAGCCGGTTACGATCCTGGCCGTGGTGGAATCGATCGATTACCAGGAGTACCGCCGGCCGCCGATCTTCGAGGTGCTCGCCGCCGACGAGACCGGCGTCTGTCGGATCGTCTGGTTCCACGGCGGGTATCTGCGCAAGCAGATTCGACTGGGGCAACCCATCCTGGCTTCGGGTAAAGCGGAGGTTTACAAGCACCAGCTCCAGATGGTCAACCCGAAGTTCATGATGCTCGACGAGACGCACACAGAGCCGGAGAAGCACTTCAGCGGCGGCGTCTATCCCGCGAGCGGCCGGCTCAGCAGTCGGCAAATCAAGCAGATCCTGTTGTCCGTACTGGAGCATCTGGACGATCTCGTGGGCGAGTTCTACGACCAGGCGGTCCTCAAGGAGTACCGCTTGATCGGCCGCAAGGATGCGTTCGCCTGGATTCACATGCCGCCGGACGAGGAGAAACTCGACAAGGCCAAACGCCGGCTCAAGTATGACGAGCTGTTCCTGATGCAGCTTGGTCTGGCGATGAGGAGGCACCAGACACAGCATTGCGCCTCTGCGACGCCATGCGTCCTGACCGAGGAAATCGACAGCCGGATTCGCAGGCGTTTCCCTTTCCTGCTCACGGAGGACCAGAACGCCTCCATTTCGGAAATTGTCCAGGATATGAACCGAACAACGCCGATGAACCGTCTGCTCCAGGGCGACGTCGGCTCGGGCAAGACCGTCGTCGCGCTGTACGCGGCGCTCCTGGCCATCGCCAACAAGGCGCAGGCGGCCATCATGGCGCCCACCGAGATCCTCGCCTCCCAGCATTTCCTGAGCATGGAACGGTATCTGAGGAACAGCCAGGTCCGAAGGGTGCTTGTCACCGGCGGTCTGACGGGCAGGAAACGCGACGAGCTGCTCTCGCAAATCCGGCAGGGCGAGATCGACATTGTTGTCGGCACGGTTGCGCTGTTGCAGAAGGACATCGAGTTCCGTCATCTGGGGCTGGTGGTCATCGACGAGCAGCACAAGTTCGGCGTGCATCAGCGGGCCGAACTGCGCAAGGACGGGGTCCCGCATTGCCTCGTGATGACGGCCACGCCGATCCCTCGCACATTGGCGATGACCGCGTTCGGCGACTTGGATGTCTCGGTCATCAAGCACTGCCCGCCGGGCCGGGGAGCGATCGTCACGCGATGGGTGGACCCAAAGGACCGGCAGAAGGCTTATGAATTCATTCGTGAGCGGCTGCGGGCCAGGAAACAGGCGTACGTGGTCTGCCCGCGGATCGCGGCGATTGAGGAGACGGGCAAGGACATCAAGGCCGCGACCGAAACGTGGAAGGAATTGTCCGAGCGGGTCTTCCCCGAGTTCCAGGTGGCTTTGTTGCATGGCCGGATGCCCTCGGCCGAAAAACAGGAAATCATGGCCGGCTTTCGGAAGGGCCGGATCGATGTCCTGGTCTCCACCGTCGTGATCGAGGTCGGCGTCGATGTCCCCAATGCGACGATCATGGTGATCGAGGCGGCCGACCGTTTTGGCCTGGCGCAATTGCACCAGCTTCGCGGCCGGATCGGACGGGGCGAATCCAAATCCTATTGCCTGCTGTTCGCCGAGACGGACAACGAGGTGGCCAGGAGCCGGCTGGAGGTCATGACGCGGACCACCGACGGATTCGAGATTGCCGAGGAGGACCTGCGAATCCGCGGGCCTGGCGAGCTGTTCAGCGCCCGCCAGCACGGCCTGCCCGACATGAAGATCGCCAACATCATCGACGACTATGATCTGCTCGTGATCGCCAGGAGACATGCATTTCAGGTGATTTCTGCGGACCCAGCGCTGGCGCAGCCGGAGCACCGCAACATCCGCCGGGCGCTCGTCACGAAGTTCGGCGACTCTCTCGACTTTGCGGATGTTGCTTGACGCCGATTTTGCTGGAAGTCAGCGGTGAAAAGGTGTAAAAAGGCCGCTACTTTGCCGGCAGAGGCAAATACCCTATGAAAATAACCTACAGGAACAACACGCTGGAGGGGGTGCTTGCGGGTGTCAGAGGCGTTACATCGGTCATCGCCCTGACGTCGTTTGCCCTGTTGTTCGGGTTCTACGAGCCTCTGGTCCCCGAGAGCATCGTGTTCAGCGTTCAGACGGCGGTCCTGGTTGTCTTCGTGGGCATCAGCATCATTCGCCTGCTCAACGCCGAGTCCAGACGTGAGTATCTCTATGCCAACTGGTACGACCTGCCCGCGTTGTTGGCGTTGGCGGTCGTGCTGATCGGGGCGGAGCGATGGTTCGGCGATGTCGACATATACCGCGTCCGGCATCTGGCCGTCGCGGTCTACCTCATGTTCGAGGTGACGATCAAGTTCTTCCTGCTCTCGGTGCGTCTGGCTGCGACCGGCAGGAACCCGAGCAGGACCCTGGTGGCCAGCTTCATCATCCTCATCGTGACGGGGGCCGCGCTGCTGATGCTGCCGAAGGCGACCCCGGGTCGGACCTCCCTTCACCCGATCGACGCGTTGTTCACATCGACCAGCGCCACCTGCGTGACCGGTCTGGTCGTGGTCAACACGGGCAACGATTTCACCTTTATGGGCCAGGTTGTCATCCTGGTTCTGATCCAGCTCGGCGCCCTCGGTATCGTGGTGTTTGGGGCCGTCTTCGCTTTGCTCCTCGGCCAGGCCCTGAGCCTGCGGGAAACGGTCGCGATGCAGGACCTGCTCAGCACGGAGACAGCCAGCAGGATCGGCAGTACGATCCTCTTCATCTTTGTCCTGACGATCATCGTTGAGGCCACGGGTGCATTAGCCCTCTTCGGCATGTGGGATAACCTCGCGGGCTGGGACCCTCAAACGCAATCCCGATGGTTTTTCAGCATTTTTCACTCTATCAGCGCGTTCTGCAACGCCGGGTTCGATCTGCTCGGCGACAGCCTGATCCGCTGCAACCGGCAGTGGCAGGTCTACGGGATCATCTGCCCGCTGATTGTTCTGGGCGGACTGGGCTTCGGCGTGCTCTACAATCTTGTGAACCTGTTCTTCGACCGTCTGCGACTGATCTGGGCCCGCCGGGTTCGCAGGCAGCTCTTCTTCTCGGGAAGCGCGCCGATGAGGATGCGTCTGCAGACGAAGATCGTGCTGAGCCTCAGCGGCCTGCTTATCGTGGCCGGTGCAGCCGCCATTCTGTTGTTCGAGCAATTCTCCGGTTCGACCAGACCGGCCGGCGGGCCTGATGTGCTCGGGGCGGTCTTTCAATCCGTGACAGCCAGGACGGCCGGCTTCAACAGTGTCCCCACGGCGGAGCTCACACAATCGAGCAAGCTCGTGCTCATGCTCCTGATGTTCATCGGTGGCTCTCCCGGCTCCACCGCCGGCGGCATCAAGACCGCGACACTTGCCGTTGTCCTTACCGCGGTCCTCGCTACCCTGCGCCGGCGGACCGAACTGGAGATGTTCCATCGCTCGATCCGGGTCGCCGTGCTACGAAGGGCCGTCACCGTCGTCGTACTGTTCATCGCGGTGATCTTCCTGGCCACGATGGCTCTCACCATCACGGAGCGATCCCACTACCCGAGAGATTTCACGCTGCTGGATATCGCCTTTGAGGTGGTTTCCGCCATTTGTACGGTCGGCCTGTCGACCGGAGTCACGCCTGCTTTGACAGACGCCGGGAAGTTGATTATCATCACGGTCATGCTCATCGGAAGGCTGGGGCCGCTGACCCTGTTGGCGGCGTTGACCTTCAACCTGAGGCCAGCCCGGTACGACTATCCGGAAGAGGTCGTGATCGTCGGCTGATGCAACAGGGATTGTTGTACGAAATATGCTTGTTGTTTGTCGGAAGGAGTGTTAAGTGTGAAGTTTGACGTGTGAAGTGTCGCGAACGGACCCGACTCTTCAAACTTCAAACGTGAGACTTCAAACTCTTATGAGACGTTTTGCCGTCATAGGGTTGGGACGATTCGGGCAGAAGCTCGCCATTGCCTTGTCGATGAGCGGGGCGGAAGTCATTGCCATCGACAAGAACCGCGAGGTCGTCGATCTGATCCGCGACCAGGTCAGCCATGCGGTCCGCCTGGACAGCACGGATGAAGGGGCCCTCCGCGCCCAGGGCGTGCACAACGTGGACGTCGCGATCATCGGCATGGGCCAGGAGGGTTTCGAGGCCGCCATCCTGACCGTCGTGACCCTTCGCCAAATGGGCGTCCAGCAGATCTACGCCCGCGCCGAGAGTCTCATGGCCGGCGAGGTCTTCTCCAAGGTCGGCGCCACGGAAGTCATCTATCCCGAGCTCGAATCGGCCCAACGCTGGGCCTACAAGCTGATCGCTCCGCAGATCGGCGAGAAGATCGACTTCGCCCCCGGCTACAGCCTGGCCCGGATCGAGGCCCCCGCCAGCTTCGACACCAAGACCGTCATGGATCTGCAACTCCGCCAGAAGTACAACGTCAACCTCGTGCTCATCAAACGCAGCGACGAGAGCCATGCAAAAAAGACCGAAAAAGGCCCGATCATCGCCGTCCCCATGCCCGGCACGGTCGTCTACAAAGGCGACATCCTCATGATCGCCGGCTCCGACGGCGATCTGGCCCGACTCCCGCAGGAATAGAGAATTCTGCTATCGCCACATCCTCGTGGTAGGGGGCACGCACCTTCCGATAGAGGAAGGGGCGGACTGAACCGGAGCCCGCTGCTGCGCAGCGGAAGTTTATCGCTTTGGAGCCACCAGCAGTAGGGGTGCTGTGCACACCCCAGGTGCTGTGACTGTTCCTGTCTGGTGGGGGAAGATCGAGAAGACAGTTCGGAGTTCCGCGTTTACGCGGTCTTGGATTGCCTGAAGGCGGAACCCGAACAGCCCGTGTCCAAGGCACGTCGATCATCAAGGGACTGAGAAGGTTGGAGCATCGAAGCGAGCATTCCCATTTGAGGTTATTGCTTTGAGCCTCCAGCGGGGGACTGTACAATTGGACGTGCCGCCACAGGGGATAGGGCAACGCAGAAGTGCGACCCGAGCACTGTGACGGTGTCATACGGCATGGGCCGGTGCCCTTGCTGGTGCCGGCCTTTATTACCATGCTGGAGGCCCCAAAGCGGCAAACTTCCGCCTCGCCAGAGGCGGCTCGGAGATCTTTCGGAGCAACGAACGACGAGAGGGTATCTGTGGCCAAAGTACCAGTTCATTTCATGGGCTTCCTTGGAAACCTCGTTGATGACTCCGTCACGAAGCTTCAACTGGGCGAGGGATTCATGATAGAGAGCGGCTCTCCATCCGATGTCAGGCCATTTCTCAGTGCCCTACATTCTTATTGGGGCGAACGAGGTGGGCGTGATATCTGGCCCGAAGGCCGCTTCCGCGTCGTCAAGCGGAACATTGCGGAGTTCGATGCCACCGGGCGTGGCGGCGTAGCCGCTGATCCAACAGTCGGCGAAAAGGCCCACATCTTCGTCCATGACAAACTGCGTCTCCTGAGGCTCTTCAAGGAGGGCAACGTTGTTCTCCCCTACTCATTCCTATACTATATCAACGAGTCACAGCCTGATCCGTTCTGCCTGAGAAGAGAGTATCCAATTGCAGACCGAACCCCCTTCACGTTGACGCCCACAGAAGTCCCGGAGGCGCAGTCGTTCATTGATGCTGTTTCGCTTCCTTTGAGGGAGTCATCCCTTCAACTGGCTTTCGAGAACTTCGATCTGTCCTATGAAGTCCATGATACGAGCTTGGCCTTTCTCTCTTTGATGATTGCTCTGGAGATCTTGCTGTATCCAAAGGATAGCCACGGCGAGATTACGCATCAGATTTCCAGAAACGCGGCAGTTCTCCTTGGAGGAAATCGACAGGGTGCTCAGGATATCTTCAGGGATATGAAGCGCCTCTACGGGACGAGATCCGCGTTGGTTCACACGGGTGACCGTTCCTCCGTGGCACGCCAGGATGTACTCGATCTGCGTCAGTATGTCAGACAGACGATCAAGGAGGCGATGAGCAGCCGCATGTCGAAGGACGAACTTCTGAAGATGCTCAACGCTTGCGGTTTTGGCCAACGTCCCTGGAAGGAGAGCGCTGAATAGCGTTATCGCGTGCGGTACTGGCGGAGCATGTCGAGGAGGTGCTGCATGTCGGGGGGCAGGGGGGCTTCGAATTTCACCATTTCGTTCGTCGTCGGGTGGCGGAACTCGATGCTGAAGGCGTGCAGGGCGCAGCGGGCGATCACCGGTTCCTCGACCGCTTGTTCCGCGTCGGCCAATTGCCAGGGATAGACGAGCTTGCCGCCGTACATGTCGTCCGCGACGATCGGGTGCTTGATGTGCGAGAGATGCACGCGGATCTGGTGGGTCCGGCCGGTCTTGGGCGACAGCTTCAGCAGTGAGAAGCCGCGAAATGCCTCCAGCACCTCGTAGTACGTGACCGCTTCCTTGCCGATCTCCGGGCGGACGGCGTACTTCTCGCGGATCTGCGGATGCACGGCCAGGGGCGCGTCGATCCGGTCGGCGTCGAGGTCGGGCGTTCCGTGCGCGATCGCCAGGTAGGTCTTCTGCGTCTGGCGGTCCTCGAACTGCTTGGCGATTTTCCACTGGGCGGCTTCGTGCTTCGTGACGATCATCACGCCGGTGGTGTTGCGGTCGAGGCGGTGCACGATGCCCGGGCGGAACTCCCCGAGCCCGCTGGAGAGCTGGTCGGAGTAGTGGACCAGCGCGTTGACGAGCGTGCCGGACTTGTTGCCCCGCGCGGGGTGAACGATCAGATCCGCCTGCTTGTTCAGGATGATCAAATCGTCATCCTCATAGAGGATGTCCAACGGAATGTCTTCCGGCTCGATATTCTTGCTCGGCGGCTCCGGGATGACCATCTGGATGATATCGCCATGCTGGAGCTTGAGGCTCGGCTTGGCGGGCTTGCCGTTGACCGTGACGCCGCCGGAGCGGATGGCATCCTGCAGAAAGTGTCTGCTGAGGTTTCGGTACCGGCCATGGAGATACTTGTCGAGCCTGCGCTCGGTGATGCCAACACCCACGTGCAGGGTGACCGGCCGGCCTCTGAGATCCTGCAATTCATCCATCGATTACCCGCCTGCGGGCTTGTTCGCGTCGCCGACCACCGGTGGAGTCGCCGGTGTTGCAGCCGGGGTCTGGGGAGCGTCGGCAGGAGGAAGCTCGGGTCCAATGACCGGAGTGCCGGGCGACTGGATCACCGTCGGACTGCCTGCGGCGCCGGGGATCTGGATCGTCGGCGTGGCGGCCTGCGGTTGCGCCGGCGCCGGCTTGAACGCCACCTGGGTCTTGAAATCGTCCATGATCTTGACCCGATACTCGGCTGCCGCCTGTGCGGCGGTGCCTGCATACTCCGGCTTCTGCGCGACCTCGCGATAGACCTCCGCGGCCTTGTCGAAGTTGCCCAACTCCTCTTCGCACAATCCGAGCCCGAACCGTGCCGCGGCGGCCAGCGTGGGGCTCGACGGCTTGCGGTCCAGGGCCTGCTGGTAGCTGGCCTGCGCCTTGGCGATCTGTGCGCTCAGGTCCTCCCGGGGCACATCCGCCAGACGCAGGTGCAACTCTGCGCGGAGTGTTTCACCTCGCTTGATCAAGGCCAGAGCGGCCATGTCGTCGTTCGAAACCCCGGCGGCGAAATCCTGCAGGTCCTGGGAGATGGGCATCAGCGTATACGACTGATCGGTGCCCTGCATGGCGCTGCGCATCACGGTGTTCATCTGCTCGGGGACCTGCGAAACCAGACGCGTCAGTCTCTGCTGATTACGCACTGAGACGACCGAGCCGCGATAGTAAATCCCGAAGTACACAAGAATCGCTACGACGGCGACCGCAGCCGCTGCGATGAGGTTCGTGCGGTTCTGCTCCATCCATTGCGGGAAGTTCGCCAGCCAATCCGCCAGTTCGTTCGTTTTCAGCTCATGCCGATGATCCGATTTCATTATCGTTCTCCGTATCCACGTTGAATGACTCTGACCCGACGTTATCGGGCCACCAAATAGACAAACCACTATCATAACAAAAGCCCTTTTGCCTTGCAACGCAACTATCGCGCTGCTAAAATTTTACGTCGCGCACCGGGACCGCCGATGAATAGCTGGGCACGGAGTTTGTCGGCCTTGTTCCTCTGTGGGCCCGGTTCGATGGAACGCAAGTAGTGGGGATGGATAGAATGCCAAAGGCGAAAGTCGTTCAGACGAGGGGGTTTGTGGTCTTGCTCGCAGCCGCGGTCTGCCTGTCCGTCTCGGTTCAGGACATCCGGGCGGCCGGCAAGCTGAAGGCCCGCATCGATGCGATCTGGGATGCGCAGCGGTACATCAGGGTCGACGAGGTCAAGCCCGGCATGGAGGCCTACTGTCTTACGGACTATGGCGAGGCCGGGATCGAGAAGTTCTCCTTGAAGGTCCTCAACGTCATCCGGGATTTCGATCCGGGCAGGAACGCCATTCTCGTCGTCGGCACGGACGAGCGGTTCAGGCACACCGGCCCCGTGGGCGGCTGCAGCGGCTCGCCCGTCTACATCGATGGGCGTCTTGCGGGGGCGCTGGCCTTCGGCTGGACCTTCTCCAAGGACCCCCTGTACGGGGTAACGCCGATCGAGGAGATGCTGGAGGTCGGTCTGATGGATGGATCGGATGCCCCGGCAGCGTCTTCCGGGACGGCGGCCCTCACGTTCGATTTCTCCAGGCCCATCCAGGTGGCACAGGCCGCAGAGCAGCTCACCGCCGGAAGGCTGTTGGGCGGGACGGCTGCCGATGGGGCGACCCTGCTGCCGTGCCCGTTGCTGGTTTCCGGCCTGTCGACCGAGGCCTGCCGGCATGTGGCCGGGCAGCTTGAGGCGATGGGCTTCATGGCCATGGCCGGCGTGGGGGGCGGCGCGGAGGAAACGGATGGACCCACGCAACTGGTGCCCGGCGGGACCCTGACCATGCCGCTCGTCACGGGCGACATCAAGATGAACGTGCTCGGGACCGTCACCGAGGTTCGGGACGGACGCGTCTATGGGTTCGGTCACAGCTTCCTGGGCTACGGCCCGACCAATCTGCCGATGGCCGGCGGAAAAGTCTACGGGGTCGTCTCCAGCGTCCAGCGGTCATCCAAACTGGGCAGCAGCACGGAAATCGTGGGGGCGATCACCGTCGACGAAGCGGGCGCGGTCTTCGGCCGCCTGGGCGCCAAGGCCGACATGATCCCTGTCACCATGCGGATCGAGCGTTTCAACACCCTGGAGGTTCGCACGTACGCGTGCCAGGTGGTTCGCAACGAATCGCTCACGCCGCTGCTCGTGCGGTCGGCCCTCTCCGGAGCGGCGTTCCAGGCGGGGTCTTTCCCGCCCGAACACTGCGTCGAGTACCACGCGGCCATCGATCTCGGCGACGGCCAGTCGATCCGGTTCGGCAATACGTCCGCGAACATGGAGCTGGCTGAGGCCAGCGGGGAGGTTGCGGGCGCGTTGGCCATGCTGATGAACAACCCCTTCGGAGGTCCGGCGGTCAAGGCTGTCCAATTCGACGTATCCATGACCCCGAAGAACATAGACTCCTACATCTGGTCCGTCGATGTTGCGGATTCGAAGGTCAAGCCGGGGCAGGAGATCCAAGCCGACGTGGTGGTCGAATCCTACTTGAAGGAGAAACGCAGGCACTCGATCCGCATCCAGGTCCCGGAGGATCTCGCGCCGGGCAAGTACAGCCTGATGTTCCTCGGATCGCGCGAATACGAGAACTTCCTGCGAAAGTCGCTCCCGTACCGGTTTGTCGTGACGAATTATCAGACCCTGGTGGACACCTTGAACGTGGCGCTGAACGTCAGTCGAACGAAGCTGTATTGTTTGCTGGTCCTGCCGCCGGACGGGATCATGCTGGATAAGGCCGAGTTGCCGAAGCTGCCTCGCACCAAGGCGTTGGTTCTCCAGAGTGAGAAGCGGTCGGTGTTGGCCGTCCCGTATGCACAATGGGTCGAGGAAGTCATTGAAACCGGCACCGTCGTCGCCGACAAGGAAATTGTAGCCATCACGGTGGAGAAGTAATCGGGCCGTGGAGCATAGGAGTTATCATGAGAAACGGATGTCACGGTAGAAATCGCAGGTCGGTCGCAGCCATTCTGCTGGCCGTAGTTCTTTTGACCTCGGGCGCCATGGCGGTCACCAGCAAGATCACGCGCCAGGCGAGCAGCAAGGACCTGCTGGCGGGCGAGAGCGACGACGTCATCGTGACCTCTCGTGGGACCATCCAGCTCGGGCGGTCGGCCAAGGTGCTCGCCACGGAGTTCGACGGGGTCTGGTCCGTCAACTGCATCGCCGTCAGCGGGGGCACCATTTTTGTAGGGACCAGCCCGAACGGCGATATCTACAAGTACAGCCTGGACAAGCTCTCCAAGATCTATCCGCCCGAGGGGGAGGATTCGCCCGGGAAGCCGCCGGCCAAGACGGAGGAACCCCAGAGCCAGGCCGGGGCCGACGCCAATGAGACCGGGCAGGTCGTCAAGACCGATGCGCCGCTCACGAATCAGCACATCTTCGCCATGGCGGTGGATGTGGCCGGGCGGCTCCTGGCCGGCATCAGCGGCGCCAAGTGCCGGCTCTGCCGGTACGAAGCGGGCAAGATGGAAACCATCTTCGAGCCCAACGACGCCACCTACATCTTCGACATCGAGCTCGACAACGTCGGAAATATCTATCTGGGCACCGGGCCGGAGGGCAAGGTCTACGCGCTCGATCCCTCGGGCAAAGTGGCCCAGCTCGTGTACGACAGTCCGGACAAGAACATCCTGACCGTCGCGGCCGGCAAGGACGGCGCGATCTACGCCGGCAGCGACACCCGCGGGCTGGTCTACAAGATCAATCCCCGCAACAAGACCGCCACGGTGGTCTACGACAGCGACGAGCCCGAGATCAGCTCGCTGCTCGTTGCGGACGGCGCCCCGGGTTCGGGCGGATACCTCTACGCGACCGCCACGGCGGCCAATGTCGTGGAAACGGAGCAGCGGTTCGCTGCCCAGCAGACGACTTCAGGGCGGCCCGAAGCCAAGGAAGGGGACAAGAAATCCGACGGCGGCGACGGCGTCGTGACCCTGAAGATCGCCAATACGAGCGCCCCGTCCGGCGGCAAAGCCCCGCAGGCGCCGCAGCGTCCCGCCCCGAAGCCTCCACAGAAGCCCGGCACCGCCAGCTATCTCTATCGGATCGACAAACAGGGGTACGTCAGCGAGGTCTTCAGCGAGCCGGCAGTGTTCTTGTGCGTGGCCGGCCAGGACGGCAAGGTATTGGTCGGCTCAGGCAACGATGCACAGTTGTTCCTCGTGGACAGCGAAGCCGAGCGCCAAGCCGTCGTCTACGAGGATGAGCAGGCCAGCCAGATCTCCGCTTTGGCGGTTTCCGAGCAGGATGTCTACATCGGCACTGCGAATCCCCCGAGGTTGGTCCTGTTGTCGTCGGCCTATGCCTCGCAAGGATCGTATCAATCCGACCTGATCGACGCGGGCCAGCCCGCCAAATGGGGCAAGCTCCAGATTGACGCCGACATCCCGCGAGGCTGCAAGGTCCTCGCTGCCTCGCGAAGCGGCAACGTCAAGGACGTGAACGACCCGACGTTCTCCGAGTGGACCGAGCTGGCGGAGGTCACGGAGCCGATCCAGTTGCGATGCCCGGTCGGGCGGTTCTGCCAGTATAAGCTCGTGCTGGAGACGCAGGATGGGCAGAAGACGCCGCTGGTCCGTGAGATCGCGGTCGCCAGCACCGTGCCGAACCTGGCCCCGCGGATCGAAACGGTGGACACCAGCCGGCTCTCGAGCCCCGGCAAGGAGGGCGTCTTCAAGATCAGCTTCAAGGCCGCCGACGAGAACGACGACAAGCTCCTCTACAAGCTGGACTTCCGGCGGGTCGGACGGACGACTTGGATCGAGATGCAGGAGGAGCTCGAAGCCGACAACTGCGAGTGGGACAGCAAGACCGTCGAGGACGGCCGCTATGAGATCCGCGTCGTGGCCGACGACGCGCGAAGCAATACGACGGCCACAAAACTCACCGGCAGCCGGATCAGCGAACCGATTGTCGTGGACAACACCGGCCCGACGATCCGCAAATACGCGATCGAGAAGAATGGCAAGGCGGCTACCTTGAAGCTCCAGGTCACCGACGAGCTGAGCGTCATCGGTTCGCTGGAGTACACCATCGACAGCAGCGACGAGTGGAAGGGCACAGTGCCCGACGACTTTGTGTTCGATACGACCGATGAGAGCTTCACGATCGCGACCGAGGACCTCGAGCCGGGCGAGCACATCATCGCGGTGAGGATCAAGGACGCCGTGGAGAACGCCACGTACAAGACCTTCGAGCTGAGCGTGCTCGGGAACTGACCGGCCGGAGGCCGGAAATCCGAAATTCGAAGCACGAAATGGGAAACAAATCCAAAGGACCGAAATTCAAATGACGGAAACGCTATCGCCCGTCGAATGATCCGTTTCGAATTCTGGATTCGGATCATTCGTGCTTGTTTCGGATTTCGAAATTCGGATTTCGGGTTTTCAGCATGGTGCGAAAGATCGAATTCGAGCAGATCGGCAAGACGGTTCAATCGCTCTGCGTGGCGGCCTGTCACGAATTGTCTGCGGATGTGCTCGATGCGCTGGAGCTTGCCGCCCGGCGAGAATCCAACCCGCACGCCGCGAAGATCCTT
Source organism: Phycisphaerales bacterium (assembly GCA_039683175.1). Taxonomy (GTDB): domain Bacteria; phylum Planctomycetota; class Phycisphaerae; order Sedimentisphaerales; family Anaerobacaceae; genus PLanc-01. Next base: position 54,005 of record JBDKRX010000019.1, read on the forward strand.
GAGCAGCTTGTCGAGAACGCCCGCATCGCGTCGCAGGACATGATCCCCCTGTGCCAGGACACCGGTCTGACCGTGGTCTTCGTCGAGCAGGGGGCCGGGGTCGAGATCTCGCCCGCCGGACCCGGTCGGCAAACCCTGGTCGAGGCGATCCACGAGGGTGTTCGAGCCGGCTACGAGTCGGGATACCTTCGCAAGAGCGTCGTCGCAGATCCGCTGAACGCCCGCAAAAACACCGGGACGAACACGCCTGCTGTTGTCCACCTCGCGATCGTGCCGGGCGACAAGCTGAAGCTGTCGCTCATGGCCAAAGGCGGCGGCTGCGAGAACAAGAGCCAGTTCCGTATGTTCCGGCCCACCTCGGATCGCGACCAGATCCTGGACTGGGTGACCGACGTGGTTCGCCAGGCGGGAGCCGATGCATGCCCACCTTTCGTGGTGGGCGTCGGCATCGGAGGCAACTTCGAGCTCAGTTGCCTGCTGAGCAAGAAGGCGCTCCTGCGAAACCTGAAGGACCGCCATGCGGATGCATTCTATGCCAAGATGGAGCGAGACCTGCTTGTACGAATCAACGCCTCCGGGGTAGGCCCGCAGGGTCTCGGCGGCGACACCACCGCCTTGGGCGTGCTCATCGAGACCGCGCCGTGTCACATCGCGTCCCTGCCGGTCGCGGTCAACATCGAGTGTCACAGCCATCGGCACAAGACCGCAGTTCTCTGAATTGATGAAGGATGATTGATTATTGATGGTTGAGACGGCTGCTGGACGGTCTCGTCTCAATCATCCATTATCCATCATCAATCCTTGAAGGAGGTCATCCATTCCGGCCAGTCCGGCAGCGAGCAGTCGAGCTCGAACCGCTTGCTCCACTTCTGTCGCCAGAGGGCCTTGAGCCATATCCTGTCGACGTGGTAATCGACATAGACGCAATTGACGGCCTGCTGATGGCGATTCATGCAGAAGCGGTTCATCGCGTTGTCGTCGCCCGGATAGCGGGCGGCGCGATCGTCGGCCTTGGGCGGCGTGTCCGTGTTGTCGGGCCAGGCACACCAGAACCAGCAGTCCAGGAACAACGGGATCTGGGCAGCGCCCTTGACGTTGGGGGTCTTCCAGAAGTACTGGGCCGGCTTGCCATAGAGGGTCCCGCCGGACTCGATATTCTGATAAACCCAGCCGTTGATGCCGTAACTGCCCCACGTGCCTATGGGCCGGTTTCCGCTGGCGGCTACGATGCCCCAGGACGTGAGCGCATCGCCGCCCAGCGTGAGGGTATCGGTTGCGCCCTCGGGGGCCGCGATCTTCTCGGCCATCGGGCAGACGCGGAACTCATCGTCTTTGTGGTAGTAGTCGTACAGCAGGTCGATCCAGCGGCCCGAATCCCGGCCTCGCCTGGGGAACATGCCGTTGTTGTCGTCGGTGTACGTGGCCCAGATGATGCCCCATTGCTTGAGGTTGGACTGGCACACGACGGACCGGGCCTGCTTGCGGACCCGTTGCAGCGCGGGCATCAGGATCGCCATCAAGATTGCGATGACGGCGATCACGACCAACAGCTCGATCAGCGTAAAGGCCCGCGATTTCCTCATGGTCCCATCCTCTCTTGGATCGTCGCACTTCCGCTTGTACACTCGATGCTATCCCTCCGGCCTGACTTCTCGCGTTCGTGAGCGGTCCGGCCATCACTTGGCGACGTTCGTCGGCCCCGGATAGTGCTGATCGAGCCAGTCCATGTCCACGTTCTCCGGGCTGAAGGGCACGTTCTTGCCGTAGCCCTTGGCCGCCGCCTCGCCTCGGCTCATGCAGTAGACGATCGTTCGTTTATCGTCCCATTTCTTGCGGTCGGCGTGGCCGTCCATGAAGCTGAACGTGCAGGCGTCGCTGTGGAAGATGCCCAACGGGTCCCACAGAGAGTTGGTGTATGGGTTGTACGACCAGCCGTCGTGATTGTAGTTGCCCGCGCCGCCGTCGTAGATATCCTCGACGAACAGCATCTTGTTCGCCTGTTCCTTGAAGGTGAACAGCTTCTTGGGGTCCTTGGTCTGGGTTGCCCGCAGGTAGTCCGGGAACGAGTAGCTGCGGTAGATGCAGTATTGCAGCGTCGTCCCGAGACTCGTGCCGAGGTTCTTGCGGTTGTCGCCAGGACAGTGGTAGACCTTGACTTCCTTGAGATAGGGATACAGCGCGCCGGCCTTGAGCCCGTTGTATCGCTGCTCGAGCGTCACGTCGCCGCTATTCATCCGCGTGATGCTCCCTCCTGCGTACTCGAGCGGCGGCATCACCCACGGCGGAACGCCGTTGACCGTGTCGTACCCCGCCCAGCCCCCGACCATGGAGCCCCCATTCTCATCCGCATACATGATATACGCCTGGGCGAGGGACCGCTGGTTCGCCAGGCAGGTGATGCCCCGCGCCTGCTCCTTCGCGATCTTGAGTGCGGGCATCAGGATCGCCATGAGGATGGCGATGACCGCGATGACGACGAGCAACTCGATGAGAGTGAAAGCCTTGCGCGTATCCATGACACACATGCTCCTCAAACACACATCGACATCAACATAGCGTGCAGTGCCGTCGACGTCAACGGCACCGTGGTGTCCATCTTCCTGCTCGCGTCCAGGCTTCGGACGCGAGATCATCGCACATCACTTGCCCTCACGGCATTCGGATCTTGGTGGCCTCCCGGCCCCAGACCACAAGAGAGGACCATACCATGTCCGGATTGTCGGCCTGAACTTCGGAGGTCGCTGTGGGAGGAATCTTCTTTCCGAAACTGATCGTTCGCGGGTCCTCCCACTTGTGGTAATCGCTGTGTCCGTCGGCGAAAGAGAACATGGTCCCGTCGCCATGCCGCACCGGCGGCGGGTCCCACCAATTCCACTGGGTTGCCCAGACGGTCCAGCCGCCGAGGGCCGAGGGACACGTGCCGCCGTCATCGAGGAAGACCATGCGGTTCGCGGGGTCCTTGATCAGCATCCGTCTCTTGACTATCTTGACGCCCATGTTGCTGCCGGTTGTCGCGTCCCAGGCTCTGCAGTTCATGGAGTCCGCGATGGAGTACGTGCGGAAAATCTTGCTTGCCTGACCGTACGTGGTCGAAGTCTTTCTCTCGACGGTCGGGCATTTGTAGATCTTGATCGTCTGCGTGTAGGGGTAGAGTGCGCCGTTCTTGATGGCTTCCTTCTTTGCGTACTCCGTCATGGTGGATTCCCAGTCCTTCAGGACCCAGTACTTCTCCTTGGGCGAGAGGCCGTATTCGCCGGAGTCGCCGTTGACGATCCTGTCGTCGTTGTCGTCGGCGTACATGATCCAGGCAAGCGTAAGGTTCTTGAGGTTGCTCAGGCAACTGGCGCGCTTGCCCTGTTCGCGGGCCCGGTTCAGGGCCGGCATCAGGATGGACATCAGGATGGCGATCACCGCGATCACCACAAGCAATTCGATCAGTGTGAATCCCTCTTCCCTCCAGTCTCGCTGTGTCTTCCTTTCTTCTCTCATGGCAGTATGTTGCCTCCCAGCGAACGTGGATGATGATTCTCCTGTATGTGCGTAAAGAACCGGCCGGCTCTTGCGGGCCGGCCGGTGTCGAATCATGCCAGGATCAATACTCCTTGAACTGGTCCATCCAGTCCGGCCAGTTGCTGGGGTCGCAGCCGCCGGCCTTGGTCCAGGGTCCATTGACGTTGTAGTTCTTGTGCCACTGCAACGTCCACGCCTCTTTGATTCCGACCTTTCGGACCGACCAATCCAGGAAGGACATCTGCAGGAATCCCTGGTGCCGATTGATGGCGATGCGAGCCATGTTCCACGTCGCGCCGCCTGCCCATGCGGCGTCCTCCGTGGCGGCGGGGGGGTTGTTCTCCGCCGGCCAGCTATCGAAACGCAGCCCGTCCATCATTACGGGGACATTGTTGGCGTTCGGTACGTTGCTCGTGTTCCCATAGCCATACTTGGCGGGAACACTGCTTTCAAAGGTGCCGGTGCCTGGGATGCTGAGTATATAGCCGCTCAGGCAGTAACTCCCATTGTAGCCGTTCTTATTCATCGTATAGGTCTTGCCCTGGTAAGTCATCGTCGTCGGCGTTTTGTAGATACCCCAGGTAGTGTAAATGTTTGCCTTTTGTCCCTCGACACCTCTCTCATCGTATCTGGGTTTGCTCGCTGTCGGGCAGAACCATGTCTCGTTCTGCTTCCAGTCCTGCTCCTTCTCGGGCAACTGGATGGGCCACCAGTAGCCGTTGGTGTCGGCTCCGGAGTAGAACTTCCCGCCGTTTTCCCCAACGTACATGTTGAATGTGATGTTCCACTGGCGGAGGTTCGCCGCACAGTTGATCTGCCGGGCCTGGTCTTTGACCTTGGACAAGGCCGGCATGAGGATGGCCATCAGAATCGCGATGATGGCGATGACTACCAACAGTTCGATCAGTGTGAACCCATGTCGCCTACGCATGACGATGCTCCTTCTACGCACCAGGACAATGATATGCCTACTTATGCAAGATGCAGTGGAGCGCGATCCTGTTCCACCGATTCGATGTTTTTTGCGCCCAGACCACACCTTGACCCACGCTGGCTATTATAGCTCCTGGATTTGGGCGATGCAAATCCAAAGCCCGCAAATTTCCCAAATCCACCTGAATCCAAGGGGGTAGCCGTCGAACCGCCGGCACGGCAGGGGGATGTCATTCCTGCGAAAGCAGGAATCCAGGAGCCTCAGGATGTGTCCCCGCCCGCGTATATGGATTCCCGCGTGCGCGGGAATGACTGTGACCTTGTCCGCTGCAGCGCGGCGCGGTCAATCGCCTTTGTGGAGCCGGGCGTAGAGGGTCGCCATTTCGACGTACTGGTCAGGATGCAGTTCCTCCGGTCGGCGGGTGGGGTCGATGGCCAATTGCTCGAATATTCTCGGCCAGATATCCCGGCCGCCCAGCTCCGGCGGGGCCTGCTTGGCGCAGGCGCGGAGCATTTTTCGCCGGTGGCCCAGGAACAGGCCAATCACTGCACTGAAAAGGTCTATATCTGCGATCCGGCGGCTCTTTTGTTCGTCGCGCCGGTAGCGGACGATAGCGGAATCCACCTGGGGTGGCGGCCAAAATGCCCCCGGCGGCAGGGTCCGGAGCATCTCGACCTCGCCGGTGGCCTGCAGGAAGATGCTGAGCGTTCCATAATCCCGCCCGCCCGGCGGGGCGGTCATCCGCTGTGCGACCTCCTTCTGAACGGTGACGCACATCGCTTCGACGATCAGAGGGCCTTTCACCAGGTTGATCATGACAGGCGAGGCCACGTCATAGGGAAGGTTCGCGACGAGCACGAGCCGCGATCCGTCAGGTGTCGGTCCCGTTTCTTCAAGTCTCGCTCGTGCAGCGGCCACGGCCTGCGCCACAGCCGGAGCGATCGATCCTTTGTTCGAGAGCGCATCCGTGTTGAGAATCTGCACGTTTGCAGCGCCGGCTGTTCGTGATTGGGCTATTTCTGAAACCGTTTTGTCTATTTCGACGGCTACGACCTGTCCTGCTCTCTCGGCCAGAGCCTCCGTGAGCGAGCCCGTCCCGGGACCGATCTCCAGGACGACATCGGTCGGGCGGATCTGTGCCGAATCGACCAGCAGACGCATCAGGTTCAGGTCCACGAGGAAATGCTGCCCGAGCCGGCGATTGGGAGCGACGCCGGCAGAGGAAAGCAGTTCCTGGATTTGGCGCTTTGTCTGCATAGGACCGATAGGACGCATAGGACTCATGGGACCTATGGTGTGCAGCCTGCCTTATGCTGCGTTGCCGGGTTCTTCGCGTGCGGCGCCGTTGATCGGGCGGGCGCCGCTCGTCGTGCCGGCGAGGGCCAGGGACCGGCGGGTCTTGGCCATCTGGATCGCGGCCATGATGGCAGACTTCATGCTTGATGGATTCGCCAAATTGCGTCCGGCGATGTCGAAGGCCGTGCCGTGCGCGGGCGAGGTCCGCACGACCGGGATGCCGATCGTGATGTTCACCGCATGCTCGAAGTCCATCAGCTTGACCGGGATCATCCCCTGGTCGTGGTACATCGCGACGACGGCGTCGAACTCGCCGTGGACGGCCTTCACGAACAGGGCGTCCGCCGGGATGGGGCCGGTGCAGTTGATTCCCTGCTCCTGGGCCAGCAGGATGGCCGGAGCGATGATCCGCTGCTCCTCGTCGCCGAACTGGCCCTGCTCGCCCGCGTGCGGATTCAAGGCGGCCACGCCGATGTGCGGGTTCTCGATGCCGAAATAGTCCTTCAATGCGTCGTTGAGCAGGTCGATCGGCTCGAAGACGCAGCCGATGGTGAACTTGTTGCGAACGTCGAAGAGGCCCAGGTGGATCGTTGCCAGCGCCACCTTCAGCGGTCCGGCGACGAACATCATCGCCTTGCGGGGGGCCTTGCACTTCTGGGCGAACAGCTCCGTGTGGCCGGGCCAGGGGGCGTCGGCCATCTTCCAGCTTGCCTTGCTGATCGGGGCGGTCACGATCGCGTCGATGATCCCTTCTTTAGCGGCCGCGATTGCATCGGTGCAGAACTTGATCGAGGCTTCGCCCGCGACTCGACTGGGCTCCTTCAGCCACGGGGGCACGCTGTACTCGTCGTAGTCTGCAACGACGACCTTGTAGGGGTACTCCCGGCTGATCTTCTCATGCTGGTGCCGACCCCAGAAGGGCTCGATCTCCGCCCGGGCCGCGGCGAAGCAGAGCTGCACGTTCATGCCGAAGACGATGAATTTGGCCGCCCGACGGACCTCCGGATCGGCCAGTGCCTTGACTACCACCTCCGGCCCGATGCCTGCGGCATCTCCCATGGTCACCCCGATGACCATCTGCTCGGAGATCGAATTGTGGTTGCCCTTATTCATTTACGAATTACGATTTACGAATTACGATTTACGACTCAGATCCCGGCTCGGCGAGAGCCAAATCGCAAATCATAAATCGTAAATCACAAATCCTCAAAAGCCCAACTGGCGCAATCGCTCGACGGTCAACGGTTGCTGCTTGGGCAGCAGGACTTCCAGTTGCCGCCGGACGATCTTGACGAGTATATCGACCTCGATATTGACCCGCCCGCCGATCCGTGCGTTGCCGAGCGTGGTCCTGTTCAGGGTTTCGGGAATCGCCGCCACGCGGAAACTCCCGGCATCCATTCCGGCGATGGTCAGGCTGACGCCGTCGACCGCCACCGAGCCTTTTGCGACCATCTGGTCCAACAGTTCCGGTCCGGCGGCAAACTCTATATCGGCAAATTCACCGAGCTTCCTAACCGCCCGGATTGTGGCGACGCCGTCCACATGGCCCTGCACGATGTGGCCGCCGAACCGGTCGGTGGCCTTCATCGCCCGTTCGATGTTCACCCTCGCGCCGGGCCGCAAGCCCGCCAGCGAGGATCTCTCCAGCGTTTCCGGACTCAATCCGAAGGTCGCCACGACGCCCTGCAGATGGGTAACGGTCAGGCAGACCCCGCTGACGGCGACGCTGTCGCCGACCCTGCAATCCGCAGCCAGATCGCCCAACACCACGACGAGCGAGCCGCCCCCGGACCCGCCTCCCGGCGAGACCGACCTCACCTCGCACACAGATTCTATAAGTCCTGTGAACATATCAACTTATCTCTCACGGCATACTCCCGCTCCTCCATGAGCCGTCAGCCTATGCTATTGTTCGGCCCCCCCTCGTGTCAAACAATTGTTCCCGCTCATCGTGCGGCCGTGAGGGCATCCCGTAGCACGGGCATCTTGCCCGTGGCTTGAAGTCATGGGCGAGACGCCCATGCTACTGTAATGCCTTACGGCGTTAGTACGAGCACGTCCGACGCGAAATCTCTTTTGCCGGGTGGTGGGACGTGCTAAGATGGCCCGGGAATAAGAATAGACGCTCTCAGGATTGTCGCCGAGGCAGCCGAAAGGCGGTCCCGGCAGGGAAAGGAGCAAAAGCCGTGAGTTCGATCTGGGTGAAGATAGCAGGGGTGGCCGTCGCCGCTGTGGTGGTGATTGTCGTCCTCGGCCGACTGGGCGGCGATAAGCCCGTCTCCGAGCCGGTGGAGAAAGACAAGACGTTCTACGACATGGCCGATCGGGACAAGCAGTTCAACGAGGAGCCCAAGCCGGTAGAGCAACCCCCGGCCGAGCCGGCGCAGCAGCCTGCCGCCGAGGCCCAGGCCCAGCCGGAGCAGCCGGCGCCAGTGCCCGCACAGGAACCGGCTGCCCAAGTCCCAGGCGTCGTCCTGCCCAGCAGCATCACGCAGGCGACGACGTTATACTTCAAACCGCTGAGTGAAGAAGACGACATCGCGGCACAGCAGCTCCTGCCCTACGCCACGGCGGGACGGAGCATTGGCCGGCTGCCGGTGGTGCAGTACGGCCTAATGATGAAGGCCGTCGGGCAGATCGAGCAACGCTGGCCCGACAGTTGGTATTGTTTCCGAGCCAAGCAGATGATGGAGGAGATCGCGCAGTACTCCGATCGCAATGCCCAGACGTACAAGATCACGCCGGAACGGCTGGATATCACTAAGTTCTTGAAGCCGAGGCAGGGGACGGAGCCTCGCACCGTGGAGCCCGTGCGATGACAGAGACGCTCGCAGAGACGATGCCCGTAATCTCCATCACCGCCGATTGCCTGCCGGAGGCGTGGGAGAAGGCCGTGTTGGCCGTCTGGGACCAGGGCTATGAGGTGAAGACCCAGTACGACAAGCCCGACGATCCGCCGAGCAGGGACGCGACGGTGATGATCGCCGTGACGAACCCATTCAACGAGCCTCGGATTCACAAGAACTTCCCCGGCGGCCCTGAGGAGCTCGAAGCCTACCGCCAGGAGGTGGTCGGCGGCATTCACGACCACTGGATCGATCCGGCGGCCGGCAAGTGGACCTATACCTATCATGAAAGGCTGTTCGCGTATCGCCCGGTCGAGGACCTGCGAAACCCCAAGAGTCCCAAGCCCTTCCGGGCGGTCAACCAGATCCAGTACATCATCGATTGTCTCAGTGAGGCAGGCCACACCCGCCGGGCCCAGGCGGTCACCTGGATGCCCACGGCCGACCCGCAGACGGACGATCCGCCGTGTTTGCAGCGGATCTGGTGCAGGCTTGTGGCCGACGAGGGGGGGCAGTGGACGCTGAACATGAATACGCACTGGCGAAGCCGGGACCTGTACAAAGCCTGGTTCATGAACGTCTACGCGCTGACCGACCTTCAGCGAACGATTGCCGACGCGATTGCCCAAAAGCGGGGCGAGCCGGTCCGGGTGGGCCGATACGTCGATATCAGCGACTCGCTGCACATCTACGGCAGCTACTTCCGCGATGCCGCCGTGGAGATCGAGAAGATGCGAAAGACCCCCTTTGCCCAGCGAGCTTGGGAGAGCAACCATCCCGCCTTCGAGATGATGACGCAGGAGGCCAGGGAGAAGCTGGCCCGCGATCCCGACTGGTTCGCAAAAGCCCGGGGCTAAGAAGCACGAATGTCGAAATTCGAAATCCGAAACAAATTCAAAGGACCGAAGTCCAAATGACCGAAACGCTGTCGCCCATCCGGATGTCCGTTTTGGATTTCGAGCTTTGAGCCTTCGTGCTTGTTTCGAATTTCGAAATTCGGATTTCGAATTTACGACAGGTAGGAGTATTGAATGGCGATCCTTGTGAACGGCCAGAGAATTGAAGATCGGGAGATTCAGGAAGAGGCCGAGCGTCTGCGGCCCAACTACGAGCGGGCCTTCGCCGACCAGGAGGTTGCGGCTCGTGAGGCCCAGCTTATGGACTGGTCCAAGGAGAACGTCATCGAGCGGCTGCTGCTCCGCCAGGCGGCGAGCAGCAGCGGTCCGCAGATCCCGGCCGACGAGGTGGAGGCGGCCTTTGCCAGGCTCAAGGAGCGATACGAGAACCCGCAGGACCTCTACAAAGAGTTCGGCGTCGACAGCGACGACAAGCTCAAGGCGATGATCGAGCTCCAGATCAAGGTCGAGCACAAGATCAACGAGGTCTACACGAAGGCGGCCGAGCCCTCGGAGGCCGAGATCGGCACGTTCTACGAACAGAACAAGGAACGATTCGCGTCGGGCGAGCAGATCCGGGTCGCCCATATCGTCAAGTACGTCAACTGGCAGACGGACGAAGGCACGGCGCACGAAGCCGTAGCGCAGGCGCACAAGGAGATCACCGCGGGCGCGCCGTTCGAGGCGGTCGTGAACAAGTACACCGACTGCGCCGACAGCGGCGGCGACCTCGGCTACGTCGCGCGAGGGCAACTGGTCGAGGAGTTCGAGGATGTCGTGTTCAACCTGAACACCGGCCAGGTCAGCGACGTGTTCCGCACGCGGTTTGGCTTCCACGTTGCGAAGCTGTACGACCGCCGCCCGCCGGCCATCCCGCCTCTGAAGGATGTGAAAGAGCAAATCGTCGAGCAGGTCAGGGAACAGAAGAGAGAGCAGGTTCTGGGCGAATTTCTCGACATGCTGCGAAGCAAGGCGACGGTTCAAGAGGTGTGAAGTCTGACGTGTGAGGAGTGCATGCCGGGGCTTGTCCGCTTCAAACTTCGAACTTGAAACTTCATACCTGACACCTCGCGTCCCGATTTGCTTCTTTCGATTCTTATCGTAGACTTTGGGTAGCATGGAGGAGGGAAGGCAGTAGGCAGTGGCCATAACGAAGTCTTTCAAGCAGAAGCCTGCCTCACGGACAGGAGCGGGGCCCCGGATGCGAAGGGCCGCACCCCGGGCGCCCGAAAGACCCCAGGCTGACCTGCGACTGCAAGCTCGGAAAGGGAATCAGGCCATGACAATCTTTGGGGGGGCTACGTGAGTTTCTTTCCGAGCCGGCCTCTGCGTCTCCAGACGCAGAGGCCATTTTTGTTTGCCTGCGGCGCAGTAATACCCCCTTCAATCCTGTAGGATTCACAAGCGATTTCCCAGTCATGCCTCGTGACGTCCTTCTCACAAATGCTTGCCAAAGCCTGCATTCGGTGATATGATACGACAACCGAGATAACACGTTGGCAGAATTCAGACGTCCTTGGTCAGAAGAAGGAGGAGCACATGTTCAGAAAAGCACTATTTTCATCGGTCTTGTTGATCGGATTGTCTGTCCTCGCTGCGCAGGCGACTCCCATTGAAATCGAGAACCCGAGTTTCGAGCTGCCGGGCACGAGCAAGCAGACGAATTTCACGAACGTCCCCGGCTGGAGCACGGACACGGTGGCTGCCGATTCCGGCGTCGAGACGGGCTACACCCCGACGGATGGGACGTGGACTGCCTTCCTCCGAGGCGAAGCAACCGACCCGTCGATCTGGCAGTTGACCAATCACGAGATTGTCCGCGGCGATGTCTTTGAGTTGAAGGTCGATGCCCGAAGCACCTCTGCGGCGACGACCCTGCGAATGACGCTCTACTATGACGACAATGGCGTCCGAACCGTGGCGGCGACTCAGGATGTGACCATCACGGACACCATGACCGCGTACACCCTGTCTCTCGATTCGACCACAGTCCCGGCCTCGGCAGGCCACAAGATCGGCGTCGAGTTCGCCAACGTCACCGGCTCCGGCACCTGGCTCGGTCTGGACCTCGTTCGCCTGGAGCTCATCAAGGCCGGTTCGACGGGCGGCGCTCTTTCGCCCCTCCCCGCCGACATGGCGACCGATGTGTACAGGGACGCGGTCCTTGCCTGGACGCCCGGACCGTGGGCGGATACGCACAACGTCTATTTCGGCGTCTCGTTCGCCGACGTCAACGACGCCGACGTGGCGAACCCGCTGGGTGTGCTGGCCTCCGAGGGGCAGGACGCCAACACGTTCGATCCCGGTCGTCTCGAGATCGGCCAAACGTATTACTGGCGCATCGACGAAGTGAATGCCCCGCCCATCTCGACGGTCTTCAAGGGCGACGTGTGGAGTTTCACCGTCGAGCCGTATTCCTATGCCATTGCCGGCGGTCGCATCACCGCGACGGCCTCCAGCTCGAACGCTGCGACCACGGGACCGGACAAGACCATCGACGGTTCCGGCCTGAACGACAGTGATCAGCATTCTATGGACCTCGACGACATGTGGCTCAGTGCCAAGGGTGGCCCGAAGCCGGTCTGGATACAGTATGAGTTCGACCGATTGTGTGCATTGGACCGGGTCATTGTGTGGAATTCGAACCAGACGCTCGAAGCCATGATCGGTCTTGGAGCCAGAAACGTCACGGTCGAGCATTCTGCCGACGGCGTTGCCTGGACGACGCTGGGCGATTTTGAGTTTGCCCAGGCCGACGGGACGGAGACATACGTCGCGAATACGACGGTCGAGTTCGGCGAGGTCGCAGCGAAATACGTCAGACTGACCATCCAGGACAACTGGGGCGGTCTGTCGCCTCAGTGCAGTCTGAGCGAGGTGCGGTTCTACGCGGTGCCGCTGGCAGGCCGAGAGCCTGTCCCGGCCTCCGGCGCGACCGACGTGGCCCCGAATGTGACGTTGAGTTGGCGCGCCGGACGCAACGCTGCTTCTCACCGGGTCTGTCTGAGCACGAACCAACAGGCGGTGATCGACGGAACCGCTCCCACGACTGTGACATCGGAACCGAGCTACGAGGTGGTCGTCGATCTGGCCGCGACTTATTTCTGGAAGGTTGTGGAAGTCAACGAGGCCGAGAGTCCCGCGTCCTGGGAAGGCGAGGTCTGGAGCTTCTCCACCGCCGACTCCATCGTGATCGACGACTTCGAGAGTTACACAGACGACGACGGCAACGCCATCTTTGATTTCTGGATCGATGGCTGGCAGGTCGAGACCAACGGTTCGCTCGTCGGTTACGAGGATTCCCCATTCGCCGAGCAGACGATCATCCACGGCGGAGCGCAATCCATGCCGCTGGCCTACGAGAACACGACCGGCACGATGACCTCTGAGGCCGTGCTGACGTTCGATGACGCACAGGATTGGACGAGGGCCGGCGTTACGACGCTTTCCCTGTACTTCCGCGGCACGGTGGGCAACACCACGAGCATGCCGCTGTGGGTGGAAGTGGCCGACCAGAGCAACAAGAGCGTCAAGGTCACCTTCGGCGACGCCGGCGAGGATGCAACGGCCCTGGCGGACGCCGCCTGGACCGAATGGAATATTCCGCTGGGCAGTCTCAGCGGGCTGAACCTGGCTCGCGTCGAGTCGATCACGATCGGCTTGGGACCGGGTCTGGGCTCGGGAATGCTGTTCATCGACGACATCCAGTTGTACCCCAAGCGAGAGGTCGTCACGCCTTCGGAGGCAGTGCTCGTCGGGCACTGGAAGCTCGACAGCAATGCCCAGGACAGTTCCGGCAACGGCAACAACGGCGCCCTCACCGGCAACCCGACGTTTGCGACCGCGGGCCGGATCGGCACCGCCTTGATCCTGGACGGCATCGACGATTACGTCAATTGCGGCAATGGCGCCACGCTGAACATCACCGATGCGGTCACGCTCTCGGCGTGGATCAAACCCGACGACGCCGCCAACAGCGAGCACAATCCCTTCGTCGCCAAGGGCGACACCAGCTATGCGCTCAAGCACAACACCACGAACACCATCGAGTTCTTCATCTACGATGGCGCCTGGTACGCGGTCAACAGCGAAACCCTGACGACAGACTTCAGCGGCGCCTGGCACCACGTGGCCGGAACCTATGACGGCGTCCAGTTGAAGCTCTTCGTCGATGGCGTTCTGGTCGGCAGCAACCTGCACACGGGCGACATCGACTCGGTCACGTACGACGTCAACATCGGGCGCGATTCTCAGAACACGGACCGCTTCTACGATGGACAGATCGACGACGTGCGGATCTACCACGGCGCGTTGCCGAAGTCGGAGATCCTCAAGCTGGCCAACCCGTAATCCGGGTGACGCCTTCCTACCACATGCGTGACATCACAAGGGCCGTGGGGCATCTCTCACGGCCCTTTCTATGTGTCCGCTCGGCGGGGATCTTCGATGGTCGAGGCGGAAAGCCATCGCAATATTTCGGTTGACACGCTATATGTTGATCCTACAATAGGCCATACAGCTATATGGTGTAGTAGGATCGATGGTGTGTGGGACGGATGGCCGGGTGGCACACTTCGGTCGGGGTGGTTGTTATTCAGGGAGGTCGAGTTGGGCTGTGAGATGTCCTTTCTGCAAGGAAGACAGCGATAAGGTCATCGATTCGCGTTCCAGCGACTCGGGACGTGTGATCCGCCGGCGGCGTCAGTGCCTTGCCTGCGAGCGGCGTTTCACCACCTACGAGCGGACCGGCGAGAGCTTCAAGCTGCACGTGGTGAAGAAGGACAAGTCCCGCGTGCCGTACGAGCGGGAGAAGATCATTGCCGGTTTGCAGAAGTCCTGCTACAAGCGACCCGTCTCCGCCGAGCAGATCCAGCAGGTGGCCGACAAGACCGAGGAGGACGTCTTCCGCAACTTCGACAAGGAAGTGACCTCCGCCTTCATCGGCGAGTGCGTGATGAAGCACCTGCGCGATGTCGACAAGGTCGCGTACATCCGCTTCGCCAGCGTCTATCGCGAGTTCGACGACGCGGGCGAGCTGATCGACGAGGTCAGCAAGGCGATCCGGGAGTCGGAACCGGCCGAGCAACTCAAACTTTTTGAGCATTAGGAAAGTGGGGTTCGGAAAGATGGGAGATCGGCGGAAGTCTGAAATTCGAAGCACGAAACCCGAAATCCGAAACAAATTCCAAGGACCGAAATTCCAATGACCGAAACGCGGTCGCCCGCCGGGGTGCCGTTTGGGATTTTGGATTTCGAGCCTTCGTGTTTGTTTCGGATTTCGAGTTTCGGATTTCGTGCTTGTCCGGCAAGGAGGCAGACGGCTCACATGCGCAAGCAATTGCAGGTTACCAAAGCCGATGGGACGACGGAGGAGTACATCCACACGAAGGTGGTCGGGACGATCAACAACGCTCTGGCCGCCGCAGGCCAGGCCGATATGATGATGGCCGAGGACCTGGCCGAAGTGGTGACCTACTACCTCTACCGCAACCAGGACCAGAAACAGGTCAGCTCCAGCGAGATTCTCTCCATGATCAAGGCGGTTCTTGTTTCGACCGGTTTCGAGCTGGCGGCGGTCGCCTTGGGCGAGCACGCCCTCGAACGGCGTCTGAACCGTTCTCGCACGGAGGTCCTCGCGGTGGACGTGCAGGACTTTGCCGACGTGGAACGGGTCTTTCGAACCCGCCGGCCGCCTGAGCGGGTCCCCTGGGACAAGAGCAGGATCATCGATGAGCTGACCAGCGAACTGGGGCTCTCGCGACAGACTGCTCGCGTGGTTGCCGCTATGGTGGAGGAGCGGATCTTCAGCATGGGCATGACCCAGGTCCCGCAGAGCCTGCTCAAGCAGCTCGTCCTCGGCGAGGCTGTCGCGGTGCTCCGGGCCCAGGAAGAGCTGCAGACGGTCTGAGGTCCCTCGTCTCACCGGATCGGTCGCGTGGGTCCCATCCGCCCTATCGGGCCAATTCTCTCTTCGCCCGCTCGATCACGGCTTCGGCAGGCTCCTCTGTTCCCACGTCGATCCAGCGGACTCCCTTGAACGTCTTGAACCAGGTGCGCTGGCCCTTTGCGAGCCGGCGGGTGTTCTTCTTGATCTCCTCGACGGCGTCCTCCAGGTTCATTCTACCCTGGAGGTGCTCGATGATCTCGGCGTACCCGATCGCACATCGTGCCTGCCGGCTCAGGGGCTTCTCCTCCGTCAGGAGCGACCTGACTTCCTGGACCAGGCCCAGCTCGATCATTTTCTTGACACGGGCGTTCATTCTTTGGCTCTCCTCGGTCTTCTCCCGCCGAAGGCCCAGGATGGTCCAGTCGTGCATCGGTTGCTGAGCGTCGAACTGCTTCTGAAAACTCGATATGGGCTTGCCGGTCAGGCGGTAGACCTCCAGGGCGCGGATGATGCGTTTGGCGTCGTTCGGGTCGATCCGGCCGGCGGCCTCCGGGTCGATCTGACACAGGGCTTTGTGCAATTTTGCGGGCCCGTCGCGCTGGGCCTGCGCCCGCAGCTCGGCGCGAATCAGCTCATCGCTGCCGGGGCCCTCGAAAAGACCGTAGAGCAGGGCCTTGATATACAGAGCGGTGCCGCCCACCGCGACGACGACTCTGCCCCGCCTGCGGATGTCATCAATTGCGGCGAGGGCCCTCTCCAGGAACAGGCCCACGCTGAACGACTCGCTCGGCTCGACCACGTCGATCAAATGGTGCGGGACCTGCTGCTGAGCTTCGCGGGAAGCCTTGGCGGTGCCGATATCCATGCGGCGATACACCTTCATGGAATCCACGCTGATGATCTCGCCGCCCAGGGACTTTGCCAGCTCGAAGCCAAGCCGGGCCTTGCCGGAGGCGGTCACGCCCAGGACCAGAATCATTGACGATCTGTTGTTTTCCATTTACACTCTGCTGTTGGATCCCATCTGCTGCTCCAGGCGCTGTCGGACGCACGATCAGACCCAATTGTAAATGGTAAATGCTGAATAGTAAATTCGCCTTGTTCTATGTCATCTTCCATGGCCAACTCAGACTTCGACCGCTCGCTGAGCGAACGGGTACAGATCGTTAACGACACGCTTGACCGGCTCCTCGCCGAGCAGAAAGAAATCCCGGACGACCTGCAGCAAGCGCTTCGGTACACGCTCTCGTCGCCGGGCAAGCGGATTCGCCCGGCCTTGGTGCTGTGGTGCTGCGAGCTGGTGGGCGGGCGTGACAACGCCGATGCCCGGCTTGCGGCGGCTGCCGTCGAGATGGTGCACACGTATTCGCTCGTGCACGACGATCTGCCTGCGATGGACGACGACGATCTTCGTCGGGGCCGGGCAACCTGCCACAAGGCTTTCGACGAGGCGACCGCGATCCTGGCGGGCGATGGACTTCTGACACTTGCCTTCGAGGTCCTTGCGGAGGGGGTGAGCAATCCGAAGCTCGCGGTGAGTCTCGTCCGCGAGTTGGCACAGGCGGCGGGTCCGGCGGGCATGATTGCCGGGCAGATCGCCGACCTCAAGGCCGAGAACACGGCTGGCACCGTCGAGGCGCTGGAGTACATTCACATCAACAAGACCGCCAAGATGTTTCGCTGCGCGACCCTCATGGGCGCCCTGTGCGGCGGGGCGAACGCCAGACAATTGGAGGCGCTCGGTCGATATGGCCTGAAGATCGGTCTGGGCTTCCAGATCGCCGACGACATCCTCGACGTCAGCGCCTCCAGCGAGCAACTGGGTAAGACTGCCGGCAAGGACGTCGCGGCTGCGAAATGCACGTACCCGGCGGTCGTGGGCATGGAGAGAGCCAGGGAGATGGCTTGTTCGCTGGCCCACGAAGCGGTAACGGCGCTGGAACCCTTCGGCGACCGCGCCGAGATCCTGCGCCGGTTGGCCCTGGCTTTGCTGGACCGCAACCGATAGCCGCGTCTGACGTATTCCCCGAAAAAAAAATCCTCGCGAAAAAAATTTGCGCGGAGCGAGGTCCTTCATATCAGTATTGGCATAAGCGGCGTAGCGTCTCGTACCGAGCCGACCCAAAGGCCACGACCGAGAAACACCCATTCTCTGTATTGATAGCCCGAGCCGGCGAAAAGGCCCGGAATTGGCTTGCGCCCGGGGGGTTCCTGAGCCTCGCAGATCGACTAAGGAAAATCTGCAACGTGCGCCGATACGGACGGTAGACCATTGAGGATTGATGCATGAAGACATGGATCGTCGTCACGGAAATCTTCCTTCTCGGGTTGTGGATCGATGACTGGGGACTGGCAATCGAAGGCGCAGTCGCCCATCCCCGCCGGGCGATTCACGATCCCGAGACCAACGAGCCAACACACCTTCAAACCACGTTTTCAGACTCATCGAACAACTCGTTTCCACAGAAGTGGACCTGTCCGCTCTCGGTTCGACCGCCGCCTCTGCGGGAATGAGAAATGCACGATCTGACAGATCGATAGAACAGGATTTACGGTTACAAGCCAACAGGCCATAAGCCAGCACCTTATGGCCTACTTTTTTGCGCGCATGGAACCGCAGCATGGGACCGATAGGACCCGTGGGACGTATGGGATGAACCGACTGGATCGGTACGGAGGGCGACCTCTACTGCATCGGGAACCTGAGGCACAGGTTGTGGACCTGCTCGCGAATCCCTTCTGCGAAGGCAGGATCGAGATGGTACTCCCTCTCGCTGAGGATCTCGACGTGCGTCAGGACGCGATCCACCAGTTGCGAGACGATCTGCATCTCGGCAGGGTGCATGCCGTTTTTCGTGACGATGGGCGTGCCCAGCCGCATTCCGCTGGTGATGCGGGCATTGTGGCTGTCATAGGGCAGCCGGTTCATATTCACGATGATGCCGCAGTCTTCGAGACTCTTCTGGGCGATCAGGCCGGTCAATCCATTCCCGGATGCCGCCGTGTGGCGGGGGCGGAGGTTGGCGACGTTAATCAGGCACATGTGATTGTCGGTGCCGCCGGTCAGAACGTCGTAGCCCAAGCGTACGAATTCCTGAGCCATCGCCTTGGCGTTCTCTACGATCCGCGACTGTCTGTTCCTGTACTCGTCGCCCAACATTTCCTTGAAGAACACCGCTTTGGCGGCGATGTTGTTCAGGTAGGGGGTGCCCTGGAATCCCGGGAAGGTGGCCTTCTCAATCCGTTCCCAGAGGGGGATGGTCCTGCTGCCGGCCTGGAAGGGCCGGTCGAAGTCGCGGCCCATCAGGATCAGGCCGCCGCGAGGGCCGCCCGGCTTGTACGTGCTGGTCGTCGTGAAGTGGGCGTGGTCCACCGGGGAGGGATGAACGCCCGCGGAGATCAGGCCGGAGATGTGCGAGACATCGGCCATCAGATACGCGCCGACCTCGTCGGCGATGGCGCGGAACCTGGCGAAATCGATGGTTCGCGAGTACGCGGTGGCCCCGCAGATAATCAACCTGGGGCGGAACCGCACGGCCTGCTCCCGGATCGCGTCATAGTCGAGCAGGAAATCGTTTGGACGGACGTGGTAGTGCTCGATCTCGAAGATCTTGCCCGCGAGGGCGACCGGGGCGCCGTGCGAGACGTGCCCGCCCTGATCCATGGCCAGGCTCAGGATTCGATCCCCTTTTTCGAGGATCGCCACCAGGACGATCTGGTTGGCGCTCGTGCCGGAATGAGGCTGCACGTTGGCGTACTTGGCGCCGAAGGCCTCCCGTGCCCGGCTGATGGCGAGCGTTTCGAGACAATCGACGACCTCGCACCCGCCGTGGAAGCGGGCGCCGGCGAATCCCTCCGTCGTCTTGTTCTGGACGACCGAGCCGAGGGCCGCCAGGACGGCGCGGGAACACTGGTTCTCCGCCGCGATCAGTTGCAGGGTGTTCTGCTGGCGGTTGTACTCCTGGGTAAGAAGCCCGTATACGTCGGCATCGGCGCCCTCCAGCGTATTCAGAAGCCCGCGATGGTATTGCTCGTTGCTCAGCGATTTCTGGGTCGCCGGCTCGATGATCTCGTAGACCGGCTTGTCAACGCGCGAGAGCGTCTCGCCGGCATGTTTGTCCACCAACATGGGTAAACCTTCAAATCCTTTCTCCGGTTGCGTCAGATACTACCTACGAGATTTTATCGGCAGTGACCCCTTCTCAACTGTTGAAAAAACTGCGAACGATGTCATTGAATGTGACATAAACCAGCAGCGCCAGCACGAACATCCAGCCTGCGTAGGCGACGATGCCCTGGGTTCGTTCCGTCAGGGCCGAGCCTTTGATCTTCTCGATGAGCATCAGGACGATCAATCCGCCGTCGAAGGGGGGCAACGGCAGGAAGTTGACGACCGCGATCGTCGCGCTGATGAGCCCGAGGAAGTAGGCGTAGTACACCATGGGTTGCTGGTCGACGATCCGATAGCTCAGCGTGATGATTCCCAGCGGGCCCATCAGATTGTCCGGGCCGATCAACCCTTTGAACAGGCGGGCGAGCGTGACATAGGTCTGGGCGATGAAGCCCACGGTCCTGCGATAGCCCATCGTGATCGCGTCGACCGGGTTGTCTGCCTGGTAGAGCCGTTCCAGCGGCTTGAAGGGCACCGACTCGGCCAACTGGGACCTGACGACGGCAGTCGATTCCTCCGTCCCCGCCGGCAGGGTGACGCCGCCCTCGACGGCCCCGTCGAACTGGTACTGCAAGGTCACCGGCTGCCCCTCCCACCGCTGGACTTCCGCGATGATATCGAAGAAGCTCGCCACGGTCTTGCCGTTGACACTGATGATTTTCGCCCCGCGTGGAATATCCAGACCCGTCGGGTTGCTCTTGGTCGCAATGGCCTTGGCTACCACGGCGTGCTGGGCGTCCAGAACGGGCACGAAACCGATGATGACCCGGTCCTCGCCCGGCGGCTTGCGGGGTTTCACGGTGAGCGTGATCGTCTGCTCGATGTTGTTGGCATCCGCCCGCAGCACTTTGAGCGACAAGGACTTGCCCTCATGGCTTGTCGTGATGTCGCGCAGTTCCCTGTACGTGGGGTAGTCGGTGTCTGCGGCTGCGACGATGATGTCCCCGGGCCTCAGATGCTTCGTGTCCTCCTGCGACGAGCTGAGATCCTCCTCTTCGCTGACGCCCATGACGCGCAGACGCGGAACCAGAGAACAGACGTTCCCCAGGTCCGCCTCGGAGGGGACCTCCCCATTCTGTGCTGCGGCCCAATCGAGCGGCAGACTGGTCCGGACGGTCTCGACGCGATCGGCAACCTTCCGCTCGGCGGTGATCTGCACCGTCGGCGTCAGGATCCGCGCAACGATGTGCTCGAACTGCCAGTGGTGCTCTACCTCGACCCCGTTGACCATCACGATCTTGTCTCCGGGCAGCAGGCCCGTTCGTTTCTGGAGGGTGTTCGGATCGGAGATTCGTGCGATCGTCAGGCTCTGCGGCTCGACAATCCCGAATTCGCGGACCGTGCGTCCGAGATTCCTGGCGACGAGCGTGGTTTCGAATTGCGAGTTGTCTGCCCGGCGAATGGTGACCGGGACCTTCTCCTCCGAGCCCGACAGCGCCGCGGCAATCACGATGTCGCTGAAGTCCAGGGCCTTGCTCTTGCCGTTGATTGCGATGAACTCGTCGCCGGACTGCAAACCGGCCTCTGCCGCCGGCGACCGGGGGGTGATGGTGCCCACCACCGGTGGTGTCAGGTTGATCCCGACCAGGAAAACGACCATGAAGATGATCGCGGCGCTGATGACGTTGAACGTTACGCCGGCGGCGATGACCGCTATCCGGATCGGCATCGGTTTCCTCGCAAAGGACCGGGGATCCTCCACCTGCTTGACGGGCCCGGTATCCTCCTGGCCCAGGAGTTTGACGTAGCCCCCGAACGGGAAGATGCCGATGCGGTACTCCGTCGCCTCGTCCTGTTCCTCGGGCGATTCCTCTTCCTGCTTGCGCAGGAAGGTGGGCAGGACCCGGAACTTGAACCCGGATTGGGTCCTGCGAATCCCCAGCAGCGTGGGAGGCATGCAGATGGAGAAGGCTTCGACCTTGATCCCGCCCAGCTTGGCCGTGATGAAATGGCCGAACTCATGCACGAGCACGACCGCGCCGAAGCCCAGAAGGACGATGGCGACGTTGCTGACCACACCGATGTTCAGGACGATGAGATAGACAACCACCCCCAGGACAGCGATCCAGAAGGCCCCGCCGGCCCATTTCGTCCATGACTTCGTCGTTTGCGACATCCAAGCACTCCGATAACTGATGATCCACCACTTGTTGATTGACGAACAGCAAGCTCCGTTCGCATCGGTTCATCGACCGACGAGCAACCTGTCCTTGACTTCTCTTCTGGCCCAGGCATCGGCTTCGAGCAATTCCTCGAGCGACGTGGTCTGTCTGACGCTGTGGCGGCTAAGACAATGTTCGATCAGTTCCACGATTTGCAGGAATCGGATCCTGCCGGCAAGAAACTCCTCGACGGCTGTCTCATTGGCGCCGTTGAATACGGCGGCCGCCGTGCCGCCCATCCGGGCCACCTCGTACGCCAACGGCAGCGTCCGGAACGTCTGGAAATCGGGCTTCTCGAAGTGAAGCCGGCCGATCTCCTCCAGTCGCAGGCGTTTCGAGACGCCGGGCACCCGTTGCGGATAGGTCAACGCATATTGTATCGGCAAACACATGTCCGGCTCGCCAAGCTGAGCAATGACCGAGCCGTCCACGAACTCCACGAGCGAATGCACGATCGACTCCGGATGGATCAGCACCTCGATCTTGTCGACCGGCACGTCGAACAGCCATCGAGCCTCGATCACCTCCAGAGCCTTGTTCATCATGGTGGCCGAGTCGATGGTGATCTTGGGTCCCATGCTCCAGACCGGATGCGACAGAGCCTGCTCTGGAGTTACGCCCTCAAGATCGTTGAGGTTCGCCCCGCGGAAGGGCCCGCCGGAGGCGGTGAGGAGGATTCGGTGGACCTCGCGGGCGGAACCGGACTGCATGGCCTGAAAGACCGCCGAATGCTCGCTGTCCACCGGCAACAGGGTGCTGCCGTGTTCCCTGGCCGTGCGGGTCAGCAACTCGCCCGCGATGACGAGCGGCTCCTTGTTGGCGATTGCCAGCCGCTTGCCGGTCTGGGCGGCCGCCAGGGCCGAGGGCAACCCGGCGGCACCTACCACCGCCGTGAGCACGGTATCGACCTCATCGCACTGCACGAGCTCGGTGAGGCTGTTCGAGCCCGAGAAGATCTCCAGCCCATCGCTGTCTACCCGCGTTCGGAACTGGCCGGTGGACTCTCGGTTCGTCACGGCGACGTATTTGGGTTTGTATTTTCGGACCTGCTGTGCGAGAAGTTCTACGTTGCGGTGAGCACTGAGTCCTATAACGCGGTATTCGGGCCCGAGGGCCTCAATCACGCGAAGCGCATTTCGGCCGATCGATCCGGTGGAACCCAGGATGGCGATGCCCCTTGACATAGATCGAGACTCAGTACGCTCCTTCCGCCGCGCGGCCGCGTTATTCCCTTGTCGAAACAGGCACTTATGATTGCACGGCAGCCACCCTGAGACAATGCAACCTGCCTGCCGGGGTCCGCCCACGATAAGAGCGATAGTATGATGAGAATGGGTAAACTGTCAAGCTGAAAGCACTTCCAGGCCAGGGAGAATCGGATTTCGACAATTCGCCGCCGGATCTTCCGGCGGCGAGTCTGATGGCAATCGTACGTCGCATGGTCGGGCAGTGAGGCTCGATCATGTGGCGCTGCGAGTGGACGGGTCGCGATGTATTTTCCGCTCTTTCGTTTGACTGGTATTGGGGATCGGACGATATGAGCCCTAATGGCCTGTTTCGACGGGTCCGAAGACGCCGGCAAAGAGTCTGGGGGGGTGTTGTGCCATTCGTCTGCAAGGCGTGGGATCCTGTCACCGTTGTGGCCACATGTGATTGGGTCTTTGATTGATATACGGGGTTGCCGTGACTGCCAGGAAGATCCTGTCGATTGCGATCTTATTGCTCTGGCCGACCATATCCCTATGGGCTGACGCAGAGGGCTTTGCGGACGCCAACCTGGACGAATCGCCTCCGGATGGGGATCTCTTTGACATGTCCATCGAGGAGTTGATGGACGTTCGCGTGGACACGGTATACGGTGCGTCGAAACACGTCCAGACGCTCACGGAGGCGCCCGCGTCGGTCACGATTATCACCGCCGAGGAGATCCGCAGGTATGGCTATCGGACTCTGGCAGAAATCCTGCGGAGCGCCCCCGGCTTCTACCTCAACTATGACCGAAACTACTACTACATGGGGACGCGGGGGTTCCGGCGGCCGGGGGACTATGACACGCGCATTCTCTTGTTGATCGACGGCCACCGGATCAACAACAACGTCGGCGATGCGCCGACGTTTGGCACCGACTTCCTGTTGGATACGGACCTGATCGAGAAGGTGGAGATCATCCGCGGCCCTGGGTCGGCGCTCTACGGCAGCAACGCCGTGCTCGCCGTGATCAACGTCATTACCAAGCGAGGGAGAGACGTCAAGGGCCTGGAACTATCCGGACGGACCGGCAGTTTCGACACGCAGAAGGCCCGGATCACCTACGGTGACCGCTTCGACAAGGGTATTGAACTGCTGCTATCGGCAAGCACGTACAACAGCGATGGTCCGGAACTGTACTTCCAGGAGTTCGACAGCCCCGAGACATACAACGGGCATGTGGACAACGACGACGATCAGTTTGACAACCTCGTTGCCCATCTGTCCTGGGGCGACCTCTCGTTTTTGCTCGCCCACACCGGGCGCGAAAAGGGCATTCCGACGGCGCCCTGGGATGCCGTTTTCGGCGATCCCCGGACAAGGGTTTGGGACGATTCGACGGTGGCGGGTCTGACCTGGACCCGTGCCCTGTCTGAGCGATACTCCGTGCTTGCTCGCGCGTCATACGGTCACTCCAACTACGACGGACAATACGTCTACGACTACACGGAAGATGAGGACGACCCCTACATCGTCGTCAACAGGGACTACTGGAAGGGCCGCTGGTGGGAGGGGGAGTTGCAGGTCACCGGCAGCCCGGTCGACAGGCACACAATTACCGCGGGTACGGAGATCCGCTACAATGCCCGCCAGGATCAGGCCTGCTGGGACGAAGTGGTCTACCTGGACGACTCCAGGCACAGCCACAACTGGGGTGTGTACGTCCAGGACGAATTCAAGCTGCTGGAGAGATTGACGCTCGTCGGCGGGGTGCGCCACGACGGCTACAGCACATTCGGCGACGCCACGAATCCACGTCTGGCGCTGATCTACGATCTGTTCGAGGACACGACATTGAAGCTCCTCTACGGCAAGGCGTTCCGTGCGCCGAATGCCTATGAACTGTACTATCACGACGGGGGCTCCACGCAGAAAGCCGCCATCGATCTGGATCCCGAGAAGATTCAGACCTATGAGGTGGTTCTCGAGCGGCAGTTCAACCGCAATCTCCGCGCGACCGCCAGCGGTTTCCACTATGTCATGGAGGATCTCATCGACCAGTACACGGATCCGGACGATGGGCTGCTGGTGTTCAGGAACCTCGGCGAGGTCCAGACCCTCGGCGCCGAGCTGGCCCTGCACGGCCGATGGGATTGCGGCCTGCAATTGCGCGCGAGCTATTCCTACGCGGAGGCCGAGGATCAAGACAGCGGCGAGACCCTGGTGGATTCGCCCGAGCATCTGGTGAAGTGGAATCTGCTGGTGCCCGTCGTGCGTGACCGGCTCTTTGCCGGCTTGGAGGTCTTCTATGACAGCAAGGCGAAGACCCTGGCCGGCGACTACGCCGACGACTTCACACTGACGAACCTGACGGTCACGTACCTGAACGCGTCAAAACGGCTCGAAATCGCTGCCAGCGTGTACAACCTCTTCGACGTGGACTATGCATTCCCGGGCTTTGGGGAGCATACCCAGGATACGATCGAACAGGATGGACGGACATTCCGGGTCGGACTGACCTATCGCTTCTGACCCCACACGACTTCTGATGGGCTCCGTTGATCTCGGACCTTGCATCCTGCAACATCCTGCAAGAAGGCTCGTAATCCGGTTCTTCGCTTTTGCCCCTCCATTCGGCCCGGAGACCGGACGATATGCGCTGCGGCCGCAGAGGGTCTTGCGGCGATGGGTCACTGCCTTTTCGAACGACACACGGAGTTGCTGTGGGTGCCCGGAAGATCCTGTGGATCGTGATTCTGTTGTTTGGGCTGAGCGCCTCGACGCGAGCCGGCGCGGACGGTCTTTCGTCCGTCGAACCGAACGGTGCATCGGAGGGCGACGATCTCTTCGAGATGTCTATCGAGGAACTGATGGACGTTCGCATCGACACCGTGTATGGCGCCTCGAAACACGCCCAACGGCTTGACGACGCGCCCGCGTCGGTCACCGTCGTGACTGCCGAGGAAATCCACAAGTACGGCTATCGTACTCTGGCGGAGATCCTGCGAAGCGCCCCCGGTTTCTACATCAACTATGACCGGATCTATCACTCCATAGGAACCCGCGGGTTCCGCAGGCCGGGCGATTTCGACACGCGAATTCTCGTGCTGATCGATGGCCACAGAGTCAACGAGAACATTGCAGTCGCTCCCCCCGTCGGCGTCGAATTCCCGCTGGACGTGGAACTGATCGAGAAGGTTGAGATCATCCGAGGTCCGGGCTCCTCGCTCTACGGCAGCAACGCACTGCTTGCGGTCGTCAACGTCATCACCAAACGAGGCGAAGAGATCAACGGCCTGGAAGCGGCCGGCCAGACAGGCAGCTTCGATGCATACAAAGGCCGGATCACCTACGGCAATCTCCTCGGGAAGGATGTCGATCTGCTGCTGTCTGCAAGCACGTATTCCAGCGACGGTCCAACCCTGTACTTCAAGGAGTTCGACACGCCTGAAACGAACAACGGCTCGGTGAAAAACGACGACGATCGGTGTGATCGTGCCGTTGCCAACGTATCCTGGGGTGATTTCTCGTTCATGCTGGTGCATGGCGAGCGGGAAAAGGGTGTCCCCACGGCGCCGTACCATACGGTGTTCGGCGATTCGCGAACGCGGGTCTACAGCGATGGAACGATGGCCGGCTTGACCTGGACCCGTGAGTTGTCCGAACGCTACACGGTGAAGGCGCGTCTTGCCTATGGCCGCTTCGACTATGATGGACGGTATGCCGTCGACCATGCGGAAGAACCCGAGGAGCCCGATCTCGCCATCAACGGCGATTCCTGGAGAGGCCGCTGGTGGGAGGGGGAGCTGGAGGTGATGGGCAGCCCGGTCGAAGGACACACCCTGACCGCCGGCACGGAGTTTCGCTACAACGCCCGACAGGACCAGACCAACTGGAGCGCCGATGTGGTCTATCTGGATGACTCCAGACACAGCCACAACTGGGGTGTCTACGTTCAGGATGAGATGAGACTGCTCGAGAAGTTGACCTTTGTCGGGGGTGTGCGCCATGACGAGTACCGGACATTCGGCGGCTCCACGAACCCTCGCTTGGGGCTGATCTATGATTTCTTTGACCAGACCACGTTGAAGCTTCTCTATGGCCGGGCGTTCCGTGCGCCGTCTGCCTATGAGTTGTACTACCAGGACGGGGGGCAGAGCCAACAAGCACCCGACGACCTGGAGCCCGAGACGATCCAGACATACGAGGCGATCGTGGAACGGCAGCTCAACCGCAATCTCCTGGCGACCGCCGGCGGATTCTATTACGTCATGGAGGATCTGATTGACCAGTACCTGGATCCGGCTGACGGATTGCTGGTGTTCAGGAATCTCGGCGAGGTCCAGGCCGAGGGTATCGAGTTGGCGCTCCGCGGCCGGTGGGAGGGGGGCCTGCAATCCCGCGTGAGCTACTCGTACGTCGAGGCGAGGGACGAGACCGCCGACGAGGCCCTGGCGAACTCGCCGGAGCACTTGGTGAAGCTGGGTCTCATCAAGCCGGTGGTGCCGGAGCGGCTCTTCGCCGGGCTCGAGGTCCTCTATGACAGCAAGGCGAAGACCCTGGCCGGCGACTACGCGAACGACTTCACCCTGACGAATCTGACGCTCACGTATGTGAGCGCCTCGAAACGGCTGGAAATCGCCGCCAGCGTATACAACCTCTTCGACGTGGAGTATGCATTTCCGGGCTCCGGCGGAAACGCCCAGGATGCGATCGAACAGGACGGACGGACGTTCCGGGTCGGGCTGACCTATCGATTCTGATCGCCTGCAACTTCCGACAAGCCCTGTCGATCTCGGACCTTCCATGACGCGACATCGCACTGGAAGGCCCGTAATCCCGTTCCGCGCCCCGGCTGCTCCATTGCAGGCGGAAACGGGACGATAGGAATTGGGGCCGCAGACGGTCTTGCGGCCGGGTATGACGGTCGTCTGCCGAACGGCATGTATGGGGTGGTTGTGACTGCCGGAAAGACCTTGTGGATTCTGATCCTGTTCCTCGGGCTCAGTGCGTCTGCACGAGCCGGCGCGGACGGTCTTTCGTCGACGGAACCGAGCCAGGCGGTCCAGGACGAGAGCTTCTTCGACATGTCCATCGAGGAGCTGATGGACGTGCGCATCGATACCGTGTATGGTGCCTCGAAACGTGCTCAGCGGCTTGACGAGGCGCCCGCGTCGGCCACCGTGGTGACCGCCGAGGAGATCCGGCGGTACGGCTATCGCACCCTGGCGGACATCCTCCAGAGCGCCCCAGGTTTCTACATGAACTACGACCGGATGGCCCACTACGTGGGAACCCGAGGGTTCCGCAGGCCGGGCGACTTCGACACGCGAATCCTCGTGCTGATCGACGGTCACAAGATGAATGACAGCGTCTCGGGCGCCCCTCCCAGCGGCACGGAGTTCCCGCTTGACGTGGAGCTGATCGACAAGGTCGAGATCATTCGCGGTCCGGGCTCCTCGCTCTACGGCAGCAACGCGGTGCTGGCCATCGTCAACGTGATCACCAAGCGGGGCAGCGCGGTCGACAGCCTGGAATTGAGCGGCCAGACCGGCAGTTTCGACTCGCGGAAAGGCCGGATCACCTACGGCAAGCTCCTCGGAAAGGACGTGGATCTGCTGTTGTCCGCGAGCACGTATTCCAGCGACGGTCCGACGTTGTACTACCCGGAGTTCGACGCGCCGGAAACGAACGACGGCTGGGTGGACAACGACGATAGTGAGAACACCAACCTCGCCGCCGTAGTGTCCTGGGGCGACTTCTCGTTCGATCTGATCCATGCGGATCGCGACAAAGGCATTCCCGTGATCGTGGCCAGCACCGCCTTCGGCGATTCCCGGACGCGGGCCCTCAGCGAAGGGACGCTGGCCGGCCTGACGTGGACGCGCGACCTCTCCGAACGATACACGGCCATGGCGCGACTTGTCTACTGCCAGGGGGACACGGACATCCGCCATGCGCTGAACCTCGCTCCGGACGGGGCGGACCCCGTCGTGGTGCTCAATCGCAATTCCTGGATAAGCCGCTGGTGGGAGGCGGAATTCGGCGTGACCGGCAACCCGGTCGAGGGACACACCGTGACGGTCGGCACGGAGTTCCGCTACGACGCCCGACAGGACCAAAAGCAGTGGTTTGGAAACGATGTCTATCTGGATTCCTCCGAAGACAGCCGCAGTTGGGGCGTCTACCTTCAGGATGAGGTGAAACTGCTCGAGAAGCTGACCTTTATTGGGAGCGTCCGACATGATGAGTACGAGACCTGCGGCGGCGCCACGAGTCCGCGTCTGGGACTGATCTATGACGTGTGGGATCAGACGACCTTGAAGCTTCTCTATGGCGAAGCGTTTCGCGCGCCGTCGGCCTATGAGCTGTACTATGAAAACGCCGCAGGTGGCCAGAAGGCGGCCCACGAACTGGACCCCGGACGGATTCAGACGTACGAAGCGATCGTCGAGCATCGGTTCAGCCAACATCTCCAGGCGACCGCCTGCGGATTCCACTACATCTTGAAGGATCTGGTCGACACGGTTGTCGATCCGGCCGATGGATTGCTCGTGTTCCAGAATCGGGCCGAAGTGCAGGCCGAAGGCGTCGAGCTGGCGCTGCACGGTCGATGGGAGCAGGGTCTGCAATCCCGTGTCAGCTACTCGTACGTCGAGGCGCGGGACGAGACCGCCGACGAGACCCTGGTGAACTCGCCGAAGCACCTGGTGAAACTGAACCTGATCAAGCCGGTTGTGCCGGAGCGGCTCTTCGCCGGGCTGGAGGTCCTCTACAACAGCAAGGTCAAGACCGTGGCCGGTGAGTACGCGGACGATTTCACGCTGACGAATCTGACGCTGACCTACACCAGTGTCTCGAAGCGGCTGGAGATCGCCGCCAGTGTATATAACCTCTTCGACGTGGACTATGCGTTCCCGAGTTTCACAGGGAGCGTTCAGGACACGATCGTGCAGGACGGACGAACGTTCCGGGTCGGGCTGACCTATCGATTCTAAACGTCCCCAACCTCCGATAAACTCCGCCCATTCGGGTCATGTTCCGTGTGATATCCCACGAAATGCCCTCGAATCGGGTTTCCCTTCTTTGCGACTCCATTCGCACCTGAATCTGGTCGATGTTCACTCCGAAAGGCCGCTGGCGGTCCGTTCGGCGTGTGTCGGCGAACCACTCGATGCGAGCGGAAGAAGACGAACGATTGACGGTATGGATCGACCCCGTGGTCATGACGTAATGAACAACGTCGGCCCCAGACGTCTGCTTCTGGTCTTTGTGGCGACTCTGATGACTGTGTCGCACAGCGCCGTCGTGCGCGCGGAAGACGCCATAGACCGAGAATACCGGATCAAGGCCGCGTTCGTGTACAATTTCCTCAAGTTCGTCGAGGGCGGTCGATTCGCTCCGGCACCGGGCAGGAAGAAGGATGAAGTGGACCCGAACGATCCCCTCGTGATCGGTGTCCTGGGTGTGCCTCCCTCCCGGATCGCCTTTGAGGAGTTTAACGGCAAACAGATCGGGAACCGGGCCATCGTCGTCCGCTGGTTCAAGGGTTTCGAGGAACTGGCCGACCAGGACAAGAAGATCCCGGAGCGGCACCCTGACCTCGACCGAATCAAGGCGTGCCATGTGCTGTTTCTGTGCCCGTCCGAGAAAGCGTTTCTGCCGCGTGTCCTGCCGCACCTGCGGGAGAGCGGCATGCTGACCGTGGGGGACGTCCCTCTGTTCCTGGAGAACGGGGGTACGATCAACCTGCTGATCGAGGAGCGGAAGGTCCGATTCGAGATCAACCTGGCGGCGGCGGCCCGCGCCAAGCTGGAGATTCGATCCAGCCTGCTTCGGCTGGCGGTAAGGACCATTGAGCACGATCAACTGGCGCAGCAGAAGGATGAGGAGGATCCGGGTGGAGCCGGACGTCCATAAAATCAGACGCACGATGTGGGTATACACGCATGACCTGTCGCTCAAGCACAAGCTGGTCGCGATTGTCATGCTCACGTGTATCGCCGCGCTGACGCTCACGGGTGGTGTCTTTGCCGCCTGGGAATGGACCATTCTCCGCCGTGGCGTGGTCCAGGACCTGACGACGCACGCGAACATCCTGGCGGACAACTGCAGAGCCGCGATCACCTTCCGCGACGCCACCGACGCCGGCGAAATCCTCCAGACGGTCGAAGCGGTCCCCTCCATCGTCATTGCCTGCGTGTACACTGCCGATGGGGAGTTGCTCGCCGCCTACGTGCAGAAGGGAACCAAGGCCGCGATGCCCTCGGTGCAGGAACTGAAGGACCATCCCGTTTTTGCCCATGGGTTTCTCACGCTCACGCGGCCCGTATGTCTCGATGAGGAGCGGATCGGCACCGTCTGTGTGCGGCAGAGTCTCGGTTTCATGTACACGAGGCTCCATCGCGGCGCGATCGTGATTCTGGGCATTCTGTTTCTGTCGTCCGTGGCTGCGTACATGGTCTCCTCCAGGCTCCAGAGGATCATCTCGCATCCCATTCTCCACCTGGCCGATGTGGCGCGACTGGTTTCGGAGAAACGCCGGTATTCCGTGCGAGCCGAGCGGCATGGCAGCGACGAGGTTGGCCTGTTGATCGACGCCTTCAATGAGATGCTCGAACAGATCGAGCAGCGGGACGCCGCGCTCGTCGACGCCAACGAGCAGTTGGAGGCCCGGGTCCAGGAGCGGACCGCCGAGCTGACCACGGCGAACAGAAACCTGATCCGCGAGATCATGTTCCGCAAGCAGGCCGAGCAGGTCCTCATGCAGAGGACGGAATCCCTGGTCAATCACCAGAGAACGCTGTTGCGGCTCGCCAAGGAAATCAAGGGCGACCTGCAAGCGACGATGAAGATGGCGACCGAAGAGGCCGCCAAGACCCTGGGGGTCGAGCAAGTCAGCATCTGGTTCTTTCACGAGCAGTCCTCTGAGCTGGTGTGCGAGCAGTCGTACAGTCTCAGCGGAAAAGACCGGGGCGCCGGCCTGCGGATGCGGGTGTCCGACTACCCGGTGTATTTCGACGCGATCGAGAACAGCCGCATTCTGGCGGCCAACAACGCGCGGGAAGACCCTCGCACCCAGGCTTTCGCCGACACCTACTTCGCGCCGCTGGGGGTCGTGTCCGTGATCGACGTTCCGATCCGTCTCCACGCGAAACTGCTGGGCGTGATGTCCTATGAGCACACCGGGACGATGCGCGAGTGGTCCCTGGAGGAGCAGGACTTCGCCGCCTCGGTGGCGGACATGATCGCCTTGCAGGTGGAATCGAACGAGCGTCGCAAGCTGGAGCGCGCCCTGGCGAAGGCCAACGAGCATCTGGCCGAAACCGTGCGGGACCTGCGCCGCTCGAACAAGGAACTGCAGGATTTCGCCTATGTCGCGGCCCACGATCTGAAGGCGCCGCTGCGCGGGATCGGTACGCTCACCGACTGGATTGCCTCGGATTACGCCGACCGCTTCGATGAGCAGGGCCGTCAGCAGTTGTCCATGCTCAAGGGCCGTGTCTCGCGGCTCTCCGAGCTCATCGACGGCATCCTGCACTACTCGGAAATCGGCCGGGTGGCCAACCGCCAGGAACAGGTGGATCTGAACCATCTTGTTCCGGAGGTGATCGCTCTACTGGATCCGCCGGCGCATGTCGAGGTGGCGGTCCAGGGGCTGTTGCCGGTCGTCGTCTGCGAGAAGGTCCGCGTAGGGCAGGTCTTCCGGAACCTGATCGACAACGCGATCAAGTATATGGACAAGGCCCACGGACGAATCGAGATCGGTTGTTTGGAGCAGTTGGGATTCTGGAGGTTCTCCATCTCCGACAATGGCCCGGGGATCGATGCCAAGTACTTCGAGAAGATCTTTCAGATGTTCCAGACGCTTGCTCCTCGGGACGAGCGGGAGAGCACCGGCATCGGCCTGGCGGTCGTCAAGAAGATCGTCGATCTGTGCGGCGGAACCATCTGGGTCGAATCGAGCGTGGGCACAGGAAGCACGTTCTTCTTCACGCTCCCCAAACGGGTGGCGACGGCAGAGAAGGATGCATTCACTCCAGGCAGTGTGAGCCTGAATTGATGGGAAAGGGTTAGGACGATGTCCGGCAAGATCGGCTGCAGACAGATCTGTGGCGACGACCTATACACGTCGGCCAGGGAATGCGAAAACCAGTCGCTCATGGAGGAGAATGAACGGCTCAGGCAGCAGGTGCAGGATCATGCAGAGGCGCACGCCCATGTGAAGGAACTGATCGCTCGCCTGGATGAAGCCGATGCGGTCCTCCGCACGGAGATCGAGCGGCGGCGCCGGCTGGAGGAACAACTCCAGCGGATGCTGAGCCGCGGAGGCGTCGGGGCCGACGACCGAACCGCCGAACTGGTCGCCACAAACGAGCGGCTGGTCAGGGAACTCACGGAACGCGCACGGGGCGAAGCCGCCCTGCGCGAGCGAGATCACCGTCTGCACGACGTGTTGAACAGCATTGTTACAGGCGTGCTGATTATCGACTGCGAAAGCCGGCAGATCGTGGACGTGAACCCCCACGCTGCCGCAGCGATTGGCTTGCCGAAGGAACAGATCGTCGGCAGGGTCTGTCACCAGTTTATCTGCCCCGCCCAGAAAGGGAGCTGCCCGATCACCGACCTGGGCCAGACCGTGGACCGATCGGAACGCGTCTTGCTGGGCCATGGCGGCGCTCACATTCCGATTCTCAAGAGCGTGGTTCCCGTGACGTGGCAGGGGCGCGAGTACCTGATCGAGAGCTTCATCGACATCGCGCGGCTCACCCGGGTGGAAGACGAGGCCAGGGAGTCGCTCTCGCTGCTCGAAGCCGCGCTGGAATCCATGGCCGACGGCCTGCTCGTTGTGGACGGCTTCGGCAAGATCAAGGAATACAACCGGCAATTCCAGGAACTGTGGGGATTGTCGGACTCCGTTCTCGACACGCGGGACGACAATCTGGCCTTGGCCTCTGCGACGCCTCGGTTGCGGGACCCGGAGGCGTTCCTCCGCAGCGTCCACGGATTGTATGAACAGCGCGAGGAGGAGGGCCACGATCTCATCGAATTCCAGGATGGTCGCATCGTGGAATACTACTCGAAGCCCCAGCGGATCGGCGAGCAGGTCGTCGGTCGCGTATGGAGCTTCCGCGACATCACGGAGAAACACACGGCGGAGAGGAAGCAAACCGCGTTGCTGCAACGGGTGGCCCAGATCAACGAGGAGCTGACCCACTTCGCCTACGTGGTCTCGCACGACTTGAAGGCCCCGCTTCGCGGCATCAAGCTCATTGCGGAATGGCTGTGCGCCGACTACGCGGACAAGCTGGGTGACGACGCCAAGGAGCAGCTTGATCTGCTCCAGAGCCGTGTCGCCCGGATGTACAACCTGATCGAGGGCATCCTGCAATACTCCCGCGTGGGACGGATCAAGGAAGAGACGGTGGACGTGGACCTCAACGCCTTGCTCCCGAGCATCATCGATGGCATCGCCCCACCCGAGCATATCCACGTCACGGTCGAGCCCGGTCTGCCTGCGGTCGAATGCGAAAGGACGCGCATCACCCAGGTGTTCCAGAACCTGTTGACCAACGCGGTGAAGTTCATGGACAAACCGGTCGGCGAGATCCGGGTCGGGTGCGTCGAGGACGGCGACCTCTGGCAGTTCCATATCGTGGACAACGGGCCGGGAATCGAAGAGAAGTACTTCGACCGCATCTTCAAGCTGTTCCAGACGCTCAGGCCGCGGGATGAGTTCGAGAGCACCGGCGTCGGCCTGGCGCTGGTCAAGAAGATCGTCGAGATGTACGGCGGGCGGATCTGGGTCGAATCGGAGGTCGGCCGTGGCAGCACGTTTTTCTTCACATTCCCGAGGAAGCACGGAGCGGATGCGTCGGGGTCTGCTGCCGGGGAGGCTGTCCGTTCCTGTGGCTGTGCGGCGCAGGGGGCGTAGGTCGAAAACCAACCTTCTGTGCATGGAGGGAATGGGGGTATTATGAGTCAGGACCAAAGACAACTGGGAATTGGGTTCCTCGAACCACAGGCCGGCCCGCCGCAATGGGAAACGGCGCTGGTGGAAGCGGTTCCCATGCCCGCTGCACTGGCGACCGCGGAGGGGCGCGTGTTGTGTGCCAACCGTCGCCTGTTCGATGCGGCGTACAGCGATCCCGCCGGCTTCGAATGCCATCGTCCTGCCGAAGACCGGGTGGGGGACTTGTTGGAGGGATGCGAGGGACTTCGTCCGTTGCTTGATGAGGCGGCCCGCACGGGCCATGCTGTCGGCGAGGTCCGGTTCGTCTCTTCGCGATCCGATGGGATCAGCCCGACGGTACAGGCGCACGCCGGAGTGTTGGCGGCCGGATCGGGGCAGGACACGATGATCCTGCTCACTTTCGACTGCTCCGGCTCGGCTGAGACGTTGCGGCAGGAACTCGCCATGTGCGAGAACAAGTATCGCGAGCTGGTTCAGGCGTCCGTCGACCTGGTCTTCGTCATGGATCTCGACGGCTGCTTGACTTTTGTGAACAAATCCTGGCAGCAGCACGTCGGATATACGAATGACGAGATTGTCGGCACGAGCGGGCTGACTCTGGTGTCTCCCGAATGTCATCCGGCATGTCTTGCCTCGCTGCGACGGGCCGCAGCGGGCGAACCCGTCGAGAACCTCCAGTTCCGCGCCGCCACCAAAGACGGCAGGCACATGGACGTTCTTGCGAACCTCGCGCCGATACGCGACGCCCGCGGGCACGTCGTTCAGGTCATCGGCAGCGGTCGGGACATCACGGAGCTGAAACAGACCCAGGAACAACTGGCGAGTTCCCAGGAGCGTCTCCGTATCCTCTTCGAATACGCGCCGGACGCGTACTACCTGAGCGATCTGATGGGCACCTTCCTCGACGGCAACAGGGCCGCCGAGGAACTGTGCGGCTATCGCAGGGAGGAGCTCATCGGCAAAAACTTCCTGAAGCTGGACCTCCTGCCGAGGAGACAGTTGCCGCGGGCCGCAGGGTGTCTGGCCAAGAATGCCCTCGGGCATCCGGTGGGCCCCGTCGAGTTCCATCTGCGTCGCGGCGACCACACCCACGTTCACGTCGAAATCCGGACGTATCCCGTGCAGATCGAGGGGCAGAATGTGATCCTCGGGATCGCACGGGACATCTCGGATCGCAAGAAGGCGGAGGATGCGCTCAAAGAGAGCGAAGAGAAGTTCAAGGTGATCTTCGAGGAGGCGCACGAGGGCATCGCCTACCTCGACGACGTCGGGCGTGTGCTCGACGTGAACAAGAAGACGCTGGAGATTCTCCAACAAACGAAAGAGGAGACGGTCGGAAAGCACTTCATCGAGCTGGGCATCCTGGATCCGGGCGATGTCCCGCGGTTCATGACTCATTTCCAGCAGGTGCTCCTGGGCACGCTGGAACCGCTGAACCTTTCGATCAAGAACAAGCAGGGCGAGACGCTCTTCCTGGAGTGCAGCGCTTCCGTGGTTCACAAGAAGGCGGGGGCTCGCGGCCTGGTGATTCTGCTTCGTGACGTCACCGAGCGCAAGCGGGCCGAGATACAACTGGAGGAACTCAATCGCAACCTGCAGGATACGGTCCGGGACCTGGAGCGGTCGAACCAGGAACTCCGGGATTTCGCCCACGTGGCGGCGCACGACCTCAAAGCGCCGCTGCGCGGCATCGCCACGCTGGCTGAATGGATTTCCCAGGACTGCGCCGACAAGATCGACGACCGGGGACGGGAGAACCTGGCTCTTATGCGGCAGCGGGTGGATCGGATGATCCTGTTGATTGACGGGATTCTGCGCTATGCCGAGATCGGATACGGCGACTGCCTCGTCGAGAGCATTGACAGCGGCCAGGTGGTCGCGGAGGTCATCGAGCAGATTGCCCCTCCGTCGCATATCGAAATCCGGGTCGAGCGTCCCCTTCCGACGGTGTTCTGCGAGAGAATCACGCTGACCCAGGTATTCCAGAACCTGATCAGCAATGCCGTCAAGTACATGGACAAGCCGCAAGGCGAGATTCGGATCGCCGCGGCGGAGGAAGGCGACTTCTGGAGATTCACCGTGGCCGACAACGGCATAGGCATCGAATCGAGACACTTCGATCTGCTCTTCCAGATGTTCCAGACGCTCGGGTCCGTTCCTCATCCCGACAGCACCGGGATCGGTCTGGCCGTGGTGAAGAAGATCGTGCAGATGCATGGCGGGCAGGTCGGGGTCGAATCCAAGCCGGGTCATGGAAGCACGTTCTTCTTCACGTTGCCCCAACACAACGAAAGGATGATGCATGAGAAACGATAAGTCCGTGTTGCTCGTCGAAGATGACGCCATCGATGCGATGACGGTCCATCGCGCATTCCGAGACCTCAAGCTGAGCAACCCGCTGGCTCACGTGACGAATGGGGAAGAGGCCCTGGAATACCTGAGGAACGAGGACAACCCGAAGCCTTGCGTCATTCTGTTGGATTTGAACATGCCGAGGATGAACGGCGTGGAATTCATGAAGATCACCAAGGCCGATTCCATCCTGCGGAAGATCCCGGTCGTCGTGCTCACCACGTCGAGAGACGACCGCGATATTGTCGAGAGCTACAAGCTCGGCGTCGCCGGATACATCGTCAAGCCGGTGGACTACAGGAATTTCGTCGAGGCGATCAGGACGATCGACGTCTACTGGACCCTCAGCGAACTGCCGCGGGAATCCGTCGAGGTGGGGTGTACAGCGTGCCATTCGCAGGCGTGATTGTCCGCAGGCGGGCCCACGGGTCGCAGGGCCGGCGATCCACCCCAACCTACGGACCAATCGGCGGGACTCTCACGCGCCGGTTCTGGAGGCGGAACTGCCGCGGCGTCGTGCCCGCCACCGACTTGAACGTCCGCGTGAAGTAGCTCTGGTTGTTGTAGCCTGTCTGGAAGCAGATATCCGTACAGCTCTGGTCCGTGCCCAGCAGCAGTTCCTTGGCCCGCTCGATGCGCACTTCCGTCACGTAGTTGATCAGGGTGACTCCCATCTGTTCCTTGAACAAATGAGCGAGCCGGGACACACTCAGGTGCGATGCCCTCGCGATCTCGGTCAGCGTGATCGGCTTGTCGTAGTTGGCGTCGACGTAGTTGATCGCCGGACGGATCTGCGTCATCTTTCTCGCGTCCTGGGAAGAGTAGACCAGCTCGATGAATTCGTTCAGCGCCGCGCTGATCCACGCGCACAGGTCCTCCTGGGTCTCGATCTGCATCACCTTGTTGACGTAGGCGAGGTTCTTCTCGAGCATCGTATTGACGTCCACGCCGCCTTCGACCGCCGAGCGGCTCAGCACGATGAGCAGCTCGAGCAACCGCACCTTGAGAATGCCGAGATCGCCGATGTCCTTGAACAGGATCGTGCCGAGAATCGAGTTGAGGATCTCCCGGGCCCCGATGCGATCGCCGATCTTGACTTTTTGCAGCAGAGCCCGTTCGCTCTCCAGCGGGTACTTCCATTGGGCGCCCAGCTTCTTTCGCTCCTGGATGAACTCGCCGAGCTCCGATTGCTGCCGGGACCGTTGCCGGCGCCAGCGGATCAACTTGGCATCGAATCCGCTGACCTCGTAGAGCAGGTCGAAGAGGAATTCGGCGGCTGCGTGAATCTGCCGGCCTCGCACCACGGGCAATTTGTGGACGGCCCGGGCGATCTCATGCCCCGCCATCGGGATTCCGTGCAATCGGTCCTCCACATCGTCGGCAAGAGTTTGCGTCGCCGGCTCCCAAAGGCATTTGCCGAAGAACATCCCCCCGTGCACGAGGTCCCGATCCACCACGGGCACACAGACCAGCACGATCCCCGCGTGGCAGATCGTGATGAACGACTGCCCGGTCTCCACGGCGATCTCGATCGACCGTTTTCGTTCGGCACTGCATCGCTGCCGCCAGTCGGGATCTCCCTGCACGAGCCGGCAGAACCGGGGCCGGCAATCCTCGCTGCACAGGCCGTCCACCGGCGTGCCATCCGGCCCGGTCGTTTCCAGCCCGAGTTTGAACCGTTTCCGGAACTCCCGCTCGACCCGCTCGAACTTTTCCGGCGTCAAGATGTCCATCAACTTGGGCGGTTCCGCCATCAAAACACTCCACAGTAGCAAGATCGTGCTATTATACCCACGATGCCGAAGATGCCAAGACGACTGTGTGCTTGGCACATGGCATCCTGGTCTAGGTCAAGGCTCAAGATTCTCAAAGATGGACTTCACCTGGGCACGGACGTATCATGGCCAATCCGATGAGCTACGTGGACACGACGAAAGGAGCAACCCGGATGATCCATTCTCTGCAAATCCACCGAATGGGACTGCTGGTGCTGTTGTTATCGGGCCCGTGTCTCGCGGCCGGGCCTTTCTCCAACGAGGATCGTCGCCAGGCCTTCCTGCGGGCCCTGGAAAAGGAGGATGAAAGTTACGACTCGGCTGCGCGAATGCTCTGGGCCGAATTCTCCTCGCCGGGTTATCACACGACACTCCAGGGCGGCGTCGTTCACCGCACCCGTGAGAGCCTCAAGTACGCCGTAGCCCTGCTCGACAGCGGGGACACGGCCCGACTCCAGCGGGCCGCCGCGATCCTGAACCGCGTCATCGCCCTGCAGGATCAGGACCCGGGCAGTCGGACCTATGGGATCTGGCCGTGGTTCCTCGAAGAACCGCTCGACAGGATGTCGCCGCCCGACTGGAACTGGGCCGACTTCTGCGGCGTGCAACTGCTCCAGGTTGCCATCGACCACATGAACCGCCTGCCGCCGGAGCTGCAACAGAAGGTCAAGGATTCGATCCTGCACGCGGCCCGCTCCATCCAGCGGCGGGACGTCGGCCCGGCGTATACGAATATCGCCCTGATGGGCACCTACGTTACGCTCGTCGCCGGCGAGCGTTTCAGCCTGCGCGACCTGTCTGATTACGGCCGCCAGCGCCTCCGCCGATTCTACGAGTATACGCGGGAAAAGGGTTCATTCACCGAGTACAACAGTCCGACCTACACCTGCGTGGCCATCGAGGAAATCTCCCGTATGATCGAGCATGTCCGAGACCATGAGTCGCAGACCGTGCTCACGGAGTTGAACCAATTCGCCTGGCAGCACGTGGCCCGGCGGTTCCACCCATCGACCAGGCAGTGGGCGGGCCCGCACAGCCGGTCCTACTCCACGCTTTTGCCCGAGGGGACGCTGGCTTTCATCGAGCGCGCCACGAGCAACAAGGTCGCGTTTATGCCTCCGACCACGGCGTGGGAGAGTCTCGACGCCCAGCGCCTCAGCGTCCAATGCCCCAATGATCTCGAAACCTACTTCACGACCCTTGATATACCCCGCATAGAAACCGAGGCGTTCGTCGTCAGCGACGGTCAGGAACACGACCTCGTGGGCACGACGTATCTCCACCCGGAATTCACCCTGGGCAGCGTCAACATCAGCGATCTGTGGAACCAGCGCCGGCCGCTGGTCGCCTACTGGCGAACGCCCGCCGGAGCGGTCGCGGCGCGTGTTCGTTTCCTGCACAACGACTACGACTACGCCTGTGCGAGTCTGTTCACCGTTCAGGATGCAGCCGACGCCCTGGGCGCGGTCCTGTTCGCCACCGACCGCGGCGACACCCACATCTCGCTCGACAAGATCGCCAACGCCGCCATCCGGGCGAAAGACCTGCGTCTGCGTCTGGAGTTCGAGGGCGCCGTCGCCGGCGTGAAGCTGCCCGAGAAACTGGAGCTGGATGAGCCCCTCCGCTTCACATCGGGCTTGATCGAGGGTGTATTCACCGTTCATTCCGTCGATTTCGACGGGTTGCCCTCGCGGTTCGAATCCCAGCGGCAATCGGAGCGAGCCTGGATCGATCTGGTGCTCTATCACGGCGCGGAGCGCTCGTTCAACTTCAACGAGATCCGCGAGGCCGCCATTGTTTTTACCCTCTCCATCACCCCGTCCGCGACGGCTTTCGGGACGACAGAACCTTCGGTCTATTCGAGTGTCGCCAAGGAGCTGACGGTCGCGAACATCGATTCGCCGCGACGGACGTGGCACTTTCAGAGGACGAACAGTCAGATGCTGTCTCTCACGATCCCCATCCGGCCGTTGCCGACCGCCCAGCAGAAGGCCGCCTGCTCCGCCAAGGCCGGCGAGATCGATCCGTGGAAATTCTCCATGTGACGGCGCCGAGGTCCCCTCTGTCACGGGAGTCCTCGTCGGCAGACAACTCGTGCATCAGCGACCCACCGGTTTCGCTTTGTTCAGCATGACGGTTTATGCATGGATTTCTCGAAAAAGTCTTGCATTCTTTCTGCCGATACGTATACTTGTGCTAATCATGGATAGTAGACGCACAATTCGTCACCTCCACATCGACGGCCTGATCGGCCGGCTCGCCCTGATCCTGCGCCGCTAAGGCGCAAAAACGAAAAGTACCACAACCCGTTCTCATTCCACCACTTACGTAAAACCGTAGCGTTCTGAGCGTCTTTACGGCATAATAGCCCGCTACGATGTGGCACGGGCATTTCGCCCGTGATCCCGAATCCATGGGCGTCGCCCATGCTACTTGGAGAGCCAACGATGTCAGGT
This sequence comes from Phycisphaerales bacterium, assembly GCA_039683175.1. Taxonomy (GTDB): domain Bacteria; phylum Planctomycetota; class Phycisphaerae; order Sedimentisphaerales; family Anaerobacaceae; genus PLanc-01. The sequence continues at coordinate 95,455 of JBDKRX010000019.1, forward strand.
GAAAAAGTATTGATTTTCGATACCACGCTCCGTGACGGCGAGCAGTCGCCCGGGGCGGCCATGTCGATCCCGCAGAAGCTCGAGATTGCGCGGCAATTGGCCGTGCTCGGAGTCGATATCATCGAAGCGGGCTTCCCGATCTCCTCGCCCGCGCAGTTCGAGGCGACGAAGCTCGTCGCCGAGCAGGTGAAGGGCCCCACAATCGCGGCGCTGGCCCGCGCCAACGCCCTCGATATCGAGTCGGCGGGCAAGGCGATTGCCCCTGCCAAGAAGAAGCGAATCCACACGTTCATCGCGACCTCGCCGATCCACATGAAGCACAAGCTCAAGAAGGAGCCCGACCAGGTTCTGAAGATGGCGGTCGAGGCGATCCGGTGCGCGAAGGCTTTCACGAACGATATCGAGTTCTCGCCGGAGGATGCCTGCCGGAGCGAGATCCCGTTCCTCATGGAGGTCCTGGCGGCGGTGATCGAGGCCGGCGCGACCACGCTGAACATCCCCGACACGGTTGGCTATGTGTTGCCCTATGAGTACGGGCAACTCATCGCAAAACTCAAGAGCGACGTCGCGGGCATCGACAAGTGCGTCATCAGCACCCACTGCCACAACGATCTGGGCATGGCGGTCGCAAACTCTCTGGCCGGCGTCCGCAACGGCGCCCGCCAGGTCGAGTGCACCGTCAACGGGCTCGGCGAGCGGGCGGGCAACGCCGCGATGGAAGAGGTCGTCATGGCGATCCGCACCCGCCAGGACTTCTTCAGCCAGGGAGGCGCGGACGGTTTGTCCACGAACATCAACACGAAGGAGATCTTCCGGACGAGCCAGCTCGTCTCGCAGCTCACGGGTTTTGTGATCCAGCCCAACAAGGCGATCGTCGGCGCCAACGCCTTCGCGCACGAGTCGGGCATCCACGTGGACGGCATCCTCAAGGAACGGACGACGTACGAGATCATGACGCCGGAGACGATTGGCTTGGGCGGTTCGCGAATGGTGCTCGGTCGTCACACCGGCCGCCACGGCTTCGCCGACCGCTGCAAGCAACTCGGCTACAAGCTCACGAAGGACGAGCTCGAGCAGGCCTACCAGCGATTCCTGGTGATCGCCGACAAGAAGAAGGAGATCTTCGACGAGGACGTGGCAGCCCTCGTCAACGACGAGATCCGCGTGGTCGAACAAACGTATGTGCTCGATTACCTGCACGTCGCGTCGGGCACCGGAACGCTGCCGACGGCCAGTGTGAAGATGCGCGTCAAGGGCGAGACGAAGATCGCTGTCGCATTCGGCGACGGGCCGGTCGACGCCGCCTACGAGGCGATTCGCCAGGCGATGAACCTGCGGCCCAAGCTCGAAGAGTACTCGATCCGCGCCATTACGGCGGGCACCGAGGCCCTGGGCGAGGCGACGGTCCGCATTCGCGAGGACGGCCGGGCCTTCATCGGCCGGGGCGTCTCGACGGACATCATCGAGGCCAGCGCCAAGGCCTACGTGGACGCGGTCAACCGCATGGTCGCGGCCCAGGCGACGTCGGAACAGACGCAAGTGAACGGACAACCATAGCCGCCTGGGAGGCGGAAATACGAATACCGAAATCCGAAATTCGAAACAAGCACGAATGACCGAAATCTAAAATTCAAAACAACATGATATAGAGGACCGCGAGCATGCGTTCGCACAGAGTGTTTCGGTCATTTGGGTTTCGAGTTTTGGATTTGTTTCGGATTTCGAGATTCGGATTTCGGATTTTCTCAAGAATCAAGGTGTCTGAGAACTGACAAGGGACTAACGATGGGAATGACGATAACGGAAAAGATTCTGGCCCGGGCGGCGGGGGTGAAGACGGTCGTGCCGGGGCAATTGGTGGACGCGAAGATCGACATGGTGATGTGTCATGATGTGACGACGCCGCCGGCGATCTCGATGCTTGTGGAGAAGGGGATCGACCGCGTGTTCGATCCGGACAAGATCGTGGTGACGCCGGACCACTTTCAGCCGGCCAAGGACGTCAAAAGTGCCGAGCTGCACAAGCGGCTGGATGAATGGGCCAAACGCCATAAGATCAAGCATTACTACAAGCTGGGTCACGCCGGAGTCTGTCATGCGCTGCTGCCCGAGCAGGGCCACATCCGGCCGGGCGAGGTGATCGTGGGTGGCGACTCGCACACCTGCACCTACGGCGCCCTGGCGGCGTTCAGCACGGGAATCGGCTCGACTGACCTGGCCGCGGCCATCGCGACCGGCACGCTCTGGTTCAAGGTGCCCGCGTCGATGAAGTTCGTGCTCGAAGGCTCGCTGCCGGATGGCGTCTACAGCAAGGACGTGATCCTGGCGGTGATCGGGCGGATCGGCACCGACGGCGCGCTCTATCGGGCGATGGAGTTTGTCGGCTCGACGCTGGCCGAGATGACGATGGAGGCCCGAATGACGATGACGAACATGGCCATCGAGGCCGGGGCCAAGAACGGCATCATCGGGTTCGACGAGGTGACCAAGGCGTACCTGGACGAGCACTTGAAGGATGTCACCGACTACACGGTGTTCGAGTCGGACCCGGACGCGCAGTACCTCGCGACCGAGGAGTTCGACTGTTCGGCGTTGGAGCCGATGGTGGCGCAGCCGCACCTGCCCAGCAATGCGGTGCCCATCGGCGAATGTGCGGGCAAGGCGATGGACCAGGCCTACATCGGCAGTTGCACGAACGGGCGGATCGAGGACCTTCGCATCGTGGCCGACATTCTCGAAGGCAAGCAGGTGGCCATCCGCACGATCGTCGTGCCGGCGACGCCGGAGGTCTGGAAGCAGGCGCAGGATGAAGGCCTGTTCAACGTCTTCTACGACGCCGGTTGCGTGATCTCGGCGCCGACCTGCGGCGCCTGCCTGGGCGGCTTCATGGGCGTCCTGGCGGCGGGTGAGAAGTGCATCAGCACGACGAACCGCAACTTCGTCGGCCGGATGGGCAGTCCCAAGAGCGAAGTCTATCTGGCCAGTCCCGCGACGGTCGCGGCCAGTGCGGTCGAAGGCAGGCTCACGGATCCAAGGAAATACCTGTAGAAAAATCCGAATATCAAAATACGAAATTCGAAACAAACTCGAATGACAGAAAACGAAAATCCCAAACAGTATGATCTGGAGGATCGGACGTTTGCCTTCGCACGGGATGTGCGCGAGTTTGTGAAAGGGTTGAAACGGACGATGGCCAACGTCGAGGATGGCAAGCAGCTCATCAGGGCGTCCGGCTCTGTCGGGGCCAACTACATTGAGGCAAACGAGGCCTTGAGCAAGAAGGATTTCCTGATGCGGGTCAGGATATGCAGAAAGGAATCGAAGGAAAGTCGGTACTGGCTCAGGCTTGTTGATGCCTGCGACGATCAGAAGCAGGAAGTCCGAAGGCAGGGGTTGATCCAAGAAGCCACGGAGTTGATGAGTATCTTCGGCGCGATTGTGCGCAAGAGCGAATAGCGTTTCGGTCATTTGGGTTTTGAGTTTTGGATTTGTTTCGGATTTCGAAATTCGGATTTCGAGTTTAAGCGTTTTTGTGAGGATGTTATGGCAAAGGCACATGTGTATAAGCGTGATCACATCAATACCGACGAGATCATCCCGGCTCGGTATTTGAATACGGACAACGAGGCCGAGTTGGCGAAGTACTGTCTGGAGGACCTGGACAAGGACTTTGTGAAGAAAGCCAAGCCGGGCGATGTCATCGTCGCGGGGGATGACTTCGGCTGCGGATCCAGCCGGGAGCACGCGGTCTGGGCCATCCGCGGGGCCAAGGTGCAGACGGTCATCGCCAGGTCGTTCGCACGGATCTTCTACCGTAACGCGATCGACTGCGGGTTCTATCTGATCGAGTCGGCCGAGGCGGTGGACAAGATCAAGGATGGCGACGAGGTCGAGATCGACTACAACGCCGGCGTGATCCGGGACAAGACGAGCGGCAACCAGATCCAGTTCATGCCGCTGCCGGATTTTGCGCTCGAGATCATCCGCGACGGCGGACTGCTCAATCACATCATGAAAAAGACCGCGTGAATAGCGCACAGGCCGAGCCAATGAACGCCAATTGCCTCCACAGACGAGGGTTCCTCAAGGCCGCCGGGACAACGGCGATCCTGGGGTTCTGCGCCCGCGTTGGCCTCGATCAGGAAAAGAAGGCACGCCGCAAGCCGAATTTCGTGTTCTTTCTGGTCGATGACCTCGGCTGGAGAGACCTGGGATGCTATGGAAGCACGTTTTACGAAACGCCCAACATCGACCGGCTTGCGGCGCAGGGCATGCGGTTCACGAGCGCCTACGCGGCCTGTCCCGTCTGCTCGCCGACGCGGGCCAGCATTGTGACGGGCAAATACCCCGCACGACTGCGGACGACCGACTACTTCGGGGCCCCGCAGCCTGACACGGTGCAGAAGCACTGGACGAAGGACAAGCCTTTGTTGCCGGCACGCTACGATGACCGGTTGCCGCTTGAGGAAGTGACCGTCGCCGAAGCTCTCAAGGGGCACGGCTACGCCACGTTCTTCGCGGGCAAGTGGCACCTCGGACCGGAAGGGTTCTGGCCGGAGGACCAGGGCTTCGACATCAACAAGGGCGGCATCGAGCGCGGTGGCCCCTACGGCGGAAACAAGTACTTCTCGCCCTATGGGAACCCGCGGTTGCCCGATGGGCCGGTGGGAGAACACCTGCCCGACCGGCTGGCGACCGAGACGTGCGGATTCATCGAGGCCAATAGGAACCGCCCCTTCCTGGCGTATCTGGCGTTCTACTCCGTCCATACCCCGCTGATGGCTCGCGAGGACCTCAAGGCCAAGTATGAAGAGAAAGCCAGGCAGGTGAAACACGATGGTCCGGCCTGGGGCAAGGAGGGCGACAGGCAAGTCCGGCTGGTGCAGGACCACGCCGTCTATGCAGGGATGGTCGAGGCGATGGACCAGGCTGTGGGCAAGGTGCTCGATATGCTGGACCGCCTGGACCTGGCGAAGGACACGGTCGTCTTCTTCATGTCGGACAACGGCGGCCTTTCGACCTCGGAAGGACATCCGACGTCCAACCTGCCCCTGCGGGCGGGCAAAGGCTGGCTCTACGAGGGCGGCATCCGCGAGCCGATGATCGTCCGCTGGCCCGGCGAGGTCCGCGCGGGCAGCGTCTGCGACGAGCCGGTCATCAGCACGGATTTCTATCCGACGATGCTCGAGATGGCAGGCCTGCCGTTGAAACCGGAGCAGCACCTGGACGGCCGGAGTATGACGCCCCTGTTGAAGCAGCAGGGCAGGCAGGAAGGTCATGCGTTCTTCTGGCACTACCCGCACTACGGCAACCAGGGCGGCTCGCCCGGCGGGGCGGTCCGCGTGGGCGACTTCAAGCTGATAGAGTTCTATGAGGACAACCGCGTCGAACTGTATAATCTTCGCGACGATCTCGGGGAACGGAACGACCTGGCGGTGAAGATGCCGGACAAGGCCGCCGAACTGCGCCGGATGCTGCATGAGTGGCGTGTAAAGGTCGGGGCCCGGATGCCAACGCCAAACCCGAACCGGAAGGGATGACCTGTAGCTATGGCAAGCACAAGGCAAAAGGGACTGAAGTATCTGAACGGTTTTGCGGGGTCGCCGCGACCGGTCTGTATCGCGATATCAAGGTTCTTTCCGCCCGCGCAGTCCTGGACCGGCAGGGCGGCTTGGTGGTTTGATCTACCCATCGACAAGATAGAACGACTACCACACGAGGATTATTATCTCTTGGGGGAGTTGGAGCGAGGCGGGTACGTGAGGCTGAAAGTCTCAAACCAATTCCTCCTTGCGAATCGGGGACATTTCGTCACCAAGTACCAGCGCCGGATACGGCTTCATCTGGCGGCGTACCGTGAGAACTGGTTGGTAGATGAGAGATCACTTGATCGTGTGGACTTCTCGAAGTTTGAAGTGTGATGGGAAGTCGGAATGCAGGCCCGAAGCGGGCCTGTGTGGGAAGTTTTTCGCTTTAGGGCCTCCAGCGTGATACGCGAGCGGCTCGCTCGCTTGAGGGTGTGCGAAGCACCCTTGCTGCTGGTGGCTGCAATGCGATAAACTCCCGCCGCCCGGACGCGCAGCGGCCCTCGGGCCGAGGGCGGCGGAATCCGGATCGGTCCGTAGTCCGCCAGTCGTTCGTGGGTGTGTGGTCTTGCGAAATTCGGTGTTGGCCGAGCAAATGCGGTGTGCTCCGCACACCGTCTTCGATAACAGAATGTGAGAGAGTGACCAAGAAAGGAAAATCGTTCGATGGCAAAGACGTACAAGATTGCAGTGATTCCCGGGGACGGGACCGGGCCGGAAGTGATTGCCGAGGCGGTCAAGGTGCTCAAGGCAGCGGCAGCCAAGTTCAAGTTCAAGGTGGACCTGACGAATTTTGACTTCGGCGGCGAACGCTACAAGCGAACCGGTGAGACGCTGCCCGACAGCGCGGTCGAGGAGCTTCGCAAGTTCGACGACATTCTGCTCGGCGCAATCGGCCACCCGGACGTCGCGCCGGGGATTCTCGAAAAGGGCATCCTGCTGAAGGCGCGGTTCGAGCTGGATCAGTACATCAACCTGCGTCCGGTGAAGCTCTATCCCGGCGTCGAGACGCCGTTGAAGAACAAAGGGCCCGAGGACATCGATTTCGTCGTCGTCCGCGAGAACTCGGGCGATGCCTATACCGGCACCGGCGGCGTCACGATGAAGGGCACTGCCCACGAGGTCGCCGTGCAATCCTCGGTCTATTCGCGATTCCAGGTGGATCGCTGCCTGAAGTACGCCTTCGAGTACGCGAAGAAGCATGGCAAGAAGGCCCGCGGCCGGGGCGAGAAGAACACGCTGGCCCTGAGCGGCAAGACCAATGTCCTGACGTACATCTACGGCCTGTGGGAGCGAGCCTTCCATGAGATGGGTCAGGCCCAGTATCCGGATATCGCCCGCGAGTACTATCACGTCGATGCGACCACGATGTGGTTCGTGAAGAACCCCGAGTGGTTCGACGTGATCGTCACGGGCAACCTGTTCGGCGACATCATCACGGACCTCGGCGCCATGATCCAGGGCGGCATGGGCATCGCGGCCGGCGGCAACATCAACCCCGAAGGCGTCAGCATGTTCGAGCCCATCGGCGGCAGCGCCCCGAAGTATACCGGCAAGAACGTCATCAACCCGCTGGCGGCGATTTGTGCCGCCGGAATGATGCTCGCCGATCTCGGCGAAGAGAAGGCGGCCAACGCCATCGAGCAGGCGGTCATGTACGTCACCGCCAACAAGATGAAGTCCCTCGCGGCCGGCAAAATGGGCTACTCGACCACCGAAGTCGGCGACCTCGTCGCGGCGAAGGTTGCAGAGTAGCCGTACGAGAGAATCTATTCCGGGCGGCAGCTCGTTTGTCGTGACCCCGTAGGGCGTTTCTTATGCCCTCACGGGCATACGACGAACACGCTGCCGCCCGGTTGTTTTGGGGTGAATGGGAAATGAGAACGGAGAGAACGATGAAGCGGTTGACTGGAGCCTGTGCCGCGTTTTGTCTGATAGGTGCGGCAACGCTGCGTGCCGATGAGCCGCAATGGAACATCCGGAACCATATTCCCTTCGAGCGGATGATCGTTCAGGCTCATCGCGGTTACGGCAACGCCGCGCCGGAAGGTTCTCTCGAATCATTCGAGATGGCCTGGAAGCTCAACATGGTTCCGGAGGCGGATCTCCGAATGACCAAAGATGGGGTTATCGTTTCTTTCCATGATAGCAACTTCTCGCGAATTCTCCCCGATGCCCCGGCGGAACTGAAGAGCAAGGGGATCAAGGACCTGACGTTCGAGGAAACACAGCAACTGGACATCGGAAGGTACTGCGGCGAGCAGTTCGCTGGCCAGAAGATCATCAGCCTGGCCGAGATGATAGAGGTCCTGAACGCACATCCGGAACGCATGCTCTACATCGATATCAAAGAAATCGATTTCGATGTCCTGGCTCAGCAGACGATGGGGCACCATCCCCAATTGATCGTTGCATCGACGAAGTACGATGAACTCAGGGAGTGGAAACGGGTCGCGCCACGCTCCAAGACGCTCCACTGGATGGGCGGAAACCAGGCAGATATTGAGAAGAGACTGGCCGCTCTTCGCGAGGTGAAGTTCGCCCATATTGACCAGCTTCAAATTCACACGCGTATCGGTGACAACGGTGTCATATCGCCCAGCGAAGCGTTCTTGAGGAAGACCGGCGACGAGCTTCGCAGATATGGCATTGTGTTTCAGACGTTTCCCCAGACGCAGGGCGACAAGGCCGAGACCTATCACCGGCTCCTGGATCTCGGCTTCGCCAGCTTCGGCACCGACTATCCCGAACAGACCATGAATGCCATCAAGGCTTACTATGACGAAGGCGGGCAGATCACTCTGGCAACTCTGCTGGAGGAGATGATCGATCGCGACCGTCTGGCCCGACGGCCTCAGCCGTCGTATCAGTTGCTCCAGGCATCCAGCTACAATCGCGAGTCCGTGCACCGGGACCAGCCGGGCTGGTTTGCCGATAGCGATGGGCTCGGCTTCGTTCGCACCGAGACGGTGGATGGCAAGACCGAGTGGGTCCTCATGGAGCACGAGGGCCCAGGGTGCATTACGCGGATCTGGACGCCGTTCTTCTACTACGACTTCAACGAGCGGACCGGGCCCAACGTCCGGATCTACCTGGATGGAGGCAGGACACCCGTCATTGATGAGAGCCTGATCAAGCTGGTGACCGCCCAGGGATTCGTCAAACCTCCCTTCGCGGTCTTCACCGCCCGGGCGGGGGATCTGTACCTGCCGATTCCGTTTGCCAAGAGTTGCAGGGTGACGATGACGGGCAAACCGTTCTATCATATCATCAACTATCGCGCGTATCCGGCAGACACGGCTTTGGAAACCTTCACCCTGGCCGCCTATGAAGCGGCGGATCGTGAGAGGATCGGCAAGCTTCTCTACGAGGCTCCCGATTTCAGCTCGGGTCGGCCGGCGACTCTCCGCAGGGACATTGAGCCGGGCGAACGCGCCGAGGTCCCGCTGCCCGACGGTCCGGCCGCCGTGCGAGGGATCGCTATTCGGCTCAAGGCTCCGCCGGCCTCCGACTCCCTGCGTTCGACGGTGCTGGCGATGACCGCCGATGGGGAGCAGACTATCTGGTGCCCGGTCGGGGACTTCTTCTGCTGCGCCGATTCGCTCCACCCGTTCCACACGTGGGAACGGACCGTCTCCGAGGACGGCGCGATGGCATGCCGCTGGGTCATGCCCTACGAGAAATCCGCAGCAATCCAAGTCCTCAACCTGAGCACGCAGCGGGTGACGGTCGAACTGACCGCGACCATCGGGCCGTGGAAGTGGGACGAGCGATCCATGTACTTTCGCGTCAATTGGCGACCCGACGAGGTCGTGCCGGGCACGCCATTCCAGGACTGGAACTTCATCGACATCCGAGGTCGCGGCGTGTATGTGGGCGACGCCTGGACGGTCCTGAATATCGAAGATGGCTGGTGGGGCGAAGGCGATGAGAAGATCTACGTGGATGGCGCCTGGGACAACGGTTTCCCCACGCACTTCGGCACGGGCACCGAGGACTACTACGGCTGGGCCGGTGGCGTGAATCCGACGCGAGCCGACGAGTTCGACGAGCCCTTCCTCGCGAACGTCCGGGTCGGCGGACTGGGCCAAGCCGGTCTGACTCGCGGCTACAACATCTGCACGCGAACCCGCAGTCTGGACGCGATCCCCTTCGACCGGCGCTTGTGTTTCGATATCGAAGCCTCGTTCGGCACGCAGATGCGAGAGCCCTGGGATCTGCTCGGATACTCGTCGGTGACCTTCTGGTACGCGTTGCCCGGCGCGACCTGCAACCGGGGTCCCCAGCCACAAGAGGCCGCCAAACCGATCATATCGTCGTCCCAACTGCAGAAGACCTCCGACGAGATCAAACGCAAGGCTGAACAAGGCCGGAAGTAGACCGCCAGAACGCACAGCGTGCTTCAGGATTGTGACTTCTCCAGGGTCGTCCTCACTCATCGGGAGTCTGCACAGCTTGCCATTCCTGGTAGAACAGAGCTATGAATGGACTTGATTCTATTCACAAGTCATGGAAGCACGGGAGTGTGGCTCTGCCGACGACGGGACCGGCGGACAAAGAAGATGCACCAGGGCGCAACGGCCGCCAAGGCTATGCCGGAGGCGGTCGCGCCTATTGCGGCGCCGTTCGGTAGAGTGATCTTCCGATAGTCTTCGGGGATTTCGGGAAGGAACTTCGCCTCGTCGATTGGAAGACCCCACGTGAAGGTGTCGTCCATGATTCTGAGATGCGATTTTTCGAAGAGACTCACGACGCAAGGTGCGATTTCGCCTTCCGCTTCATTGCGGATGGGCAGCTTGGTTTCCGGATCGATCCAGGCTCGCGCGGTCACGTCGCCTATACTCAGGAAAAATGAAGCGACTTTCCCGTTGAGCCCTTTCGGCATTCGCTTGCTCCAATCCGTTGCTTCGAACCCGATCGCGTTGATGCCATCGATCTGTTTGGGACCGATCTTCCGGTAGTCGCCGGACTGATAGAGCATCTTGATGAACCCTTGAATCGTGAACCCGGCCATCGCGTCCCGATAGTCTTGCGACAACGGGAAACGAACGTACATTTTGGCGAGCGGAAACAGGAAGGTCGCGACGCCTTGGCTGTCGGCACAGGCATGTGCGAGCAATTCGCCGTCTTCCGTGTACACCAGGTTGGCGTAACCCTGGGGCGACACATAGGTCTCCGAGAAGAGCGTCCAGGTGTAGGAACCATCTTCCTGGGCAACGAGGTTCTTCTCGAACAACTCTTCGAATCCCGGCGGCACGAAAGCCGGTTTCCGGCCGAAATGGAGCGTTCTCTTCCCGGTCGCCAGGACGGTCTCTTGTGCCTGAACAGCTTTCTGAACATCCGCCAGGACGACGCTCTCCGGCACGATTCCATGACCGCCCGGGAACAGAAAAGAAACTGCGACCAGAACCGCGATCGTCACGCCAGCCAACCTTGTATATCGACTTGTCATAATACACCTCCCTATCTGCATCAGTTGCATTCTTCGATTCGGTACCGGCCGGGCGAATCCCGTCTGCACGAGCTTCGCGTCCTGTGGAAAGCGACGTGCCCACGGCCCGAACTCAAACGAAGGGGGCTCGCGGTGCAGGTGTTTGGCAAGCATCTCGTCCAGCCGATCTATGTTGTCTTTTCGTTTCATAGGGATCACACCTACGGCTCAAATCCTTCTGCCTTCAAGAACGCTGCAATTCGTTTCTTGGCCCGCCGAAGCCGGCCGTCGATGGATTGCGGCGTCGCGCCGAGAATATTGCCCATCTGTTCGTAGCTCATTCCGTCGTAGAACCGCAAGAAGACCACCTCGCGAAGACGCGGCGGCAACTGCCGCACTGCTTCGGTCAAGGCTTCGTTCTCCGCGTCTTGGCGCGGGTCCGATCCCGGCGGCGGACGGTCTTCGGCAGACGCCCGGTGCCTGATGCGGTCTCGAAGCATGTCCTTCGCCACGTTCCGGCAGATCGCCGCCACCCAAGTGCCAAACCGCCCTGGCTCTTTCAGCTTTGGAAGCTGCCGGCAGGCGTGCGCGAGGGTCTCCTGCGCGGCATCCTCCGCCAAATGCCGGTCCAGCAGAATCGAGTCTGCCACCGCGATCAGCGGAGAGTAGTACCGCCGACACAACAGCTCGAAGCTCTCCGGGTCTGCCTGCAGGGCTTGCCGGACAAGGATGTCATCCTCGGCGTTCGTCATGCGTCCATCACCATGTTTTCAGAGCCGCTCTGTACTTCTGCTATTATGTCCCCGGTCGCCCCGAAGAATCGGCGCAAAAATCCAGAATCTGATGAAAAAGCCCTGCGGAGGAGACTGACGATGAAAGAAGACAGAGCGATCGAAGAGACTCGAAGCATACGCAAGCAGATATCGAAGGAGTGCGATGACGCCCCCCATCAGCTTGTTCAGCACTCCATGCGCCGGCAGAAGACGAACGTCCGGAGGCTTCGAAAGACCATGAAACGATCTTCTCTGCGGTCGGAATCCTGAAGCCGCACGCGGCCGAACGGCCCGAGGGCCGTCGCCCGGCGATAGCCGCGTTTCGGGTTTTGGACTTGAGTCATTGGAATTTGTTTTGGATTTGGTGCTTCGGATTTGGGATGTTCTCGTCCAGGATCGTGACAGTCCCCCGGTCGCCGTCCACGCGGAGCAGTTGGCCGGTCCGGATGATCTTGGATGCGGAGCCGACATTGACGACGGCCGGGATGCCGTACTCGCGGGCGATGATCGCGCCGTGCGAGAGGACGCCGCCCAGGTCCATGACCACGCCGGCCGCCGGCAGGAAGTAAGGCGTCCACGCCGGGTCGGTGAACGGGGCGACGAGAATCTCGCCGGCCTCGACGTGCCCGTGATCGTCGGTGCGGAGAATGACGCGGGCCTTGCCCGTCACGATGCCGGGCGATACGGCTATCCCTTTCCACTCCCTGGCGGCATCGTCGATCTGGGGCAGCACGTGTTTCCGTGGATCGAATCGGCCTATCACGACCGGCGGCGGCGTACAGGCCTTGTTTCGCTCGTAGTCCGGCCGTCGAGCGGCGATTCGCGGCCTGGCATCGAAATCCGCGCGACCCTGCGAGAGAGCCTCGATCTCGCCGAGCTCCAGAAAGAAGATGTCCTCGGCAAGAGGCAGGACGCCGTTCTTGTGCAGCCTGTCGCCCAGCGTCAGGAGCGCCCGGCGCAAAGCCGCCAACTGGCGGACGACCTCGTTCTTCCAGTTCTCGCGGTCCGCGGCGAGCTTGCGCACCGCCGTGAGCGACCAGTTGAAGATCGCTCGCTTGATCGGATTCCTCAGGCGTTTGCGGCATCGCTCGGTCAGATCGTCGCGTTCGGCTGCCAGCCGGCGGCGGTTATCGAGTGGGCTCACGTTCCCGATGGAACGCAGATAGTTGCGTACCATGTCGAGGACGTAGTCGGGCCTCTCGGACCAGCGGGCGTTGGCGAGTTCCAGTTCGCCCCGGCAATGGTGTCCGTGGTCGGTCATAAACCGCTCCCAGGCTTCGAGGAACCGGCGGCCGGGCTCCGTCCCGCGGAGTCTCTCTCGCGCCGGACCCCACGAATCCTCGGACAGCAGCGTCCCCTCCGTCTGTGCGTCGCCATGCGCCGATTCCGCAAGACGCCAGAGTTCCAGGCCGGCTTCGGTATCTGCGATCCCGCCCTGGGCGGCCAGGAGTCGATAGCCCAAGGTGAGGTCCTGGTCGCCCAGCCAACGCCGGCAGGCCCGGTCGAACAGCAGGATCGCCGGAGCGCTCGTAACCAGGTACAACAGGTCCAGGTCGTCCACGTTCTGCCGCAAGGTTGCCGGCACGAGCCTCGCAAGGTCCGCCGTGCTCATGGCCTCCATGTCGATCGCGAGAAGCTCTTCATTACGCGCCTTGATCCTGGCACGGGCCCGAGCCCCTCGCTTGGGCGAATGACTGAACAGGGTGTAGATGACCCGCGGCCACGAGAGAATGTACCTGGGCCAACTGAAACCGAGATCCGGCAGATCCTCGTCGGGGAAATCGAACTCGCCGAGGTGGTACATTCTCACATGCCCACCGCCGAACATCGCCTCGGACCTGGCTGCGTCGTCGGATCTGATGCCAAACGGCAGAACGGCGGCCATTCCCACATTGATGCTGAAATACACCCGGCCCGCCACCAGGCCGACAACCGGGCTCTTGTTGATGTCCGCGCCCACCAGACGGCAGACCGAGCCAAACATGGGGTAGAACAGAAGTTGAATCATCGACCACGTGGCGGGAGTCACAACATCCGGAAAAACTTCGCCCACGTTCGTGTTGGCCCAACCCTGGCGGTCTTCCCAGGACCTGGGTTGCGGGATCGCCGTGATGGGCCGGGTCTGGAGAAACCAAAGCGTGCCGTCGTGGATTGCCCACTCGATATCCTGTGGGCCGCCGAGCCTTCTCTCGATCCGTCGAACGGATCGGCCGAGCCTCCGGGCGGATTTCAGGTCGAGCGAGGGTTCGTCCCCCGCGAGGTTCTGGCGGATCCGCCTCAGGTTCTTCTTCACCAGCAGGATACGATCGGGCTGGACCTTGCCGGAAACCAACGCCTCGCCGAGACCCCGGCACGACTCGATCACGATCCGGCTGCGGCTGCCTGTGACCGGATCGAGCGTGAAAGCGACCCCGGCGACGTCCGGCTCGATCTGTTGCTGCACGATGACTGCCATCTCGACCTGTTGGTGGTCGATCCCGTTTCGCCGGCGGTACTCATACGCCCGCTCAGTCCACAACGACGCCCAGCATCTCTTGATTGCGTCGAGACACTCCTCCAGCGACTTCACGCCAAGAACTGTCTCATACTGCCCGGCGAACGAGTGCCCGGGCAGGTCCTCCGCCGTGGCCGAGGAACGCACGGCTGCGACGGAGGCCCCCAGCCGGCGATATGCGGCTGCGATCTCCGCACGGAAGGCGTCTGTCAGAGGCACGCCCTTGATGAGTCTGCGAATCTCCTCCAGTGCCTGCTGCACACCGTCGGGGCGGACGTCGATGCCATCCGCGATCGCTGCAATCTGTGGACGAAGGCCGTTTGCATCGAGATGCTCCGCAAACGCAGCCGTCGTTACGAAGAAGCACGGAGGGACTTGCATGCCCAAGCAGCGAAGCATGCACAGACTCGCCGCCTTCGGGCCGACCAGACTTCGATCCGTGGCCGACAACCTGCCGTTCAACCAGTAGACGGCTCTCTCATCCACGATGATCCTCACTACATCATGTACCAGGCAACCACCTGGAATACGAGGATAGCCGCATTTCCCAGGGAGTGCCACACGATAGGCACGAAAATCGACTCACTGCGAATGTACGCCCAGGCCAGGATATAGCCGGCCACGAGGTTGGTCGGCGCCGGGTTGCCATAGAGCAAGTGCAGGGCGCCGAACACCACGCCGGAAATCACAATGGCACGCCATGGGCCGAACAGAGCCGCCAATGGCGCGCAGAGCACCAGTCGATACAGCAACTCTTCGAGAAGTGGGTAGTACACGCACCAGCCCGGCAGAATGCGGAGGGCCGATTCCGGGGCCAGGACGAAACGAGGAGGCATATGAACCACCCGGTAGAAGACGCAGACGAGGCACAGGAACAGAATCAGACCGGCGCCGATCACCGCGGTTGCCTTCCCCCAGTAGCCAAAGCCTTTTCTTGGGTGCAATACCAAACCGATCGATACGCGATCCCCACGAGCTGAGCACAGGAGACATGCGACGGCTGAGATTGCCAGTGTCATCCTGTAGACATGGAGATTCCACGGTCTGTGCAGGCAGATGAGGACATCAATGATCACCGCTCCTGCCGCGAGAACTGTTGCCAGGACGGCCATGCCTCGATGATCGAGAAGAGCCCGTCCGATGTGGGTTCCGAGCTGCCCTTGGGCCCTGCCAATCGTCGCCCCCAACTTTTCCAGGTGTCCAAGTTTCTTGCCGACCGTATTCACCACCTCGTTTTCTGACGGGCCTCATCCATTGCCGGTCGGATTGTGGATGACATGCGTTCCTTCATTGACGGCTTCGAACCAGGCGAAGGACTTGTCGTGGTCTTTTTGCGTGATCGCGAAGCCCGTGAACTGACGATTCATGTCGTCGAATGTAAAAAACGGCGGAGTAAAGAAGCCGTTGCGGACGCCGAACCGGTTCACGAACCAATCGGAGAGCCGCCGGGCCCCCTGGACATAACCGCAGGCCAGGAGTCTTCCATCCTTGCGGAGGACCCGCCCCATCTCCGACACGGCACGTTGTTTGTCGTCGAAGGCGTGCCAGCCGTTCATCGAGAGCACCATGCCCACAACGCCGTCTCTGACAGGCAGGTGGGCTGCATCGGCTTTCACCAGAAGGACATTGTTCACGCCCTCCTTCTGAAAGCGAGCCTTGGCCTTTCGCAGCATGTTCATGGAGATATCCACGCCGATGATCGTGGCGGATCGGTAGCGACGGTAGAGCGAGGCGGTGAAGACCCCGGTCCCCACAGGCACGTCCAGGAGAACACCGTCAAATTGCTCCGGCAACAGTGCCAACGCCTTGCTGATCGGATCGCGGTCGCTAACCAACCCCCAGACAATCCTGCCAACGACCTTCATAGGGACCGTGGAGGACATCATGCAGGAATCGTACCGCCGGGTCGCTTTGTCATAGGCCGTGGCGATCCTGTCGTTTGCCCCAGGACAGAAATCGACAATGCCGTCGACGACGGGGTAAGTCGTGTCAGAACTCTCCGCGCGCAGAACCGACGCCGCTTCGTCGAGACAAAGCTTGGCGCCTGTCCTGGGGCATCGAAGGATATCCGTCCAATCCACTGCCGGTCTCCGGATGTCGCCGCAGACACCATGGTACACAGACGACGACATTGCCGCAACAACGTGTCTCTATTCTCGCCACAAGAATGTACCTGCCGGTCCCATGAATCGGGACCGGCAGGCTTTGACAGTCTCTTGGTTGAGCCAGCCCATTCCAGGATTCGTCGGCTGCTACTGGCCCCTGATCTTCGCGATGTAGTCGCGGGCCTCCTTGATCGGGAACTGGTCAGGATCGCGTTTGCCCTCGGCGTCCGCGAGGCAGGCGTCGAATGCCTTCAATGCCTCCTGGGTCTGCCCGTTGTCCATATACGCAGCGCCCAGATAGAACTGGACGACGCCCTCCCAGCCTGTCGGGTACTCGCGAAGGGCTCTCTGCAAGAACTCGATGGCCTTCGCGTTGTCCCCGAGGTGGCTATGGCAGATCCCGATCATCATCAGCGATGTCGAGCCCCAGCCGACATACGGGTACTTCCCATATACCTGCTGGTAGAGTTCGAGACCCTCGGCCCACTTCTTGTCCTGGACCAGTTGTTCGGCCCGTTCGAACAGGGCCTTCACCTCTTCACTGTCCTTCTCGGCGATGACAGTCGCCCCAGGCGGGATCTGGAACTCGAAGAACTCGTCGGGAATCTCGGGGTTGTAGACGATCGTCTGGGCATCGAATGTGGGCATTCCTTCTCGTTGGAGATTCCTCCAGAGTTTCGCCTTGAGGACCAGCTTGGTCTCGGGATCCACGAGGAGAAGAGCTGACACATTGGACTTCGGGTGGCTGCATGTGACCCGAATTTGTTCTTTGCCGGTGTTCGGGTCGGTCACGGTGGTCTGCTCCCACCCTCGTCCGACCAGCCTGAGCGTTTCGAGCAGCTTGCCGGTCAGCCAGGGGCTGATCATGGCTCCTTCGTACCAGTACTGCAAGTCTTCAATCTTCGAGGCGTCCAGGATGTTGACGAGGTTTGGTCCGGGCATGTACCGGTACACTGTATTGCCCTGGACCGCGAGAGTCGTATTTCTTTCACACCCGCAATGATATCGCAGTCGCAGGAGGTCCGAGCCCTCCGCGGGGGCGCGAACCCAGCACTCGAAGTCGACCATCTTCCCGCCGCAGAGGTTCTTACCTGTGATGTGCACGGTCTCGATTCTCTTCATCGCGGCGAGGGTCTGCTCGAATGACCAGGCTTTGTCCGTCCCGGTGCCGAGGAAGACCAGGGCCAGGAAAAGGGCCGCCGCGATAGCGCCGAACCTCACTTTGTCCTTTCTCATGACATTTCTCCCGAATCTGAGGATTGTTGCCGCCCCGATGCGACTCTTGTCCTTTCGCAGGGCCTCGGGGTGTTTCTCTCGCCACTGTGCGAAATCCGGTCTCGGCGGCTCGCCCGGCGCCATGCGGCGGATCGCCTGCTCCAGATCTTGTTCGTTGTACTTGCGTTCCATGACTATTGCTCCCGGCGGAAGCCGTCTTTCTCCAGGCGCTCCTGGATTTGCCTGCGGGCCCTCGCGAGCCGGCCCTTGACCACGTCGCCTGAGACGCCCAGCGTGGACTCGATTTCCTTGTAGCTCAGGTCGCTGTAGTAGTGCAGGACGACCACCTCGCGATACATGGCCGGCAGATTGTCCACGGCCTCTTTGACTGCCTTGTCGAATCCATCGGAGCCGGGCCGTACAGGTTGTTCCTCTGCTGCGATCTTGTGAAGCGTCGCATCGCGTCTTCTGACCCTCGCCATATCCTGCGCTGTGTTGCGGCAGATGGTCGTCAACCAGGGCCCGAATCGGTCGGGTTGTCGCAAACCTCGCATCTTCACGTATGCGGTAGCGAAAGCCTGCTGTGCGGCGTCCTCCGCCAAACCGCGATCCAGCAGCACCGAGTAGGCTACCCACACCATCAGGGCATAGTACCGTTCATACAGTCCGGCCAGAGCATTCACGTCGCCCCGGCGGGCCGCCTCGATCGTGGCTTCTTCGTTGTCTCCACAAGGTCTCAAGAGCGTCGTCCGTCATCAACTCACTGATCAGTGTTCCATGAATAGACGGATCACGAGGTCCGAAAGTGCGCTGGAGAATGTTCCGGCAGTCATTATATGTCAAAGAGTGAGCCGCCACAGCAAGAAGAGCCCGTTCATCGTGACGCGATCACGGCGACATGCCGGCTTCGGTTGTGCCTCCATAGGCGCCCAGGTTGATGCGTTCGCCATTCGGCGCCGGCTCTCGACCGGCGCCCATCGCCGGGTCGCCGGCGTCGATGCAAGGGCTTGTAGCGGCATCGATCACCCATTGCAGAGCGTCCGCATCCCATCGGCCCGCCTGAGACTGGAGATGGTAATCTCCGCCGATCCAGGTCGTGTTGTCGGGCCCATACCAGGAGCCGGATCGGGCGAAACATGGATCGACGTCCAGGTTCCCCTCGCCTGGCCAGCCGCCCTGGATGTCGCTGTATGTCACCGAAGACGAGATGGGAAGGATTTGGACGCCGTCCGCATCGGCGCCGTTGGAATAGATGATCGAGTTGAGGACCGTCGGACTGCCGCCTTGGAGGCCACAGCCGAGGTTCTCGACGATCGTGCAGTTGACGATTCGCGGGTAGTTGTGGAACGCGGTCGTGCGCCCCTGCGCCGGGCCCATCAACACTCCCGCGCCCGAATTGCCCGCGATAATGCAGTTGCGAATCGTGGGTTCGGTATCGTCGCGCAGTTCGATGCCCGGGCCGCTGTTGCCCACGAGCCGGCAGTTGCGGACGGTCGGTGAAGACCGATCGCAGTAGAACGCCGTCCGCGCCCCGCTGATCGTCAGACCCGCCACGACGCAGTTGGCGTCTTCGCCACTGACGATGCTCAAGGCCGGCCCCGCGTCCGTGCCGGCGATCACGGTTGCCGCGACGATGGCGGAGTCATTCGGATCGGTGGACGTCAGCATGATGCGCTTGCCCCTCATTCCGATCCCCGCGGCACCGGTTGCAGGATACGAGCCGGGCTGGAGCACGATGACGTCGCCGTCGCGGGCGGCGCCGATCGCCTCCTGGATCGTGGAGTAGCCGGCGGCGCCGATGGCGATGGCAGGCATCTGGCCCGTGGCGGCCGAGATGCGGAACTCGGCGATCTCCGGGTTTCCCCAATCGGTGCCCGTCACGGTCAGACGCACGTACCGTGCGGCGGTGGGTTCGAATGTGTCGATGATGGGTTCCTTGGCGGTTCCGCGCGTCGTATTGCCCGTGCGGTCCACGACTTGGACGTACGCGTCCTCTGTCTGAGCTTTCACTTCCACCTTGAACTGACAGGCCTGCCACTGTGAGCCGGCCAACTGTGTGCGATAAACCCGGTATACGTCGCCCAAATCCACTTCCAGCCATTGCGACGGGTTTTCCGGCCGCCAGAAGGTTCGCAGATCGGCATCGACGGCCTGCGAGGCGGGGTATGCAGGGGATTGTGCGGAGTAAGCAATGAGTCGATCCATCGCCAGATTGGTGTTGTCGCCGAACACGGTGATCTTGTCGATCGCAAGGACCGCGTCCTCTGCGGAGTTGCGGACCTCCACGACGTTTTCGCCCGAGATGAAAGGGGCGTGAGTCGCCGCGCTACCCCATGTGTCCCAGGCTCCGGTGGGAGGACAGACCAGATTGGGTTCTACGATGACCCCGTTGACCGCGACCTCGATGGACACATCCTGCGACGTGCCGTTGCTGTATCGCAGGAGAATGCCTTTCGGCTCTGCCATGCCCGGGTTGGTGATCCATCGAACCGTGTCCGACCGGCCTCCCAGGCGAATGTATCCGGCGCCTGAGTATCCGGCAAAGGCGGTCTCGACTCCGTCATCGGGGGCAACCGCAGCCTCTTCCGCCTCGAAAGTCACCGGATCATACTCCACGAGGTAGGCCATAGGGCCCCACGCATGGCTGTCGGGCTGGTCATTCCAAGCTGCATCGGGCGATCCGGTTCTGCCCATGTAGTGCAGCCGATCCTCGTTCGGGCCGGAAGGTTCGACGGAAAGCCATGCAGTGTACTCGAATGGCTCGCCGGTCACCCAAAGCCAGCCTCCCGCGGGTTCCGGGGCTCCCGCCGGCTGATAGCCCCCCAACCAGGGCCCCATGTAGAGATCGGCGGTCAACGTGCGCCAGCAGGCCGGGTCTGTGCCGATCAGTCCGAAAGCGAACTCATTCTCTTGCTGCGACGTGATGGTGGCCAGGTAGCCGCCGGCCAGCGTCGCCGCGTGATCGGCGAAGGTCCACGAGATCACTTCCTCCACGGGGACCCCTTGGTACGCGTGGCCGTTTCCCCCTTCGTCCACAGGCCACAAGCGAGGCGCCGCGCATGTGGGCATCCAATCCTCGGCGGCGGAGGCAACCGAGACGGCAGGAACCCCGAGATCGATCCGCGTGTAATCCCCGGGGATGTCCGGGTCGAGAACCCCCTCCGGCAGGGGGACATCCCACTCGAAGTCGTAGGCCGTGAACTCCGCGTGGACCTTCCGAAAACCGTTCAGAAAGCCTGGGTCGGCGTCTATCCTCATCTCGATCCCAGCCGGCAGAGAGGTTTCTGCCTCCACCCAGAGCGTCGCGGATATGTTCCGGACAGGAAAGAGGTACTTGATGTAATCCAGAACCAGGGAGACGTCCACGTCGCCTACTTCGAATCCCTCGGCTTCGAAACCGTCGAATTGGGATCGACCCAGTCGTGTATAGGGCATTGCCGTGAAGTAATTGACCAGACCCGCTGGCGTGGACATCTTGAGCAGCTCGTCGTAGAGGCGTCCCTGTGCGGGGAGTCTGACGTACCTCTTGCTCTTCGGGAATACGAGAACGATCTGCCCTTCCTTCAGGAGGTAGTACCGGTGGTCGAGCCTGCCGTTCCCATCGTACATCTCTTCCATGAATCCGATGTCGGTCGAGATGTACTTCCTGACCTCGCCCACATAAAAGGGTTTGTCTTCGCCGGGGCGCCAGGCGAGACGCTTCTCTTTGTGCATCACGGTGCGCGTTTCATTGAGTTTCTGGGCTACTTCCGCCAGGGCGACGCTGTGCCGGCCGCCGAACGGGCCAAACAATACGACCGAGGCCGCCACGAGAACGGTGGCTGCAACAGAGTATCTCGTGATTCTGCTTTCCATGATCGTTCTCCATATCTTCTTGGGCGGTTGGGATTCAGTTCGATGGGCCTGCGAGCCGTCGGCACGCGGTTCCTGGGTGGCCAGCTTGTCCAGCCACTTCTTGCGGTCGAACTCGACCTTGCCGAGATCGACCGCCCGGCCGATGATCCGATCCAGGCGTTCCTCGTCGTTTCTGTGGCTCATGGCTCCAACTCCATCGATTCTCGCCGCCGCAACGCACGGCGGATCTTGTTTCTGGCACGTCTGAGCTTGCCATTGACGGCCTCCTCGGAGATGCCGAGCGTGCGGGCGATCTGGTCATAACTCATCTGGTTGTAGTACCTGAGGACCACGATGTCCCTCGCTTCCGGCTCCAGTTGCCGCACGATCTCTCGCACGACGGAAACGGCATCATCTTCCGTGTCAGAGGGATTGACGACGAGATCGCAGTCCACCGCTTCAGCCCGCTTCTCGCGGGCTTTCGCCTTGGCCATATCGGTGGCGATGTTTCGGCATATTGCCGCCAGCCACGCGGCGAACTGCTCGGGCTTCTTCAGTCTTGCGATATCGCGATAGGCCGCCAGAATCGCCTCTTGGGCGGCGTCTTCGGCTAGGTGCCGCTCGGCCAGGCGAGAGTAGGCTATCGCCACCAAAGCCGGATAGTACTGCTCACAAAGCCGGCTGAAACTCTCGGCGTCGCCCCGCAAGGCGGCCGCCACCAGATTGGTATCAGCACTCTCTGTCACATCTCTACAGATATGTCCTCTTCCGCCGGTCGGAGCGGGCGCAGAAAACAGTACGAACACATCATTTCTCCCTCTGCGACATCGGTTGACGTCCCCTGCATCCTATCCGTGAGGCGCCGCAGGTCCAACAAGAAAGCCCTGCTCTGTGCGGCAGGGCTTGGGTCGAAACGAGGATCGGGTAGTGAGAAAGGGGGTCGTCTATCCTGATGCGTGGTCCTCCTTCTTCCTGCATCGTTTCCATGCGACGGCGCCGAGGGGGACAGCGCCCAGGCCAGCCATGGCCAGCTTCCCGGGGAGCAGGTCGGTGATCTTGAACTCAGTGTAACCCTCGGGAATGCCCGTGTCGAACAGCTTCGGGTCCAATTCGATGTCGTAGCTGTCCAGGATGGCGATCTCATGGCACCGCACGTCCATGAAATGTGTCCAGAAGTTTGCCCCGAGCAGCATGTTTGCCTCCATGCGGACCGGCAGAAGCTCCTTCGTCCCCACCCAGATCGTGGCCGTTCCCTGCTGAAGGTCCATCAGGAACTTGGGCACGATGTTCTCCAGGGGCTGCAAATCCTGGACTTGGAATCCTTCCACCTCGACGCCGTCGATCTCCGTGATGCCGAGTTCCCTATATTCAGTCTCAAGAAGCAGGTCCACCATGCCGGTGGGGGTCAGCTTTTCCACCACCTCGAGCTGCTCATCCGTGCAGGGGAACCGCACGCATTTCCTCCACGGCACAAGCAGAAGGATTCCCCGCTTCTCTCGCCGGTTGAGAATAACGCGGGCGGTCAAGGTTCCTTTGATGAAAAAGTTTTCCGCGAATCCCTCTTGCTGGGACAGATACTTTACGTTCTCGTACTTGACGGTGATGTTAGGGTCCGTGACGCTGGTGAACGTCGTCTCGCCGCGGAGGATCATGGTATCCACCTGTGCGATTCTCTTCTGGACAGCCGCCAGGGCAATTCCCTGTTTGGAAATCCCCAACGGATTCGTCAGGACCAATGCCGCAGCCAGCGCAACGACGGCGGCGACGGAGTATCTTGTCATTCTGCTTTCCATGATCTTTCTCCATACAGGAATGCGGGAAACCCGCTGGTTATCGGTGTGCGTCTGTTTCATGACGGCTGCGGCGTCGCGGACGATGTGGTCATCCGCTTCGGTCCACTCGGACCCGCCGGAACCTGTCCGGCAGGCGGCTCTTATCAGGTCTTTGATTTTCCCGGATCGATTCATCGTTCCACCTGACCATTCAACTGGGATCGCAGTTTCTGTATCCCGTAGCGATACCGGCTCTTGACCGTGTTGACCGACTCGCCGGTCTGACGGGCGATCTCGCGAAACCGCAGCGACCCGAGCACATGCAGAAGGATCGTTTGATGCTGCTCGGGGTCCAGACCGGCCAAGGCGATCCGGACTCTTTCATGCAACTCCGAATCGGCTACGACCTCCGAAGAATCCGGCTGGGGTCCGGCCTGCCGGAGTCGGTCGGGACAGACCGGCCTATCCTGGCGGCCCACGTTCCGGGCCCGGTTGGCCACGCAGATCGCCAGGTAACCCTTGAGCGAGCCTTTCAGCTCGAACCGTCCGGCCTGCGCCGCGAAGGCGACGAACACATCGTGGACCACGTCCTCGACGGTCGCGGGATCGTGCAGCAGGGCGCCGGCCACGCGGAACAGGTCGGACCTGTACTTCTCATAGATCCGGCGCAGCGCCTGCGCGTCCCCTGCATTGAACCTTCGAATTAGCAGCCGATCCTCGAACACTCTCGATCTGCCCTTGCATGCCTGAGCTTCTTGCCCGTCATTATAGAAACACAGTGGCCTGCCGCTTGGGTGTGACCTTCGCAAACTTATCGACGAGAAATTCCTATGCCATGATAGAAAGCTGTGGGGAAGGTAGAAAGGTAAAAAGGAAGAGGAAGCACGAAGCTCGAAGGCCATAGGCTGTAGACTTTAGGCTGAAGTCACCTCCGGCCTCCGGTCCAAAGCCTTCCTTTTTCTCTTGCCCGGCTCGATCCATTTCGTGATATTTGCTGAAGCGGCGACGAAGTGGTTGGCGGTTCCGGCATGTCGGACAAATCTGGCGAGGTCGAGATGAACCGGATAGTTGTGCCAGTTCAAATGTCGGTCGAAACGGGATGGAGGAGGACGACACTCGGTGGTCGTTCTGTTTATCGTGGCAACTGTGCTGATGGTTGGGCTCTCTCATCTGTTGTTGTGCTACAGTTGTTGATAGATCGCCTTCTGTATACTCTCCCAAAAGATGTGGAGCAGGAATGAATAGGTGGGTTAGACGCATCTTGATTGTGCTGGAAGTAGGTGGAGGCTTCACGGGGCTCTCGTTGATGCTTGTGTCTCTGAAATCGGCCACGAATATGCCCGCTCATGCTGTGGTTGGTCTCAGTCTATTTGCCTGCGTCTTCCTCTTCGGGATCGTCTCCGGATTGGCATTAGCGGATAGGTTGAGAATGGGGATCGTCCTCTCGGCCATCTACCAGACGGTGCAAATCCCAATTGTGTCGTCCTCATCGGTCTCTTACAAGCTCTTTTCAGGTGCGCAAATAGGACTCCAATGGCGGGAAGGCGGACTTGGCATTACATTCGATTATGGGGCTCGTTCATTCCTTGGCTGGATGCACAGGGACCCACTTCAAATAGGAATCAACGTACTTGCTCTGGGTCTGCTTGTATACCTCCTGACCGTAAAGCCGGAAGGAGAACCCTTGGGACACGACGGGATACCGGGGACAGCTACCCATTATGGATGACCGAGACGGGTGTCTGTTCCGCGTTTTCGCCGACAATCGAACCAGAAAGTAGCAGTAGGCCGCCTGAGACCAAAGCCCAGATCCAATCGCCGGTGAAAGCCTCGTATCTTGCCAAGGCAGCCCCCGCCGCTCGTTGCTGCCGGTTGTCCTTTTGTCCAATCTGATGCCGAGATTGGCAAGAGGGAATTATGCGATTGCGGGTAGACAGACGGTGGCAACCACGCTATAATACGCTGTGCATTGAATGGTCCGTGCGAAGGACGTGGAGGGAGCGCTTCGCAAGGTTGGACTGTCGTCGGATACCTTATGGGCACGCTTGGATCGGAGGATGGGTCATATGAGAAGCATCGTGTTTGCCATGGCACTGGTGCCGCTGGTTTCGCTGGCGGCAATGACACAAGCCGAGGAACCGATTCACACTGCGGGGGGGCCGTACACGGTAGTGATGTCCTCCTCGGAAGGAGGGTCGGTCGTCGATCCGGGCGAGGGGGTTTTCAGCTACCCGGATGTCCAGTGGATTCGCCTCGAGGCCAAGGCCGAACCGGGCTACGAATTCACCGCCTGGACGGGGACTCTGTACAGCATATCGAATCCCACGGTAATCCAGATCGATCAGGACCACGAGATCTGCGCCACGTTCTCCCCCGTGAAGAGGGAGTTGCATGTGGACGACGACGCGCCCGGCGATCCGAGCCCGGGCGATCCCGAGGTCGGCGATCCCGGCGAAGACGGCACAGCCGACCATCCCTTCGACTCCATTGAGGAGGCCGTCGCCGCCGCCCGCGATGGCGACACCATCCGCGTCCACCCCGGAACATATTGCGGGAACATCAGCGTTGTCCGCAAGAGCATCCACCTGGCGGGCAGAGACCCGAATGATCGACCTGGAACGCCCCTGCCGGTGATCCAGGCGAACGGGAAGGATTCTGTCGTGCAGATCAGCGGAACCGGCGACTCGCCGACCACGCTGTCCGGCCTCGCCATTCGAGACAGTCAGGGACAGATCGCCATCATCGATTGCTCGGACAGCGTCGCCACCTTTGCCCACTGTCTGATCGTGGGAAACCGGCCGACCGGTTCCGGCAGCGCCCTGATCCAGTGCACCGACAGCGATACCGCCTTCGTCAACTGCACGATTGCCGACAACCACATCGGCGAGTGCGACGCGGGGCTGCGGGCGGTCAATAGCACCGTGACGCTGACCAATTCGATCTTCTACCACAACACGTCCGGTTGCCCGGACGCCGCGGACAGCATGATCTACGCAGACGAACGTGCGAGAGTCTCCATCAGTTACAGCGACGTCGAAGGCGGCTGGTCCGGCATTGGAAACATCGACGTAGAGCCGCAGTTTATCTCGCACGGCCTGTGGGTAGACTCCAGATTCCCATTCATATTCCGGGACTCCGCTAATCCCTACGCGGTTCTGCTCGTCGGCGATTACCATCTGGAATCGAGTATGGGTCGATGGGACGGGACGACTTTGAACTGGCGGTACGACGGTGCGATCAGTCCTTGCATCGACGGCGGCGATCCGGCCGGCGAAATCGGCTATGAACCCGCACCCAACGGGCGAGTCGTCAACATGGGCGTCTACGGCGGCACCACCGAGGCCAGCAAGAGCTACTGAGCAAGGGAGCGACGCGGGTCAGCCCTTGCTTTGGGGGTGCCCATCCCCAATACCCCCTACTCCAGCCTGGGGACATTCTGGGTCTGTCCGTCTTGGCGGTGGATTCCGCCGCTTACCCTGCCCTGGTCGTCCCGGACAAAGGTGATCTGCGCATCGACTACTTTCCAGAAGAACTGATCCTTGGCATAGGGAAAGACCTCGAACCGGCGTTGGCCGGTCAACTGAGCGAACAGTCGCCCACCTTCTGTGGTCACCGCCATGACGCCCTCGTCGCCGTAGTCGTACCGGCCCACGTAGCCGTCGTACACCGCCGGATCGACCGTCGTGTCCACGGTGAACTCGGATATGCCGATCTTGGGGACATTCAGGGTCTTCCCGTCCTGACGGTGAATTCCGCCCCTTACCTTGCCTCGGTCGTCCCGGATAAAGGTGATCTGCGCATTGACCACATTCCAGAAGAACTCGTCCTCGGCATGTGGGAAGATCTCAGCCCAGCTTTGGCCGGTCAATTTCGCGAACAGTTGTCCGCCTTCTCTGGTCACCGCCATGACACCGTCGTTGCCATAGTCGTACCGGCCCACGTAGTCGTCGTACACCGCCGGATCGACCGTCGTGTCCGCGGTGAACGAGGGGAGATGCCGCCCGAAGAACACAACAAAAGAAGCAATGATGGCTGCACCCAGGCCGAATGCTATCAAAGCGTCTCGCGAGAGGATCCGCACTCCAGGTGTGTGGGAACTGTTATCCGCCGGAGGTGGCAGCGGCCGACAATGGACCAGCCAGACAAGGCCAAGTCCAGTCACGACACCGTACGCAATGGCATCCGCCCCGGAATTCACACCGCAGTTGACCCAGGCCGCGCCGGTCAGAACCCATCCGAGCACGCTAAGCGGGAGCCACAGACTCGCGCGGGGTATGTGCCGACGGAACACCCACCATTGCGGCGTCCCCAGGAACAGCCCGAATGTGGCGAGCGCCCCTCCATAGCCCCATACCCAGTTCAAGCCCCAATCAAGGACGAGCATGCCCTGGACGGCCTGTCCGAAAGGGTAACCTGCGGCGAAGCCGACAGCGCTTGCCACAAGGAACCGCATGAGGGGCACGCCAACGGTCCGAACGATAGGCCTTTGCAGGGCGGCTATGACTCCACCCCAGACGAATCCCTTCCCCGCGCGAGCCCATATTCCCGGCTCGCCCCCCAAAAGTCTGGCAGTTTCTGAGCCCAACTCATGACCGAGGAACATCGCAGTGGCAGAGAGCAAGACTCCCATGCCGACCACTCTTAACCAGAAGCGGCCCATGGTCGTTACCCCTTTCTTGTCCACGCAGACCTCAATCTGGAACACGAGTCTACAAACCGAACGATGCGAACGGAAGCCGATTCGCCTGGTCCGTGAACTACGTGGAGCTCGGACCTGCTATTCAGGTCGCGGGATCCGCGGGAAACATTTCAGATTCTTCAAGAAAATGCCGGATCGTGGGCTAAGAAAATCTCGGGAATGGCCAGGCCACCTACCGTTTTCCGGAAACTCGAATCTCGACCCCGCGAGAGCGGGAACGTCAACAAGCACGAGACTCGAAGGCTGGAGGCTGTAGACCTTAGGCTGAAGGCGCCTCCGGCCTCCAGCCTCCGGTCTAAAGCCTTCCTTTTTCTCTTGCCTGGCTCGACTCATTTCGTGATACTTAATGAAGCTCCGACGAAGTGCTTGGTGGTCCCGGCATGGCGGACGAGTCCGGCGAGGTTGAGATGAGTTGGATAGTCATGCCAGTCCAAATGTCGGGCGAGACTCGTTGGCTGTCTCCAATTCCTCGTATGGATGGGGAGAGGTTCAGATGAGTACGAGAGTTGGAGAACTGAGAGGTACGGCGGATACGGCAGGGATGAAACAGGTGAACGTCGCCACTTTCCCCCGCCCACTTGCATGAGGTGTTATGGGTCGGACGCTAATCACGAAGTCAGCAACCTCGATGGTGAGGGACCTCGTTGAGCGAGCATGTAACCTACGCCATCTGCGCAAGAACGGCAGGCTGCATCAGGGCGAACTCAAAGAACTTTTCGTGGGGGGTGTCCTCAGGAGATTCCTGCCGAATCAGCTTAGCATTGGCACGGGTGTAATAATCAACACGAAGGGATCGCCAAGTCTCCAGACTGATATCGTCATCTACGACAATCGTATTCTTCCACCATTTATACAGGAGCAACATCTCGGCATCTATCCTGTAGAGAGCGTCATTGGTGCGATTGAGGTCAAGACCACGCTCACTAATAGGCGTCTCACTGGTATCGCCGAAGCAACGGCCAGATTAAACCAGGTCCTCCAGGAAGAGGTCGCCTCTCTCGAAGAGAAGTATAACGAACGTGGGAAGAGGGACATCGCATTTCTACTGGCACCACCTATCTGCGGAGTGTTCGCCTTCGATGCAGTGGGTATGAATTGGCTCTCCGATAAGGGGTGTGATGTGAGCAGGCTAGACAAGTTCCCACCCAATCTGTTCACCATTTGTGTACCCGGAAAGTTCTGTTGGGCCAATGTGGGAGGAAAAGGGTGGAGTCCGGGGACGGGGCAGTTTGACCCGGAATCACAGCAATACAACTATGCAGAGGTGGCACGATTCATAGCGTTGTTCGTTGATAACGCCAGGACAAAGGCTGAGCAACGGTTCCAGGCCTTTGTTTCACGACATGTCGATCTGGTGACCATGTATATACGGGAGTGACGGCGCATTAGTATGCGAAGTGCAGCAACACCGTGGACAGTGGACTATTAAGCAAGAGAGAGAATGGGTGACTGTCCGCAACAGGCCCAGATGAATGCAATGGGTGTATGCATCGGAGAGCCTACTCGACAAGTCGATAGGATGACGAGAGAAAGTGAAAAGGTGTAGGTGCGATCCCCGACTTCGAGGGCGGTTCCGACTATGGAGAACCGGGTTGAGAGCAGCCGTCGAGAAGTGGAAAAGGTGAATCATTATGCAGGTATTGGATCTACCGGTTCAATGGTATCAGTTGGCCACGATCCTGATCCCCATCGAGTTGGGTCTCCTTATCCTGATCGGCCTAGGGGCCAAATTTGACAACGAACGTTCCACGAAAAAGATCTGTGAGGCCATCCAGCAGGCCGCTAAGGACATCAGGGAAGAAATCGGGAAAGAGAACAGAACAATTCCGTAGGGAGGAATCGCGGGGTCAGGTCTTGACGGGGGGGAACGGGTGGGATGAGGGGGCAGGCTTCGGATGTAGGTGTGACTGTCTTTGTCCGCCTGGGTCAACAGGCGATCGAGGGGCATAGCCCACCCTACCGCTGCCGCCGACTGCCATCCTCCGTTTGCTTGCCTGAGTGAACTGCAGGTGTCTGGCCCAGTTTCTCCCGATACCCCTGCAACTCCTTGTCGGGCGTGTCTGGCGTTCGGAGCGGATTCACCACCGAGACACAGAGGTCACAGAGAAGCCGACATCACGCAATGGAGTCGAGTGCCTATTACCTCGCTTTGATCGGCGTTTATCAGCGTTCATCCGCGGTTTCCTTTCTCCGGGGTCTCCGTGCCTCTGTGGTGAAGATTCTTTCCGGGTGTTTCGTTAGTCCCGGCGGGAGCAGGGTTTAGGCAACGAAGAATACGCGCGGAGTTTGTTGCATTGTTGTTGAAAGCGGCTCGCGGTTATGGTATAATACCCATATGTGTCGCTCCCTCGTGGGGGGGCGACGAATCGCAAATGGCAAATCATAGGTTCGGAGGGCTCAGCATGGCGAGCGTTGCACAGATCCAAGCGAATCGTTTGAACGCCCGGAAGTCCACGGGACCGCGCACGCCTGAAGGCAAGGAGAGAGCATCCCAGAATGCGATCAAACATGGGTTGTTGGCGCGGGAGGCGGCCATTCAGAGGGAAGACCCGGAGAGGGACGGCCAGGGTCAGCCCTTATTTTAAGCTTTTACACATTCCGGATTTGCCCTGCCTCCATACTCAAGGCCGCTTATGTCTCACGCAAAGACGCAGAGATCGCCAAGCTGAGGTGATCTTCGGATTCGGTGCCTCCTGCTCCGTGGTCTTTGTGCCCTTGTGGCGAAGATTCCTTCAGCCTGGTTCGTTAATCCCGGCGGGAGCATGGTTTACGCGACAGAAAATATGCGCATCGTTTGTTATACTATTGTGGAAAGTAGCTGGTTTGTATGATAGACTATCGATGCGTGTCGCCCCGTTGGGGTGCGACAGATCGTGAAGCGTGAATACTGAATCATCAATTCGGAGGGCTCAACATGGCGAGCATTGCACAGATCCAGGCGAATCGTTCGAATGCCCAGAAGTCCACGGGTCCGCGTACGCGCGGAGGCAAGGAGAGGGCCTCCCAGAACGCCCTCAAGCATGGCCTCTTGGCCCAGGAGGCGGTCATTCAAGGGGAAGACCCGGAGGAATTCGAGCTCTACCGGGAGGGGATGCTCCAGGAACTGAGCCCGGCCGGAGTGGTGGAAACGATGCTCGCGGAGCGGGTCGTCGGGCTCTCCTGGCGACTTCGACGGGCGGAACGACTCCAGAACGCGGCCTTTGCGGCGCTCGACGATGGCGAGCCGACGGACCTGCTGGAAGCCCGGCTCGAAGAGTGGAAGCAAGTCAAGGGGAGCCAGTGGGATCGGGGCATTACCGGCGTGGTCGACGAGAACTCCTCTCTGGGCAAGGTGATCGTGGAGGACTTCGCCGATGCGCGGGTGCTGGACCGACTGCTGATGTATGAACGGCGGATCGAGAGCAGCCTGTACCGGACGATGGCCCAACTGCGCCGGGAGCGGCAGGCACGCACGGCGGCCACGCCGGAAAACGCTTCATATTCGGCTGACAAGCTGCCGGCGGGTCAGGAGTCCGCAGCACCGGCGGAATTGGCTTCGTTTGGCGCAGATTCACCACGGGAGGGAATTTCAAGTTTGAAGTGTCAAGTTTCAAGTGTACAGGGGCAAGCTTCAGGTGACGGCTCTGACGTCGCACTTCAAACTTCGCACTTCAAACTTGCGAAGATATCGTGCGAAACGAAGCCAATCTCGGAAGGAGGGCCCGCTTGGCTGAGCCGGCAGATGCCAGAGGGCGGGAGGGCCCGCGCCGGAGAGGCAAGTACGATAGAACCGGATGGGCGATACTTTTGACTTTTCCCTTTTTACCTTTTACTTTGTGTGGATATGCCGGCCAATTTGACACCAGCTTATCGGGACGCGGACGAACGGTTCCGCAGCGCAACGACCAACGAGGAGAAGATCGCGGCGTTGGAGGAGATGCTGGCCGTGATCCCCAAGCACAAGGGGACCGAGGGCCTCCAGGCGGACCTCAAACGCAAGCTCAGCCACTTCAAGGAGGCCGCGACCCAGCAGGCCAAGAAGGGCGGCGGCCACGTGGACATCTTCCATGTGCCGCGGTCGGGGGCCGGGCAGGTCGTCCTGCTGGGCCTGCCCAACACCGGCAAGAGCAGCATCCTGGCGACCCTGACCAAGGCCAAGGTCATCGTCGCGGATTTCCCTTTCGCGACGCAGGTCCCGGTGCCGGGGATGGTGCGATACGAGGACGTGCAGATCCAGCTCGTGGACATGCCGCCGATCACGGCCGACTACAGTGCGCCGGGCCAGGTGGGAACCTATCGCAACGGAGACCTCATCGGCGTGGTGATCGATTTGTCGCAAGATGTCGAGGAGCAGGTCCTCGTCCTGCTCGACTACCTCGAATCCAAGAAACTGCTGCTCGACGAGAAGACGCCTGCCGCGGATGCGCAGGGCAACGCCCTGGCCAGGAAGGCGGTGTGCCTGTGCACCAAGGCGGACCTCGCGGCCGGTGGGGCCTTCGAGCTGGTGACCAAGTCCTGCGACAAGATGGCGGAGTTCCTCAGGCTCTCGACCCAGACGGGAGAAGGGTACGACAAGCTGGGCGAGATGCTGTTTCGCCAGTTGAACATCCTGCGGGTCTACGCCAAGCCGCCCGGCAAGCCGGCGGATATGAATGACCCCTTCACGCTCCCGGTCGGCACGACGGTCCACGACATGGCCAGGGCGATCCACCGAGAGCTGGCGGAGAAGCTCAAGAGCGCCCGCATCTGGGGCACCGGCGTCTACGACGGCCAGAGCGTCCATCTCACCCACGTCCTCCACGACAAGGACGTGGTCGAACTGCACTTTGGATAAGAGCGAGGATCATGATGAGAATAGTTGTGTGTGGAGTCCTGGTTGCGGCCCTTGCGGTTTGCGGAGGGGCAGGCAACAGCATGGGCGCCGAGGGCGCCGTTGTGACGTATCCCGCTCCGGCGGGAGACTTCGTTTCGAGCGACTACCAGGTGCAGGCAGGTAGCCAGAAGGTGGATGTGTACGGGGCTCGGGTGCTCGATCCGCCCTTCGCGGGCAAGGAGTACGACTACGGTGGGCCGTACTCGTTCGCCAATTTCGACATGTCGGGACCCGTCGTGGTGCGAATCGCGTCCGAGCGGTCGCTCCGCAACACTGTGATCCGGCCGCAGTCGGATGCGGTGCGAATGACGGTCCAGGACGATCACACGCTGAGCCTGACGCTGGCCCGGCCGTGCAAGATCAGCATTGAGCCCGATGGCAGAAAGGGGCCTCTGCTGCTGTTCGCCAATCCACTCGAAACAAACGCGCCAAAAGATGGCGATGCGAACGTCGTCTATTTCGGTCCCGGCGTACACAAGCCGGAGAAGATCGTCCTGGGGACCGGCCAGACGCTGTATCTTGCCGGCGGGGCGGTCGTCAAGGGCGAGGTGCTGGTCCAGGGCGAGAACATCCGGATCTGCGGGCGGGGCATTCTGGATGGCTCCGACTGGGAATGGCGCAAGGGCCCTATCGGCAATCTCATTGCGATCCGCAACAGCAGCAACATCGAAGTGACCGGCGTCACGCTTCGCGGCTCGTCTCACTGGACGATTGTGCCGGTGAGCAGCCGGAACGTGACGATCCGCAACGTGAAGCTGTGCAATTCCCGGGTCCAGAACGACGACGGGATCAACCCGTGCAACTCGCAGGACGTGCTGATCACGGACTGTTTTATCCGCAGCGACGACGATTGCGTCGCACTCAAGGGTCTCGATCTGAGCGGTGAGAACAGCAATGTCGAGCGGATCACGGTGGAGAACTCGATCCTCTGGTGCGACCGGGCCCGCATCTTCCTGCTCGGGCACGAGAGCCGGGCCGCGTTCATGCGAAACGTGACGCTGCGGAACCTCGACATCATTCACTTCACCATGACGCCGTTTCTCCTGGAGCCGGGCGAGGACATGCGCATGGAGGACATCCTGGTCGAGGACATTCGCATCCACGGCGAAGGCCAGCGGGAGTTCATCCGCCTGCGGCCCGTGGTGAACCAATACATGCAGAACAAGGTGCCCGGATTCATCCGCAACGTGCGATTTCGGAACGTGACGCTCGACGGCTCGCCCGGCGAGTACCTGGTCCAGATCCAGGGCGCGGACGCCGAACACGATGTGCGGGAGGTCGGCTTTGAGAACGTCGCCATCCTGGGCTCGAAGCTGACGAAGGAATCCAGCCGGCTCCACATCGGCGAACATACGAGTGACGTCCGCTGTGACGAGAAGGCTCAGCCCGCCCGCTGAATGCTCTGGGGATGCTGGGTTCCTGCCATCGTCTGTCTGAGCAGGCGAATGCCTGCGTATCGGTGGCCGATCAACAGGGCGGGGATCACGCACAACAGCGCGTTCACTCCGAGGATGGACGCCTTGACGGCGACGCCCGGGCTTTGCGACGGATCGAAGAGATAGACGAAGAAGCCGAGGAAGCTGAAGAACCGCAGCGATGCAACCGGCGTAGCGACCGCGAGGATCAGAGGCACGATTGAATACATCAGAGCCAGAAAGCACAGGAGCGTGCCGATCTGGTTGAAGCGGGGTTGATACACGACGTACAGTTCCAGCAACAGCAGCAGGACCAGGCAGAAGGACAGGATCCCGGCGGCATGATACGCGAATTCCATCAGACTCATTCCGTTGACCATGACCGCGATGACGGAAAATGCTACCCACAGGACGAGCAGACCTGTGGCGAGCGTGAGATTCGAGCACCGCAACATCGCCCATCGCAGGGTCCTGTCTTGGCAGCGGAACGGATTGCATCGTTCCAGGTAGCTGTCGAAGGTCCGGATCGATCCCAGGGGGATCAGGACCGCCGGGATCAGGGAGACCAGCAGCCACATCGGGTAGGCCTTGTCCTGATGGTCGGGCAAGTGCGGGAGGAACAGGCCCAGGGCGATGATCTCGTACCCGAGCAGATAGAGCAAGGCCGACATCCGTCCGAACAGCGGCTCGCCCTCCACGGTGAACTTCCGCACGAGTCCGAGGATATTCCAGACCGCGAAATAGAGGGCGATCAGGCCGATCAGCAGGAGGGTGGGCGCGCGGATGGCGTAGAACGCAATGGAATATCTCCGGGCCTCCGGCATTTCCGAGACGGCGCCGACGAGCGAGAACAGAGCCGCCAGAGCGAAAGGCGCGGAAAAGACCACGAGGAGAAGCCACACGGTCGAGCTCGTCTTGGTCTGCGCTCGAGAGGTCGTATTCGACAGCAGCAGGACCAGGGAATTGGCGAACAGCGCCACCGACAGCAGAAGGAGCACAATCTGTCCCTCCGTCGCCACGCTGACGCGTCCGAGCAATCCGAATCCGATGATGGGCACAAGACTCACCCCCGCGAGCAGCAGGGCCAGGAGGTTCCTGCCAATCAGGAGTCCGCACGTCTTCTGCAGGGCCGAAAGCGGCAGCAGTCGAAAGAAATCGTAGGTCCTGTTCAGGATCTCGCCTTTCAGGACGGTCGCGGAATTATACGTGGTCCACACCCACAGAAGGACCACCTCGATCACGAGAAACTGGACAAAGAGCCCTCGGGCGAACGCGTAGTACGGGACCGAAAGGCTGCCTGTGGATATGGTGTTGACGAACAGCAGCAGGATGACCACCGAGACGTAGATCGTTATGTAGATCCAGAAGCTGCTCGGCCGCAACAGGCTGCGGTAATACCGCCGGACCAGTGGATTGGACAGAATCAACCTGTTCATAGTGCGTGGGCTCCCTCGTCGCTGGAGATTCTCATGAACAACTCTTCAAGGTCCGCTTTGCGCTCGGAGAACCCGATCACTTCGACCCCTCCCTTCACCAGGTGGGCATTCAGTGCGGCCACCTCCCTGGGGTTGTCCGGGACCTCCACTGTGAACGTATCCTCCCGGACGGCGACGACCTTGGCGCCCGGGACTCGCCCGGCCAGCTCAACCGCGCGGGGGCAATCTGAAAGGACGGAGACATCGACCCGCTTGGCCCCGATGATCGTGCGCTGGATCTCCTCCACGGCCCCGAACAGCCGGATGGCGCCCTTGTCCATGATGGCGATGTGCGTGCAGAATCCCGACAGCTCCGTGAGGATGTGGGAGGAGATGAGGATCGTCTTGCCCTCGTCGCGGAGCCTTCGCAGGACGTTGCGCAACTGGATTCGGGCCTTGGGGTCCAGACCCGAGGCCGGTTTGTCGAGCAGGTACAGGTCCGGATCGTGGACGAGGCGAATCCCCACGCCCATCCGTTGCACCATGCCGCGTGAGAGATGTCGCACGAGACCGTCTTGTTTGTCCTGGAGATCGACGTATTCCAGGACGTCATCGACCCGCTTGGGAATCAACTCCGGCTGGACATCATACGCTTCTGCGAAGAATCCCAGGCACTCGCGAAGGGTCAGATCGCCGTACAGATTGAAGAAGTCCGGCACGAAGCCGATCCGCCTGCGGATCGACAGGCGCCGGGCCGTCAGATCGTGGCCCAGGATTCTCGCCCGGCCGCTCGTCGGACGCAGCAGGGTGGCGAGGATTCGCAGAAGAGTTGTCTTGCCGGCGCCGTTGGGTCCAATCAGGCCGAGGACTTGTCCCTGCTCGATGGACAGGCTGACGTTGTCGACTGCCACCAGGGCGCCGAATTCCTTCCTGAGATTGTCTGTTTCCAGGACGATCATGGGCTGGAGGTTCCTCTCAAACCACGATTCTCGCGGCTCCCGCACAGCGCGCCGCCGCGGCTCCACAGTCTTTCAGATTACCACCACCGCATCGTTTCCGCAACAGGCGATGTCTTTTTTCGGCGAAGGCGAGAACGAAGACCGGGGACCCCGTCGCCGGAATGTGCTTGACGGACGTCGGGTTTCCGGGTATATGCTATGGCCATATGGAGGATCGGGTCGGATGAAGGGGCGTGTTCATGGATGCGGTGGGTGGCCATGGCGCGAAGAGAAGTGAGACGTATTCGGCAGGGGACGGGCCTCTGTCGAGAGTGAGCTGTTCGGCGCACGCATGACAGGAAATCCATCATGGCCGGAGAGCCGAATTACGAAGTGAACGACGACGCGCGTGAACCGCGACACGCCTACGAGCGACTACACGCTCGAAAGCCGCCGTTGCAGGATCGCGAGCTGCTCAGGCTCAACGAGTCACTGGAGGAGCAGGTGCAGACGCGGACCGGGGAATTGCAGGCGACGATCGCGCGTTTGCAGGAGGAGGCGGCCCGTCGCAGGCTCGCCGAGGGCAAGCTCCGCAGGCGATCCCAGATGCTCGAGGCCTTTTTTCAGCACACGATCACGCCGCTGGCGTTCCTGGATCGGTCCTTTCGCTTCATTCGGGTCAACGATGCGTACGCAGAGGCCGACGGCAAGACGCCGGAGTATTTTGTCGGTCGGGACTGTTTCATGTTCTATCCGGACGCCCGGATGCGGGAAATCTTCGAGCAGGTCGTGCGGACGAAGCGTCCCTATCGGGCCCACGCCCGGCCGCTCGCCTGTTTCGAGGAGCCGCACCGCGTGCGATACTGGAACTGGCAGCTCACGCCGTTGCTGAACGATGCAGGCGATGTGCGATTCCTGGTCTTCAACCTGGAGGATGTCACGAATCAGCAGGAAGCCCTGGACGAGCTTCAGCGCCGTGCCCGGCAGCTTCAGAAGCTCACGCTCGAATTGTCGCAGGCGGAGGACCGGGAGCGAAAGCAGTTGGCCGAGATTCTGCACGACGATCTCCAGCAGGTGCTGGCTGCCGCCAAGTTTCACCTGGGGGTGCTCCATACCCGGATTCGGGACGACGCGGCATTGGAGGAGCTGGCCGGCCACGTCGGCGCTCTGCTCAAGGAGGCGATGGGTAAGGCGCGCAGCCTGTCGCACGAACTGAGCCCGGCGGTGCTGTACGAGAGCGACCTGGGTGAGACTTTCGAGTGGCTGGCCCGTCGGTTGCAGGCCAAGCATGGGATCGTCGTCCACGTCGAGATCCGCGGCCGGATCGATCCGCAATCGGAAACGCTGCGGGCATTGCTCTACAAGGCGGGTCGTGAAATGCTGTTCAACGTGGTGAAGCACGCCGGCGTGGGAGAGGCTCGATTGCGTCTGCAACGTGTCCGGCGCCGCGTGTGGCTGACGATTTCCGACAAGGGGTGCGGCTTCGATCCAAGCGCCCTGGGCAAGGCCGAGGGATTCGGGCTCTTGAGCATTCGCGAGCGCGTCGAGCTGCTCGGAGGACGCATGAGAATGAGAACGGCCCCGGGCAAGGGCAGCACATTCCTCATCTCGGTCCCCGACCACGAAGGCGATTTGACGGGGACTGCCGGGACAACCGGGGATCGCACGAAGTCCTGTTGAGTTCGGGCCCGGTCCGGATTGCCGCCGCCTGGGCTCACAGGTCTTCGAGCCAGTGCCGGCTGAGGATGGCCAGATCCAGCAGGTCCACCGTCCCATCGCAGTTCAGATCGCTCTCGGAGCACGCTTGGCCGGACCAGCCGGCAAGCCTTGCGAAGAGCCACCAGGCGGCGTAGGCCTTCCTGTTCGCATTGAGCGGCTCGCTGTGCGCCGATTCGCACGAGTACCAGTCCACATTGACGGGGTGACTATCCTGCCAGGCGGTGGCCCAGTTGCCCAGGATCGCCCCCGTCTGTGAGGCGTAGTAGTCGCAATTATCATTTGGGAAGGGATAATAGACACCGTCGGGATCGTGGCTCTCGATGTCGGCGAAGTCATAGAGCACCTTGCCGTTGGCTTCGCAGTAATCCCGGATGACCTGGTTGGCGGCCTTGTTGTCGTCGTCGTCGCCGTGATCGACGTGCCCGGTCATGTACACGAAGGTGACGTGTGGATAGTCTCGCTCCAGTTGGCTCATCGGCTCGATGTACTGGGGGAACAAGGTGTCGTCGTTGTATTTGCCGCTGACCTGCCCGCACCAGGACCAGAGGATGACGTTCACATGGGCGTTCTGCGGGTCGTTCAGATAGGCCCGCGTGTTGTTGACCCAGTCGGGATAGTATCCGACGTCCCCGCCCAGGGCGTAGTCGTGCAGATCAAGCGCGCCGTTCGCGCCGCCGCGTTTCCAGGCAAAGATGTCCTTGGGCAGTCTCAGGCCCTTGCCGCCGGCGTTGGCGAAGGCGACGAGCCCGGTCATGCCGGTGGTGATCTGCGAGCCGTGGGAGGTGTGACCGTAGGCGATGTGGAGCGTCGCCTTGGTCTGCAGGATCGCGGACTCGGGGATCTGGGTGATATCCGTGCAGGTGTGGTCGGCGATGATCGCCTGGGCGATCGCCGCCGGTACTCGGCCGACCCAAACGAGAACTGCGACCGTCAAGGTCAATTGTATGCGATTCTTCATCATTGTTCCCCTTCCCACCTGCCGGCCGGTCGAGGGACCGGCGCCCGTTGAAGAACATGCGTCGCGACGCCTTTCGACCCCTATTATGCCACCGCGTGGGCCGAAAGGCAACGCGAAAGGACGATGAATTGACTTTACGGCCGCCACGAGTTCCGGTACTCTGACGTTGAGCCAAAGGTGCTGGGGTATGATATGGGACATCGCATAGGCAGGACGCCGTGGTTGGGGATGGTCGTGTTGCTCGGCCTGGCGACCGGGTGCCGGATGTTCAATCGCGGGATCACGGAGAGCATCCTGGAGCGGGGGGCGTGCGATCAGTGGCAGGTCCGCTATGGCAGCCGCGTCATGTACACCCTGACGAACGATACACTGACCGACGTGGAATTCGAGGGGTCCACCATCGCAGGCGATGTGGTCGTTCGATATCAGCGGGGACTTGGGCCGCAGGCGCAGGGCATCGCGGACCGGACCGCCGATCTCGTGAACAAGGTGCGCGAGCGGACGGGAATCGCCATCTCGACCCGGACCACGGTCTACCTGATTCGCTTCGATCAAAAGCCGCAGAACTACGACATCACGTTGTCGGTCGAACCGAATGAGTTTCCGGTGCCTCTGTTCGTCCGAGTGGGCGAGGAGTCCTGCGACGCCATCATCGCCCAGAATCATGGCTATCCCTATCTGATGATGCATGAACTTGTGGAGACCTCACTCGTGGCCGGCGCCGGCGGGTTGATCCTGCCCGATCTCTCGTGGCAGGGGCTCGTCCTGAGGGCGGACTTCAACAACTACACCCGCTGGTTCCGCGAGGGCCTGGCCAATTACGCCGGCCACGTCGCGTACGAAATCGTTGCGACGGAGATCCCGAGCGAGCAGCGGCTTCCGTATCGCGAGGCACTGCTACACGCAAACCCGTTTACGTCGCTGGCGACAATCAAGGACAAGCTGTTCTCATGGCCCCAATCGTCTGTGACGGAGCACGAGCGAACGTATTACAACGCGGCACTCGGCCTGTTCCTGCTGATCGCGGACACCTACGGCGAGCAGACGATTCCGTACATCACCTGCGAGGTTGCACAACAGGAGACGCTGGACGGCAGGGACCTCGTCGAGATTGTCAACCGTGTGATCGGGACCGATGTGAGACGTCTGGTCGAGGAGTTCGAGTTCCCTTCGCTCGGCGTGGAACTGGAACGAATGAGTCCGGCACTGGCCCTCAATCGAGGGATCGATCTGCACGAGGGCGTGTTCGTGCAGTCGGTGCGGCCGGGCGAGGCCGCCGAGAAAGCGGGCCTGAAGGGAAAGGACGTGATTGTCGCTGTGGGCTCGACGCCCGTCACCAATCTGCTCGAGTTCGAGTTGGGCGCATTCAGGGCGCGGACGGAGCCATCCATCTCCCTGACGATCTTCCGACAAGGCGCAGGCACACTGACCCTCGATGTGCCTCTGACGAAACCGGAATCCCAGAAAGACACGCCGCCCGGCAAACGCCGCAATCCCCTGGAAGAAGGCCGGATCGAGTTCAGTCGCTCAAGCCGGCACCCCGCCCCCTGACCCTGGGTTTCCACAAAAAAAACGCGCGACACAGTAAAATCTGCTTGACTGAATGTATTGTATACAGTACATTAAGTAATGTGTACAGTACAGCCTTGGGTGCCGATTGGATAGGAGAATGGAGCTATGAATCGAGAGCAGAAAAGGGCGCTGGCTATCGTGGTCTCGATGTCTGTTGCGGCGATTCTGGCAATTGCAGCCCTGGCGGCGCGCCATTTCGACTGGCGCCCGGCACGCCTGCTGCTGGTCGCGGCGGCCGTCGTCCAGGGAACCGGCGTGCTGGTGTGTCTTCGCGTCAAGCCGGACCAGGGCGCCGTCACATCCGATGAGCGGGACAAGCAGATCGAGAAGAACAGCCACCTGGCCGGCTTCGGCGCGGTGTATCTGTTCGTCATCGTAGTGTCCTTCGCCATTGTCATCCAGTACGGCCGGGGAGCGAAAGGAGGAAGATCATGACTCAGAAAGAAGAAGCGTGGACGGGCCTGCTTTTGGGAGGTCCGATTCTCGTCATTCCCAGCGCTGTCGCCGTGTTCATCGTTTACGACAGAGGACTATCCTTCGCCCCCTTGTTGATGTTCACCGTGACGGTCCTCTGGGGCGGTTTGCTCTGGCTGCTGCCCTATATCCAGCGAAGATTCCGCAAAGACCAGAAGAAGATTGCTTTCGACGAGCGAGACCAGCTTATTCATAAGAAAATCGTGATGGTCTCATACGTTGTGCTCTGGCTCTATTTTGTCACGGCGTGTGTGATTACGTGGTGCCTCGTCGGCCCCAATGGCTCAATCTCAGTAAACGTCATGCCTCTGACTCTTGTAGGAGGCCTCGTCCTCTTCAATCTCGTACAGGGTGTGGGCACCCTGATTCTGTATGGTCGGACGCTGAAAGGAGAAGAACCATGAACAGGACACAGAAAGGCGCCTTGATGACCCTCTCGGCTTTCCTGCTGAACGCCGCGTTCTTGGGCTATCTGTTCATCAGAATCTTCGTTCTCAAGGGCTTGCCACGGATGTCTGAGTCGGCGCCTTTGCTGCTCGCGTTCGCAGCGATGGCTACATGGTGGGTCGCCCTGTCTCGCAGAAGGCAAAGTCCGGCCGAACCCGAGGCCGACGAGCGAGACAAGGCGATCATGAAGAACGCGATTCTCGCAGGCTTCATCTCGATCCTGCTGTTTCTGGCGGCGACGGTTCTGGTCCTGGCAATTGTGGTTGGAGAGGCGGGTTCCGTTCCCGTTTATGTCCTGACGTTCATCCTCTTCGGTGTGTGCCTTGCGGCAGGGCTGGTCTACTCCGTGGCGATTCTGGTTCAGTACGGTCGAGCCGGTAAAGGAGACTCGTTATGAATCGACAGCAGAAACGGGCGTTGGCCATTCTCAGTTCGATGTCCCTGACGTTGCTCCTGGCGGTCGCGGCTGTGACGCTGAGTGTTCTTCACGTTCGTTGGCTGAGCATCCTGTTGCTCTTCTTCGTAGCCGTTGTCCCCTGTGTGGGCGGGGTCGTGTTCTTCCGACTCAGGCCGGCCCGGGGCGCCGTCCTGTTCGACGAGCGGGACATGGAGATCCAGAGAAACGCCAATCTGGCCAGTCTCAGCATCGCGTATCTCTTTCTCATGGTGGCATCCTTTGCTCCCGGCTTCGTCCTGGGTGAGAAAGCCTCGATTCCCGTCACATGGCTGCCGGGGATGGCGGTTGGCGCCGGAGTGTGCCATGCCTATGCGTTTTT
This sequence comes from Phycisphaerales bacterium, assembly GCA_039683175.1. Lineage (GTDB taxonomy): Bacteria > Planctomycetota > Phycisphaerae > Sedimentisphaerales > Anaerobacaceae > PLanc-01. The sequence continues at coordinate 137,929 of JBDKRX010000019.1, forward strand.
CGTCTCGCTTCTGGTCCAGTACGGCAGAGGGGGCAAGGATGAATGACGACCGCATCAGCAATCGGATCCGCCGGCTGCGGTTCGACCACAACGAGATGACCCAGCAGGAGCTTGCGGACAAGGTCGGCGTCACGCGCCAGACGATCCTCGCCATCGAAGCGGGCAAGTACGCCCCCTCACTGCCTTTGGCCTTTCGCATTGCCCGGGCGTTCCATACGACCGTCGAGGAGGTCTTCCAATATCCAGACGCCGAGATACCATCCGACGCTCGTTCGTAGTGACGCCGTAAGCTCGACTTCTGCCGTTTTTGCAGAGGAGATGAGGAGACAAGAGAGGAGGAATCCTGATGAGATAGGCAGACTCCTGCCGACGTGAATTACTGACGAAGGTAATCAG